>CAYJRY010000005.1:0-43324 GCA_964372855.1 uncultured Gammaproteobacteria bacterium | reverse complement strand
CCTCTCTAAACGGTTGGTGTGCTAAACTTCTTTTTGGAGATTTGTTGAGATCGTGTGCCTGTAGTTCAGCGGATAGAACGTCAGGTTGCGGACCTGAAAGTCGGGGGTTCAAATCCCCTCAGTCACCCAGAATCAATTTTCTCGAACGCAAGGCTAGTTTTTTTATCATTTAATTCTCCAGCCACTTTTTGTACATATTTAAATGGTGTTCTAAGTTCAATTGTAAGCTTTTTATCCTTCAATACCAAGTTCGAGCCAATAACACGAAGAATAGTTTTTTTCTGATCTATAGTACCATTGTTGAATTTATCCTTGACTGTCTTAATAAAGTCAAATGTTTCTATTGCCAAGTCACTCCATTCAGAAACATGAGTATCAATTTTTGTTAGCGTTGCATAAAGCCTCTGCTTTTCTATCTCCAGCATTTGTTTTTTAAAAGCCCCTTCCTCTGAAGTTAGAATGTTGGAGATCATAAGATCAATTACTTTGTCAATTTTTCTATTTATTCCATCATATTGCTGTCTTGTAGAAATAAGCCTAGATTCTCTTATTTCTTTTTGGTTCTGATGCATTGTATTAAGCCATTTTATACCCCATTCTACAAATCTAGTTGATAGCCTAAGGCCATCAAGATATTGATTTATTTGTCTTTCTAGCTCTTGAGCCGGAATATATGGCTGCTTACATTTGATAGCTCTCCATTTTTTAGTACAGCGATAATAAATATGTCTATTAACAGTTCCATTTTTCAACTTCTTATCATGTATTTCAGAAGTTATTCCTCGGCCGCATTCGCCACACTTAATAAGTCCATTTAGCAAATCCGTATGAAGTTGTGCTCTTGGGCGAGTACGTTTTGATAAGATTTCTTGGATTTGATCAAATTCCTCATCAGTTATCATTTGCTTATGAATCCCATTAGTATAAAGCTTACCAGCATAGATAAATCTTGTCCCTGTATAAAACGGATTTTTCAGACACTCGTATAACTGTGTTCTTGAAATAATTTTACCTCTGTTACTTTTTACCCCTAATTCTTCTGCTTTAAACCACAATTGTTGTACTGAGTAATTGCCTGTTAAAAAATATTCAAATAATTTCCTCATCAAAGGAAATTGGGTAGGGTGGGGAACAATGTCTCTTTCCCCTTGTCTCTTTTCAATAGCATTTCTATAGCCTGGAGGAGCAAGAATAGGCGCTATGCCTTTATCTAGTTTTGATTTCATACCACGTGCTGTATCTTTTCTCAAATCTGTAATAAAACGTTGGGATTGGGCGCATTCTAATGCCATTACAAAATCTGAATCTACTTGCGTATATACTTTATCTGACGTTATTATTTCTTCTATCTCTCCAGACTGGAGAAGCCATCGGATAGTGCCTTCATCTACTGGATTGCGACTAAGACGATTCAACCTCCAACAAATAATACCTTTTACATCATGCCTTTTATAAATCTCACTTATCATGTGATTGAACTCTGGACGTCCTGGCATTTTTGCTGACCTAGATTCGCTAAAATGCTTTATGCTCAAGGTAGTCAGATTACGTTTCTGCTTTTCTATTTCTGCCCACTTGATCTGATCTGGAATAGAGGCAACTTGACGGTCTTCGGACTCATCAGACTTTCGGAAGTAATCAAGATAATATTTTTTCTCTGTTTTGTTGTAGAATTTAAAATTGTCGTACATTTGTAACTCGGTTAATTTCATTTTAGCTCCTTTCTGTTGTTGTTTGTCAAGGAGTCAAAAAGCTGCAGAAGTCCACTTGCTTTATGAGCTGCCTCTTGACTTGAAAGTTCAATACCACACTCCTCTTGATAAATCTGCTTAAACTCTTCAACTGCCTCCTTAAATTGTTCTGGGTCCATTTTAGTTTTTCTCCTCTTTCTGCTGCTTACGTAGAATTTCAATATCTTTGACAATTTGCCAAAAACTTTTTCTAATCTCTATTTGCATAAGATCAATTACTTTTAAAAGCAATTCTTCAAGTTGTTTGTTAGCATCTATTTGTTGGCATTTTTTACAATCTTTCATATCGTTCCTCCTAAAATTGACCCGCTAAAGAAAAATCTTTTAATTTTCTCTTTTCTATCTTCAAATAAAACTTCTTCCTCTTTTTCGAGTTTTTCATAAAGAGTTACTCCACATTTCTGGCAAGTTATTAAAAACCATTCACCGGAAATGAGAAAGTCCAATCCTTGCCTTTTAATATGTACATTACCTGATTCAACAAGCCTTCCAAACACAGGTGGATTTTTGTCTGAACTTTTCTTCCAGCAAGACATACAAACGATGAAATTCCCATTCTCATTCATTTAAATTACTTTTATAAATCTTAACTATGCTTGGAATTGATGCTGTGCCATAAACAAAATTCTTTAACATCCCTACTTGCCAACCTTTTTCTCTTAGTTTTTCAATAGTAAAATAAAGAATTTTCTTGGTTTTCTTTTCAATCGTTTTTGCTTCGAATACCCTCGTTAAATAGCTTGGCAATACTAATTCTTTTTTACTCATTGACACGCAATAACATCTCATACGGGTTCAATTTCCTTTCCAATGAAGTCGCTGTCATCTTCTGAATTAGCTTCAAATCCACTATTCTGTGAACTTTGTGAATGTTGTGAATCTTCTAAAGGTATCAAACCAATACCATAGTAAGTTGCTAATTCTTCTACTCTTTCCTGTTTAATGATTAGGCGATATCCGTCTCTGCGCCTTTCGGTAGCAAATCCAAGTACTTTTCTAATTATGTTTCCTAATTTTCTTTCGGTATAAGAAATTCTGTAGCCCTGTTTAACTCTTTTGGTATTTATTGATTCTGTAAGTGCGCTAAGCGATATGTCTTCTTTTGAATGTTCGTAAATGTAAAGGAATATCTGTCCATCAATTTCTTCGAGTCTCTCCCGCTTCGTTTCTTCTTCTTGTTCGAACGCAAAATCAAGAATTTTTTTTCTAACACTATCGTTTGCTAGATAGTAAATAGGAGTTAGGACCTGTTGAACTCTACCATCAAAAGCTAAAAGCTCCTTGAACCCATACTCTATCTTTTCAAGTTCAACACTATTAAGATTTCTAAATCTCCAAAGTAAGAGCTTATTTCTTAACGATTGCGCCTTTTTATAAAAATTGTCTAATCTATAAAGTGGTACAGCTTTTGTATTTTTCGCCATTTTCACAACAATGGTCCTAGATTGAAGTGCTGCGTCAACAATTGGATTCTGTGATGAGAAGATTCGAGGTGATTTTATCTGGTACAACTCGACTTCTTTTTTTCTATCTCCTTCAGTCCTAAAAACTGGTTTGTCTGAAACCCCACTCCTCAACAATTGAAGCATCCCGCCATAGGATTCGGAGTTCTTATTTCCCAGATCAAATTCATCCAAAAGAAGCGTCCCCTTCCATTGGTGAGCAAGTCTAAAAATTGAAGCAATAGTAATCGCACCAGAAGCGTTTATCGATTTATAAGATATGCTTCCAAAAGTTTCCAGAGCAGTGCTCTTACCTGTTCCTGTTAGTCCTACAAAATGAAGATAGGGGACAAAAGGAAATCTATCGCTTATCCAATAAAACAAAACTAAATAAGGCAGTATTCCTTCGTAGTATTTAGGAGGCTCAAAGTAAGTAAATAGAAAATCAGATATTTCTTTAACTAGCTTATCATCACTTTCGTATTCCTCAATCTTTGATGGCAAGAGTATTGCTCCTAAATCAGCTAACTTATTTTTGATAGGCCAGTATAATATTCCATTATGTTCAAAATCGTTTATGATTTCAGTTCTCTCATCGCTTTTTGAGTATTTTATAAACAAGTTGGCATCCCGCGAATAATCACAACGTTCACAACGTTCACACCTTATCTGTTCAAATATAAAATCTTCGATCTCAAAAAACGATGTTTCAATTGGCTTCTTATTTTTTATTGCTTTCTTTACCTCTTCGAAGGTATATGTACTTACGGGAGTTTCTGTCCTCCTATAGTCTTTTCTATTAGTTGGTACCAAATCTGAATCGTCATAATCAGATAACCCACTCATCTCAACAACTTCCTTAACAATATTGTCAAATTTGCCTTCTTGTTCGGCTTTTAGCTGTTGTTGTAGTGTTGGTTTGATTCTATAATTACTCATAATCTTGTGATAAATGCTCTAAGATTGTTGATCGACAACTTACGTAAATATCATCTAAAACCTGTTTATATGGCCTGAGAATACCCTTTTTAACAAGAGTTCGTCTTTCAGAAGACATAACCCATTCTTTTTGTTTCTCGGTTAGGGGTTGAGGATTCAGTACAGTTTGAAGCAACCTATCCAACAAAAACTCATCAGCTTCTTTGTCGATTTTCTTGACTAAGGTATTGATAGAAGATATAATGTCATGAGGTGTACCCCGCCCGCTAGGTGCAGACTTTAGAGAACGAGCGGGGTTCGTGTTTTGACTAGCCATGCCTTACCTCCTCAACTGGTATCTCTAGAAAACCTTTTGCTCCACATACGTCACATGGCTTACGAGCATTGCCAACAGTCTTCCAACCGTTACACACCGGACACCTCTGTGCTATAAATTTCGGCTTTACTTTTACTGAATTAATATTTGAATTAATTTCCTGTCTGTCCATATTTCCAACAAAAAAAGACCCAAGATATGGGTCTCTTAATAGATCCTTGCCAAATACTATTTTATATTTGGTAGAATTATTTTATACCTTTTTATTAGACTTGTCAAGTAGTAGTTTTTTAGCTTACGGGTAAGGCTAAATTAAGAAAAAAACTTGACAACTAGCAAAAATTATGTTATAAAAATTTGCATGAGAAGAACTGACAACAATATCACAAAACCTACAGAGCCTATAAACCCTAACCGAGCATATACCATTGATGAAGTAGCTGATGCTCTTTCTATTGCCCCCCGCAAAATAAGAAATGAATTAGCTGACAAAAAAAATGGTGGGATTCAATATATAACAATAGGTAAGCAATTTAGGATATTGGGAGAAAATATTCTCTCTTATCTCGGTTCTGCTACTTATCAAGGAGAAACAAAATCCTCAGAACAAGAATACAAAGGTGGGGCTGCTTAAAACTATTTGTGTTTAAACTTCTCTAAGTCACTTTCTAGAAAAAAATACTTTCTCTCTATAATTTTTGCCTTCAGCTTAGAAGCAATCTTTTTAACCTCAGCTTCTGTAAGTCCAAGAAAGCCTGAAGCCTCCGTTAGATTCAAAATTTTGACATCGGGAATCTCAATCCAATTACTCACTCTTCAATTCCTCAAGCATGTTTAAAATTTGTTCTTCAGTTGTTTTATCCTCAATTTTGGAATAAAGTATGTATGTAGTTTGCTTAATCTCTACCTCTTCTATTAGTCTTCCTAACTCAATTAGCGCTTGTTTTGGAAGAGGATGTTTTTCAAAACACTTAGCAAGCTTAAGCTCTCCATTGATTGCATTTCGTCCATGGATTTCACAAGCTTTTTCTTCCTTTTGTTCTTGGGTTTTACATTCAGGATACAAAGTTTCAATTAACGGAAGTATATGAGAAAGAGGAAAATCATCCTTCATTGCTTGATTCTCCAAAATGTTCAAGTGCTTTCTTTACATCATAAAGATATCCTTGAGTGTTATTGCCATGCACACATCTTTTCCATTGGTTTATCTCACTATCATCAACTGAAAGAATTATTCGTAAAGGTGTATCATTGGGGTAGGAATAAAGTAAAAATGGATCAAATCCCTCCTTACAAGCAAAGACTTCACATCTATACTTTTTATCCAATCCAATTTTATCAAGTAAAGTTTCAATTTTTGTTATTCTTCTAGAAATTATCGAACTCATTTTTTTTCGCTTAACTTTTTTTCAATTAAATCAAGCCTATCCATAAGTTCTTGAATAGGAAGCGGAGAGAAACAAGTCCTTAAAATTCTCTCAAGCAACCATTCAGAACTGGTTACGCGTTTGCTATGAGTTAATGCAAACTCGGACTTAGCCTTACCTATTTGGTCGGAAAATTCTTTATCTTTTTTCTTCCAATCGGTAATTGTATCTTCCGAAACTCCAATATAATCAGCAGCCAATTTTTGAACAGGTAACTTTCTAAAGTACTCAAGAAATTTTTGTTTCAATTCGACTTGTTTATTCATATTTTTTTAAGAATAAAAACAAAAAAGAACGCAGAATTTGCGTTCTTCTACTAATCGCTTGCCAGTTTTTTTCGTCTGGTGAATATATTATATCAAAATTGTAAGATTACTCAATTGAACAAGTCTTCTGCTTTTAAACCATGATAGACTAAACAATTTCTATAAAGCATATTTCTTAAATTGCTAGTTAATCCTTCTCCCTTGAGGTTTGCCTTAATCTCCTCTTTTGATTTATTAGCACCTTCTTTTGAAGAAATTAGTTCTAATGAGTAGTAAGGATCAGCACATTTTTTCCTAATTCCTGCCGGCCTAATTTGAAACCAATAAAATATACCTATAAATAAAAGGAGTAAGAATATTGAAAAATAAATATATTCTTTTTTCATTATGAACCTATCCTAAATTTTTTTGATGCTTTTTTATTATCCTCAATAACTTTTTCTATATTCTGTTGGGAAATTGTTAAGAAATTAATTAAATTTTGTCCTAATATCTTGTATTCTCCCACCTTTTGAGCAACAATTCTTCCATTTCGAAGATAATCAAGAAGTGTTTGGGGATTTACATCTAATACTTTTGCTGCTTCTTTTACATTGTAGACTCTGTAGGGATCAATTTTTCTATATTGCATATCAATAATATATCATACCTCTAAAGTATTTGTCAAGTACATATTGCCTATTGACAAACCAGTTTATCTATGGTATATTCATTAATGAAGGGTAATAAAATACCCCTCAACGGACTGTTTCAGGGTACACGTTGAGAGGCAACTAAATTATACAACATTTTTGTCTTCTCCAATATCCCCTGAATACAAACAGTTATGAAAAAAGTAATACTTTGTCCAGAATGTAACTCAGATACCACAGAAGTTAATTGGGCTGTACATTCAGATGGTAAAAAACACAAGGATTACCCTAAAGAGATTTATGAGAGGAGACCAAATAGTAAACGTGTATTCCATGAATATCGTTATTTTTGTTCTCAATGTAGTAAGGAATGGTTGCATGACACTTTATTCAATTATATTCAAGATATTCCAAAAAATTCACAATTTGTTTATAACAAGCAAAAGAAAGTTTTAGTTTTTAACCCTAGAGGGAAATAAGATATGATAAAAAAAACAGTACTTTTAACCGAAATGTTTTTGGATGTTGCGACTCCCTCTGAAAAAAGAAAGTTTGAATTTCTTTATGCAAGGAGTAATAAAGGAAGTGCAACAGTTTTTGCTCTTAGAACTATAAAAACATATTGGGATCTTCATATTTTCAAGAAAGACAAACCTTCTTCTACCCTATCTGATAATGGTGAAAGAACGATAAGAATCAATAGTGGTGGAACGTCTTGGCTTGAGAGGATTTAGGCACGACCACCAGGCTGTGGTCACTGTTGGTCTTTGATAGGGTTTGAGCATCTTTACTTATGAATAAAGAACTAGAAAATTTTAAATTATTCCTTTTACATGAAGGTTTAAAAAGTTCTACAGTGGTTAGGAAAATTCAGGCAATTTCTTATTTAATCAAAAAGCTTAAAATAATTACTCCAAAAAAAGCTGAATCCTTCTTATTTTCACAATATCAAAAAGGCAGAAAAGGGGGATACTTAAATATCGTAATTAGCGCTTTAATATATTGGGGTAAATTTAAGAATATAAGAGGCTTTGATAGAATAAAGCTATTTAAATCTACACCCTCTTTAAAAGCCACAATGTCGGATGAAGAGATACGAGCTTTTCTAACTTTACCTCCAAAAAGAGTATTTAATATAGGTCGACATAAGAAAATGTATACATACTTTTACGATCCAAAAACCTATGACATGTGGACAGTGTTTTTTATGATCTTAGCTTATACTGGCATGAGGACTGGGGAAGTAGCAAATTTAACAGTTGATAGTATAGATTTTGTTAGAAATATTTTCCTTGTAAAAGAAAGCAAAACAAATCAACCACGCTATGTGCCAATTGCAGCATCTCTAATTGAACCCGTCAAAAAGCATATTGAGACTTTAACTCAAGATAAACTCTTTCCTAAAGCAAATAAATCCAACTGGTTATACCATTTCAAAAATAGAATAGAAAGGTTAAATATAAAAAGAGAAAACTTAACCCCCTATTCATTAAGACACTCATTTATTACAAGAATGCTATCAGAAGATATTAATCTTTTTAAAGTTCAAAAAATTGTTGGACATAAAAAAGCAGATACTACAGCTCAATATACACATTTAACTACCAAAGATATTTTCCGGACTATTCAAAAAGACCCTTTATCAAATACGATACAAAACGGTATTTTGAAAAAAGAAAATAGTTTTTCCGATAGAGACTATCAAAATTTACTTAAAATAATTTTAAATGTGGCTAGGAATCAGAGGAAAATAATTAACATGATTAATGAGTTAAGATTACAAAAATAAAATTATGAATATATTGATAGAAGAATACCTACATTATCTTGAGTTAAAAGGTAAAGCTAAGTCAACAATTAAAAACTATCGTAGATATTTAAGTGATTTTTCAAAGTTTGCAAATTGTAGAGTAGAAGATATTACCCTTGATATTATAGACAAGTTTCAGGGTAAACTTGCAGCTACACAAAGTCTTGTAACGCAATCATATTATTTAATAACAATTAGATCATTTCTTAAATTCCTAAGAGTAAGAAAAGAATTACCAGTACTTGATCCATTAAGAATAGACTTACCTAAAACCCGAAGAAAAATCCTAGATGCGTTATCAGAAGGTGAAATTAAAAGACTAATAAGAACAATTCCAATGGGGAGTGAGTTTGATATAAGAACAAGGGCAATTGCTGAGTTTCTATTAGGTAGTGGGGTAAGGGTTGCAGAGTTATGCAGATTAAAAGTTTCTGATATCGATTTAAAATTAAAATGGTTTAGGGTGTTGGGAAAAGGAGATAAACAAAGAGTTTGTTTTATGACCGATGAGATGGTAAGAACATTAAAAAAATATCTTCAAACTAGAAGAAATAACTCAATCTATTTGTTTACTAGGTTTGATAAATATGAGAACAACAAACCAATTACAACAAGAAGCATAGAAAGGCTGATTAAAGAACAAGGAGTAAAAGCTGCTATTGCAAAAGCTGTAACACCTCATGTGCTTAGGCGCACATTTGCAGCAAGACTTTTAAGAAAAGGAGTAGATATACGTTATGTTCAGGAGTTTTTGGGTCACGAAAGTATCCAAACAACTCAATGGTACACAAAAATAGAACAGAATGAATTAGAAAGAGTTTATAGACTAGCGAATAAGAAAGTTGTAAAAGATGTTAAACAAAGTGAACAATTAATTATTTCAAAAGAAAGTTTTGGTAGGCTTCATGGAAGGATAAATAAAATTATGGAGACGCAACAAAAGATTATGAATAAAATTAAAGAAAAACCCGAAGAAAAGATCATTAAACCCACTCCTGTTTTTAAATCCATAAACTAACCTTATAAAAGCTGAATATATCATCACTGTGGCTTAAAATAGCGCCAGGATGCCCTACGCCACGAGATCTTGAGGGAGAAGCTTAATAAAAAACCCCTGAGCAATAAGCTCAAGGGTTTCAGATTTTTCTAATAAGAAGAAAAAAGTGTCTAAGTAGTTTTTCTACTATAGTTTTTATTGTAAATAAATTCCTCGTATTTCCTGGCTTGCAATTCAATTACTTCCTGGATAGAACCATCTTCGATTGAAAGAATTCCTTTTTTAAGTCTCCATCCTGGATCCTCATTTATCTTTTCAAAAAACCCTGCTTTTTCAAGTTCTGGCGCAAAACTGTAATTACAATTCATAGATTCACCCATTGCCTTTTTCGAAAGAAGCGTTAACGCTCCAAGAGAAAGTGTATGGATCTTTTCAGTAGCATTTACGTTATTCATATTTTTTACTCTCCTCATGAGGTTTTGTAGGTGTCCATTCCTCGCTAAGTAGTTTATTTATCACCTTTTTAAATCCTATTACAGGGTCAGTTTTCATTGCCTCTGGAGTAGCTTTTTTCAAAGGTGAAAGAGAAAATGCTTTAAAAAGAAATCCTGTTTCACGACGCGCTTCAAGATTATGAGCCAACAGCAACTTATTAAGCTTTTCTTCCAACTCATCAACATTTATCTGTAGCTTGTCTGGATCCCACGTAAGATCAATAATATAGTGCTTCAAACTCATTCTTCCCTCTTTCTATTAAGGTGGTCAGATATTTTCTGTCTGAGTCCATTATATCCACTATTACTCTGTTTAGTACTATCTTCTTTCTCTCCTAAAGGAAATGCTTTTTTCATACTCTCTATAAATTCACTTGGTTGTGAATCTGATTCTATACCATACATTTTATTGTATGCTTCTCTTACAGAGTTAATACCTTTTTCTTCCATATAATTGTATACCTCAGTTCTATCTACGCCTACAAATTCTTTCTCTAACTCTTGAAATTCTAAATTTATTTTTTTAAAAGGTTCTAGTGCCTCATTCAGTTTTTGTTCGTCTTCTGGTAAATTATTATCATTGTTCATAAAACGCTCTCCTTCCTATAATCTCTCGTATTAGATTACGAGCCTCAATATGGAAAAGGTTCTCAACTGGAGTCCAGCGAATATGCGTACCAACTCTACCAGCGGGTCGAATTACTCTTTTCTGATGGAGAGAACCCGCAACAGGCCCCTCACGTTGGTTTGAAGCGAAAGCTGTTGACTCAGGAGATTGAAACAGTTTGTCTAGAAATTGAATTTCAGATAAAGTCATAACCCCAATTAATTCAACAATTGTCTTAGGTGTTGGTTCCCCATTTAATTTTTCTTTAATTGTCTTTTGTTTTGTCATAATAAAAAAAGAAGCACTCTCCGTGCTTCTAAAACGATGTGGTAGGTCCGTAACCTACAAAAACATATTACCACTTAGAGGCACTTATGTCAAGGTACATTTTATTCAACAAGATTAATTTTATTTTTAATAAGTTGTTTAATGATACTTTGCGTAATAATACCTTTTTGGAGATATTCTTTAAGTAATTTCTTTTTTTCTTCACTGGTTTCAAGTTTCTTGAATTCTTTTTCAATAGCTTTTGCCCTTGAACCATCCCCAACGGGTAATTCTCTTATACGTTTCTCATTTGTATTCGTTTTCATCATTTCATCTCTAATTAATTGCTTAAATGATGAGTAAAGCTGAGGATTTTCTTCTTTTGTCTTTATAATCCTTTTCATCTTCTCATTAGGTGGTAAAGAAGAAATCTCTTCATACAATATTTCAGAACTACTTTTACCGGATTCTCTTTTCTCAAAATATTCTTTTGCTTGAGGTAGAGAATATTGTCCAAAAAGGACAGTTTGTAACGCGGATGGAAAATTTTGCGGAACTTCAAAACGAACACGTCCTGAAGGCGTAAGACTTGCTCCTTCCCCAACTGCCCTTGCTCCTTCAATTGATTTTCTTAATTGACCACCTGCTGGAACATAGTTTAATATTCCTTTTTGAACATCTTTACTTTCAGAAATTCTTTTTAGTACGTTTTGCTCATTTGAAATATTGCCATATTCATCTGGAACATTAAGTATTGCCTTTCCTGTTTCGATAAAAGGCGAAAGTGTAGGGGGAGTTAGTTTATTCGGGGCAAACCTTGAAAAATCAGGGAATAAATCCTCTATATCTAATCCAAGAATCTTACCTGCAGTTCCTAAAAAAAGAAGGTTACTTGCTACCCATCTGAGTGAGCCCGCTATATTTTTGTTTTTTATCATTTCTACCAAAAATTCTGTTTGAGCTAGGGGATACTTAGCAAACTGAAAAAGTGTTTTTGAAATATCACTTTGAAGTGCTGCTGGCGTGTCTATAACATCATAAAAAAACTGCGTTTTTCCAACAATATCTTTTGCAAATTGAGTTGCTTTCGCATCAGGCATGCCTTGAGATAATCCTTTGCTTTTTGCTCCCCAATAAGCAATACCTCTATTTATTTTTTCAGCCATATTGAACATATAAAATAGTGCGTCATCTGCGTATTGCCAGAATTTTTTGGTAGCGTTTATTGTTCTATCCGAAACTATATTTTTCCCAAGAACGCCTACAGCTTCAAGTTCGGTATCACGTCCTAAAACAAGTCTTGGTAGGTTCTGAACTGTTTTTATAAGTCCTATTCCAAAGTGTTTTTCGCCTAATGTTGCGTAAGTATTGGTTGATTGTTGTAAATTCCTTAGCGCGGTTCCGGGATTTAAGCCTAATAGTCCACGAGATACCATTTGCCTTCCAGTTTGTGATACTCCCGCAACAGCTCTTTGTCCTAAACGATAACCAATAGGAGAGCTTTTAACTAAGTTATCAATTAAATTGTCTATATCTGTTGGTTGCATATTTATTCTAGCAATTCTACCCTTTACATAGTTATAGGATTCAAGTGGCAAATTTTCTGCTTTTACTGCTACTTTTTCTAATGCTTGATCCATGTGGAATTTTCTTGTGGCTCTTTTAACATAAGCATCAAGTGCTTGCCATGTATCTTTAATATAATCTGGTTGTCCTACCCTTCGTTGTAAGAATGGGTCATAAACACTTTTAACAACCTTTCCTTGAATTAGCTTTGCTAAATCCGGGTCAAACTCTTTCTCAATTTTTCCTTTTTCAAAAATATGTGTAATGTAATTAGAAATTCTTTTTTCCTCTGGTAATTTTAATTTGTCAGCCCACTCCTTAAGATAAGTTTTTATCTCACTTGCAACTTTTAACTCCTCATTATTTAATTGTATTTTATCTCCATCAAGCCACTGGAAAATCCTTTGATTGGAAGATTTAGGTACTCGCTTGCTCCAAATTGTAATCTTGTCAATTTCTTTTGGCAAATCCAAAAGGTAATCATCATACTTTTGTCTTAAGAGTTTTGCTTCATCACCCATTCCTATTTTCTCAAGCACACGGTTTGGGGTTCGTAAATAGTCTAATATATTCACTTTCTTTTGTACTGGAATATCTGGTTTTTTAACCAAGTCATCAAAAGAGTTAGTAATATTTAATGGATCTTTAACCCTTCTTGATTCTTCAAGCATTTCACTAACAAACTTTTTGCTTTCTTCAACATTTCTTATTCTTTGCCACTGTTTACCAAAAACCATAGGATTATCTATCCCTTTTACATTTGTAAATGATCCTGGCCTTGTCTGTGAACGAAGTCCTTCCCTTATATTTTTTGCCTGAAGACCAAGCGATAACGATGATTTAATGTTTGATTTAGAAGCTTCTTGCATTACAGCATCTAATGCATTTCGCAATTGCTTATTTGTTAAATTTGCCGCCTGCTTACCAAATATAGTTTCGCTTAAAGAATGGATGTATTCGCCTAATAAGCCTAATGACTTTTTGTTGATGTTTGGGTTATCGTCCACCATTTGGCTGAATCTACCTATTAAGCTTCTGACTTCTTTGTTATTAAGAATGCCGCTTTTTACAGTTGAAATTTGTTGCTTACTAAAGTTTGAACCACTGCCTCCAACACCACCAAGGAGTAAATTATTTATATCTTCTTTGGATAATCGAGTTCTTTGTGCAATTTCCGAAGGGGTGAGCTTTTTACCAGAAGCAATGTCTCTTAGTACATCAGCTTGATTACGAATCATCGGACTTTTTTTAAGCGTTTGAATGAATGCGCCAGGTATATCTTGAAATCTACCTTTCACTGCAGTGTCAAGAGGGCTTTTTTCTGCAACTAAAGCCTTATAAACGTCTTTTCCTCTTATTTTAAATTCTGTGCCAGGTATTTCAATAATAGGTTTTTCAGCAATGTACTCTTTGCCTCTCTTAACAAAACTATTTAAATAATCTTTCATTTCATTGGCAACTTTTTTCTCTTTTGGTAGCAAGAGAAGATTTTCTCCGCTAAGGAAACGACGTACTCTATCAACTGAAACAGGGTGTGGAATTTGTTTTGCCCATTCACCTATCTTTTCAAGTTCTGTTCTAAAATTCGTAAATTTATTATCTTTTGCTTTTCTTAACTCTTGGCCAAGTCTTTGTGGATTTAAAATATAATCAAATAATAATAATGGTGTTTTAAGTTGCGGTTCATTTCTTTTAACTTCAAAAGATTGGATAACTTTCTTAGGAACAGATGATACAGCTTCGTTAATCTTTCTTTGGATAGGATTAGGATTTATGAGTAAATCAAAAAGAGAACTTCCTGTTTTGGTAACTTCTGAGGTTTCTTGAATTTTTTTTGCAACCTTTTCTTTTTCCTCAACTCCACTTACTCTCTCGCGTAAGTACCTTAGAAAATCAAATTCTTTTTTCTTCTTTCTTGATTCATCTTTTCCTTCAAATAATTCGAATATTGAGAATGCCATATCATACGTTTTTTATGGATTTATTCCTTGAGATTTTAACCAAGCATCTACAATTGGATCACCATTTGTTTTTGTATTCGTATTAATACCTAGTATTTCTTTTGCCCATGATTCTTTTGGCACTCCATGAGGAGAAACAGCAGTATAAAGCTTAACTATATCATTAATACCAAGCTGACCACCAAATTTTCTTGATAGCTGAGAAAGAGTTGCTCCTTTTGTTGCTTCTTTAAGAAACTGATTTTTTAAAGTTGATTGAGTTTGACTTTCAGTTGGTTTATCTGGACTACCATGTATTCCTAAATCTTGAATTACTGCTCCAGTTTTTGAATTAACTAGTTTCGCACGCCCTCCAATATTTACAATTTCAGTATCGGGTTGTTTTGCTAAAGTCTCCTTTATACCAAGCTCTCTTTCTGAAAGGGTTAATTGTTCTTTCTGTAAGCCAAGATTTGCCTCAAATTGAGCTGCTTGTTGTTGAAGACCAAGAAGTTGCATAGCACCAGCAATTGCTGATTCAGGGTTCCCAGCTTGTAAAAGTGAAATTGCATCCTGAATCTGTAGTTCCGCGT
The DNA here is from genome assembly GCA_964372855.1 of uncultured Gammaproteobacteria bacterium. Lineage (GTDB taxonomy): Bacteria > Patescibacteriota > Microgenomatia > Levybacterales > UBA12049 > JACOXT01. Next base: position 28,277 of record CAYJRY010000005.1, on the reverse strand, counting down.
CAACTCCTTGTGTTTTTAAATTACTTGCTAACGTATCAAGATTTCTTAATGATGCTTCCTGTTCAAAACCAACGTCTTTTATTTGTCCTCCATATGCTTGGCGAATTGGACTTTCAGCTCTTATTAGCTCGTCTTGATGTAAAGTAGAGCTAAGAGGTATTCCTCTTGCTCCAAATTCTTGTGCTGTTCGACGCTGAGCTGCTGAAACATCAATAGTTTCCCTTCTTTTAAGTTCGTCAATAATTGATTGATAACGCTGTTTTAGAGGCTCTTTTTCAGTAAGTACTCTTTGCTGCTCACCCTCATACCTTGATCTTATTTCTGGAATCTGAGCTTGTAATGAAGAAATTCTAGGTTGATTAGCTTGTCTTTGAAATTCCAATATTCTTTGAGCTTGCGCAAATGGATCAATAGCTGGAGCCGACGCAGGAGTAGAAGACCGAGAAGGAAACTTAGCCTTTAATTGAGGCTCAACTACGTTAGCCCAATAATTATCATCCCAGACGCCAGAAGCTGGGTTTACTGCGTATGGTTTACCTGTTGATGGGTTAATATCAGATTTACTCGGCATAATATAAGCACAAAAAAAAGAGACCTCTTGGTCTCTTATTCACCATTGCGCGGACATTTATAATCCGTTACAAGTATTATAGTCTAAATAAACTATGTTTGTCAAGGCAAATATTGCCTGAATAGTATTTACTTCCCATTGGGCATTGGTTGAGGGGTACTGGAATTTGGGAAAAAGAATACGAGGAGATATAAATTTTAAAGAATATGAGAAGGGTAATAAGAGATCCGTGCAAGACCTTGCACAGAACTTGAAACTCTCAGAACGAACCCTTTATTATGCCATTGATGCTTATGATAAATTCCCCGACCTCCAACAAATCCCCGAAGGGAAAAATATTACATGGAATAAGCTTACCTTCTGTCAATGTTTATAAGATTGAGTATGCTGTTTTGTAAAATGTCATTTCTTTTAGCTCAAGTGTGCTAAAATATGTTTGAAGGTCTCTTGCTAGGTTCGAACATCGTTCAGTAGGGGACCCAAGCTCTAACAATATTCCATTAAGAGACTCAAGGATTCTACTTCTCGAAGCATCTTGCTAGAATCCTTATATGATGAAAAAGCTTATTTTACTGGGAGCCTTAATCATCTTTTTTATCGTTTTTTTTACTTTGTTGGGGTTTAAATTTATAAGAAATCAGCCAGAACGATTTCAAGGGTTGGGTGGGAAGCCAACGACTATGGCTTATCTAAATGGCTCTATCTATATTTATGATTCTGGAAGTGGAGAGGTTTATTCAGGCTGTTTGTGTCCATTAGCTGGAATTACTTTGACTAAACCTATTATATGGGTAGTTAATCCGGAAACGAAATCATTGGAACGAACATTTGTAGCGGAAGATATGGACTTTAACTCTATAAAGGAGAGGATTGAAAATATTGCTTTATCACATGTAGCAACTGTGGACAATAATTCAATAACTACACCTGACAACTGGAATATGCGACTAGTCGATTATGGTGAGGATAACAGCAACTTATGGGCAGATAAAATATTGACAATTCAAAATCCTGAGGGTCTGGTAAATGAAATCAGGCCGATTATGCAAAGAATGAGTCTTATCTTTTTAGATTCTGAAGATACTTTATATGTAGTTTCTTCGGAGCTTGTTCCTATTAATAATCCTGAAGATATTTCAAAGTATCATACCGGAGAGATAGGCCCAAGAGTACAGGATATGATAACAAATACATGGAATCGCGTAGATGATGTTCTCCTTAAGGTAGACTACAAGACTGGTACTATCGTAGATAAATATACTTTTGGTGAATCCAGAATTACACATCCTATATCTTCATACGAACTTGTATTCGATGATGGAAAGAACCTATTTGTGAAACGAACTGGGCTGCACGATAAAATATCTGATTCAACAATAGAGACATTTACCGGAGTTTTCGATAAATCGCAAAATACAATCAGACCTGCTAGCGGTGAAGAGGAATATGCATTATTGTCGCTTGCGAATTGGTTCGATTATAATTGGATAATTGCTGCGAGAACATACGGTAATGGTACCGAATCGAATCCCATTGGGAATACCCAACTTCGCATCACAGACCGCAGAACAGGCTCAACAGCAAATCTTGCTCTTGATGTCCCCAAAAACATATTATCTCGCCTGGCGTTTGGAGCTTTGTCTGTGAGTTATGTTATATTCATTTTAGTTTTAATGTTAGTGCATTTTTACAAATTTATTGGTGGACTAGCATTAATTCTTTTGATTTGGTGGATAATACGAAGAAAAAAAGCCAAGTTTAGGTGAGCGAAGACCATGTTGTTCTAACCTCAACCCCTGCAGTGAGCCCTACGTATCAAAAAAATTGGGTAGTCATCGAACCGAAGTCCTAAAATACTCTATTTATACAAATCTTCAACCTGTTTGGTATACTTTCTTTTCTAGTAACTGTTCCCTTCCTTCAATTCTTTTTCGCCTAAACTCTTTTATGTACATAAAAGATTTATTATAATCTGTTTGGAAAATTTTGAAATTCATAAAGCGATCTAAAAACTTTCAGTTCGGAGATTTGATTGTGATTTTTCCATCTTTCTCAATTGGCTTTATAGTATCTCCTGGCTTTATCTTTCCCTCAACAATTAAAATTGCCAGCTCATCTACCAATTTTTCTTCAATAAGCCTCCTCATTGGCCTAGCGCCAAACACCTCATCATATCCAGAAAGCGCAAAATAAGATACCAAACTATCAGGAATTATAAGATTTATTCCGTTTTCTCTCATTTTTAAGATTACTTTATCAAGCTGCAATCTTGCAATTTTTTCCAAATCTTTTTGAGAAAGGGAATTAAATGAAACTATAGAATCAAGTCTATTCAAAAATTCAGGTTTAAAACTCTGATTTAGAGCTTCAAAAAGTAACTTATTTCTCTCATTTTTATTTTTACTATATTTTCTAAGTAGATCGCTTCCGATGTTGCTAGTCATAATTATTATCGTATTTCGAAAATCAACAGTTATGCCTTTCCCATCAGTTAGTCTCCCATCATCAAAAACTTGAAGAAATATATTGAAAATCTGTGGATGGGCTTTCTCTATCTCATCAATAAGAATCACTGAATAAGGTTTTCTTTTAACTGCCTCTGTCAATTGTCCGCCTTCTTCAAAACCAACATACCCTGGAGGCGCACCTATAAGCCGTGCGACTGAATGCTCCAGTTGATACTCGCTCATATCAATTCTAGTCATTGATTGATCGTCATTAAATAAAACATAAGATAGGGCTTTTGCTGTTTCTGTTTTTCCAACTCCAGTTGGCCCCAAAAAAAGAAATACACCAATTGGTTTAGTTGGTAAAGAAAGTCCTGCTCTTGATCTTCGAATCGCTCTTGCAATAACACCTAATGCCTCATCTTGTCCAATTACTCTTTTTTTTAATTCATCCTCAAGATGAATTAATTTCTCAGATTCAGTTGACATTAATCTCGCTACTGGAATTCCAGTCCATCTTGAAACTACTCTTGCGATGTCGCTTTCATCCACCTCTTCCCGCAAAACTTTTTGTTCCTCTGGAATTTTGCTCCAGACAGAATCAATCTCTTTTAATTCTTTTTCAAGACTTGGTATTTTTCCATATTTAATCTCAGCTGCTTTTTGAAGATCGATATCGCGTTCCGCTCTTTCTAGCTCTACTCTTAACGCGTCAAGTTTTGCTCTTTTTTCCTGTAGTTTTTCAATAATATCTTTTTGCTCTCTCCATCTTTTCTCAAGTAGATTAGCTTCATCTCGCAATTTTCCAAGCTCAATCTTTGCTTTTTCAAGTCGCTGTTTTGCCAAATCAGTTTTTTCTCTTTTTAGTCCTGTTAACTCAATTTCAATTTGAGTTACTTTTCGCCTTAGAGTATCTAGTTCAGCGGGCATGCTTTCTGTTTCAATTTTTATCGAAGCTGATGCCTCATCTACAAGATCTATTGCTTTGTCGGGTAAAAACCGATGGGGGATATACTGATGAGATAACTTAGAGGCGGCAATAAGTGCATTATCTGTAATTCTTATACCATGATGAATCTCATATTTTTCCTTTATCCCTCGAAGTATTGCAATTGTATCCTCAATTGTTGGTTCATCAACCAGAATTGGCTGGAATCTTCGAGCAAGCGCTGGATCTTTTTCGATATATTTCCTATATTCCAAAACAGTTGTAGCTCCAATCATCCTCAGAGTTCCACGAGCTAATGATGGTTTTAGGATATTTGCCGCATCCACCGACCCTTCCGCAGCACCACCGCCAACAAGCGTATGAAGTTCATCAATAAAAATTACATATTTTCCTTCTCCCTCTTCGATTCCTCTAATTACTCCTTTTAGCCTTTCTTCAAATTCTCCTCGAAATTTCGCTCCTGCCAATATTAAGGCAAAATCCAAAACCAAAACTTCTTTATTCTTAAGAGTAGTAGGCACATTGCCTGAAGCGATCTTTTGAGCAAGGCCTTCAGCAATTGCTGTTTTTCCGACCCCCGGATCGCCTATTAGAATAGGATTGTTTTTGGTTCGCCTTGAAAGTATCTCCATTACTCGTCTTATCTCAGTCTCGCGTCCTACAACAGGATCAAGCTTGTTATTTTTGGCCATCAAAGTTAGATTCGAAGTATATTTCTCCAACGCCTCTTTAGGTGAAATGGGTTTTAAAAAATTACTTAAGTCTTCACCAGCCATATATATATTTTATCAAATTTTGCAATATTTTCGCACTTATTTGCTATAATTCGGACATGATTATGGAAAGAGATAAAGCAATTAATACAGATACAAATTTTTCTCCCGAACCCCATGAGCATGATGAATCTGTCCGACTTCTTTGGCTCGCAGGAGCACTTGAGATTGGAGGTACAATAACGTTTAGTATTCAAAATAAAGACCAACTTGCATATCCAATTGTAATTTTTAATGATTCTAACGAAGAATTTATTCGGTACCTAAAAAGAAATGTTAATGCTGGTTCTATACCGTCTTCAAATCGGAGCCAATTGAGACTGACTGGTTATAAAGCAGCGGATTTAATTGTATCTATAAAGCCTTATGCTGTATCAAGACGAAAAATGGTTGCAGCTGTAGAGAGCTGGCTTAACTCGGATACTTCTGAACGCATTCGTATCGCGCAAGATTTGAAGGGTCATGATAGGTTCCAGAAAACAACCAAAAAAGCATATTCAAATCTCATAAAAGTCCCAGCTTTTGTTGCGGGAATTATAGATTATAAGGGAAGTATAAATAGCAAGGTTGGCAGAAAAGTTCAACACACTCAAACTCGCGTTGAAATAGGTTCCAAAAATTATAAACTACTACTTGCGCTAAAAGATCGGTTTGGAGGTTGGATTGAACATATAGTTGAAGAAGGTGAAGAAAGAAACATAATGGGTAGGATAGTAAATGTAAAAAATAATTCTTATGGATGGCGGATCGTAGGAAAAGATGCGCAAAGACTTATCAAATTTGCACTTCCGTATTTAGCTACAGCTCCTTTGATCGGTTATCCAAGTAGAGACAAGAGTTTTTCAAAAAGCGCTACTAAGACATTAGGTTCGGATTCAGTTATATTCATAGGGTGAATTTGTTCAGAATCAATAGTAAATGTTGCTCCACGACTTTCCAAAAGATTTAGTGAGTCAGAGCTATCACTTGTTCGAGGAGCAGCAGACTCGGGAATAAATGAAACAGTTGCCTCTCCAATTGTTAAGGCTTTAAATCCAATTGTTGCTAAAGTAATGTCTCCAACTTCACCTGTAAAGCTTCCTCTTGATATCTCAATAACCCCATCTCCATAAGATTCGAAAGCTGCAAAAGGAAATGAATCACCATAAGAAATCCATGCTACTTCAAGTTTATCTTTAGGATAACTTAAAAAGGCAGATACTCCATTTATTGATTCACCTTTTGTGTCGATAATAACACTCACTGGGATAATTTCTCCCAAAACTAAATTATTCTTCTCAGAAGTTAGATAAAAATTTGAAGCAAATGCAGTGTTACTAGAGAACAAGAATACGAGAGAGGCCAGAATAATAAAAATTATCTTTGATAAGCTCGATAAATTCATATCTTATAGTATAAGATATCCATACCCAGTTGTCAAGTAGGAAAATGATCCTAGCCCCACTTATTGAACTAGGGAGCGTAATAAGCTCGGACCTATTGAGTATGATGACTATATCATAACATATCTCCAAGAGAATCCAGACCTACCCTTTAACTCTGTAATTAAAATAATCTTTAGTTATTGTATCAATCCTAGGCTAGTCTCTGAAATGGAAGAATTTAAAGCTTACTTTAAGGAGGTAAATTTCTTTATGTTTGAAAAAATTTTTGGAATATCAAAAAAACTAAGAAGAAACAGATGACTTATACTGAAATTAGTTTACTGAGTTATACAAAAGCTTAAAAAAGAGTATTTAGTATAAAAATTTCGTTACTAATTCACTAAAGAAAAGGAATTTAAAATAGAGTTTATAGCATTATCTCCTGATAAAATTGCTTTGTTTTTAGTATTAATTGCAGCGACCCAAATATAAATTACTTGGTCATCAAGTGGTTGAAAGTCAGCAAAATAATATACTTTAGAGTAAGCACCATCTTTATAAGTAACCGTCCATACTATCACATCTTTACCATTTAGAGTTACTGGTTCTATAGATTCAGTTTTTGCTCCCTGTTCTTCTTCCCCATATTTAGCATCATCTTTAACAAATGCCATTAATTCATCCATATTTGAGACTTTCCCGCTATCCTTATACCAGAAATATAGATTAGTATCAGGATCTTTATCTGAAGTAATAGTTACTTGTCCTTGAGCAAAGGGATACGTATTTCTTTTCCATGACTTAGGATATTCAAAAGCATAACCAAACTTTTTATCTTCATATCGAATCATTTCTCCTTGTTCAATTGTCTTAACATCACTTAAGCGATATAGGACAACGTTACTTATTACAATAATAACAGCGAGTGAAATAACTCCCAAGAAAATCCAAGTAATAATCTTACCAAATATTCCTAAAGGTTTGCTTGTGCCGCTGGCAGCTCTTTTACCACCAAACCCTCCAATCAAAGTTATTGCTAATCCTTGCCCAATGGTTATTTCTTGAGTTAAAAGATGAACAGCAACTGATCCTAATAGACTTGCAAATAAAGTTATGGAGACACCCTGCCAAAAAGGTGAGCCTAAAATTTTATTAACTTCTTGAGTTTTGGATAAAGATTTAACACCGTAGTAACCCGCGAGCCATGCGAAGAGCAAATTAAAAGGAGCTTCTACTAGTAGACTGCTTCCCCCACCAAAAAGATAAGCGAAGAATAAGCTAACAGCAACATTTCCTATAAGTAATAATCCACCATATATAAGTAAGATTTGAAAAATCTTTCTCCACATAACAGATACATTATTTCAGATTAATTGTTCAGTTACAATAACATCTTTATAGAGTTTAAAATATTGAAAAGCTGCTATAATGCTTTTACCGAATGATCCATGTGGTGAAAGTACCTTACTTTTAGGGAACGAACGTTGAACATAGTGCACTATTGATCCATCTCGGAAGAGTTTTGCTCTTCCTGCCACGAAGACCGCCTTTTAAAAAACTATTGCTTTTGATAATTCTTTCTGAAATACTAATCTTATGGAAGAGAACAATTCTAATTAACCAGTAAGTCCTTCTGAACCTCTTGTTGAGACTCGACCTATCTCTAACCCAGTAAATAACCAAAAAGGGTTCTTTCCAATTGTTTTAGGAGTTTTAGTTCTTTTAATCGTTGCTGGTGGAGCGTATTATTTAGGCACTCAAAGCAATAAGACTAAATCTCTAAGTCAAGTTCCGACCACAGCACCCCAAAACATAACTAATGCGTCTCCCACAAGTTTTCCAATCGAGACTACAGTTGATACTACAAATTGGAAAACATATACAAATGTAAAAAATAAATTCTCAATAAAGTATCCGAACGACAAACAGGTAGTTACGGATGATAAAAAATTCGGTTCATCCACTGGTTACTTTACAGACACGTGGGGAGAAGGAAATATTTTGATATATCCTAAAAACTACTCTATACCACAAAATGAAACTCATTTTACAGGAGAATTATCAATTATGTTTTTTGTATTAAATAATGAAAAATTACTTACTGCAGAAGAATGGTTGAAGGAAAACCAAGGAGACTTATGGGATAAAACTTCTGAATTCAAAAAAATTACGATAGACGGAGTGGATGGAATAGAGTTTATGCCTACAAAAGTTATGGGGGAACAAAAACACGTTCTACTTACAAAAGATGGAAAGGTATATATTATTTTAGGATATGGGACAAATGAAATACTCAATAGTACATTTGATCAAACGATTGCTACCTTTAAATTCATAAATTAATTTCTTTGTATTAAACTTACTCCTTTAGACTCTCTTTCATAGGTTCGAATCTCATCTCCGGTATAAATTTTTTGAGGCTAACAAAATTCTTCTAAAAAATTAGGCTCGATCTAGAGAAAATCTTGCTTTGAAGGGGTAAACTGGCAGTATTTAAAAATCATTCCAAGTGGTCTATTTTATATGCTTTTTTAGTGTTCTTTGCAGTGCTTTTTTCATGTTGTCTCTTCCAAATCCACTCTTTAGGAAAATTTCCCTTGACTTGGCATCTTCTTCATTAATAAAGTATTCGTAGTGGATAAGTTTGAGAGGTCTCCTGTTTATAGTAGATCTAACTTCACCTCTTGCATGATAAGAAAGTCTGCTACGAAGATTGGTAGTAAAGCCGATATACAACCCTTTGTCCTTTAAACTAAAAAGTATATATACGTAATATTTATTAGAAACGTCAGACGTTTCATTCATTAATAAATTATACAGAAAATAGCCCAGTCTAACTGGGCTCGCTTACAAACTTGGCTTCTCGGGCGAAGCCGCGTTTGACGCGGAGCGGGTGATGGGAATCGAACCCACGACATTCTGCTTGGAAAGCAGATGTTCTACCGCTGAACTACACCCGCGGGTTAAAACTTGGGACGAAACTGAGAGTTTCTTCCCAACGACCTTCTTTCAGAGTTGCACAACAGCGAAATACTTTTGCAAGCGCTGGATAGTGCAACTATTGTAATTCTATCAGAATCTTTAAATTATTACTACAGTCATATATGTTATACTACAGTAAATGACTAAATTAGAAAAAATAGCTCAACTTGCTCGATATTATATTCTCATCTCAACAACATCCGCTGGTTCTGGGCATCCCACGTCTTCTCTTTCAGCAACAGAATTAATGGTAACTTTGATGTTCGGAGGAATTCTCAGATTTGATTTGGAAAATCCAAAAAATCCAAACAATGATAGGTTGATTTTTTCTAAAGGACATGCTGCTCCACTCTTCTATTCGTTATATGCTGCGGCTGGGAAAGTTACAGAGGAAGAGATGAAAACATTGCGAAAATTCGGCAGTTCTTTAGAGGGTCATCCAACACCAGAATTTAAATACACAGAAGCTGCAACAGGGTCTTTAGGGCAAGGACTTTCGATTGGCGTTGGCATGGCATTGAATGCAAAATATATTGATAAATTGCCATATCGAACGTATGTACTTTTGGGGGACAGCGAAATGGCAGAAGGATCACAATGGGAAGCAATTCAAATTGCAGCGTATTATAAGCTCGATAATTTGATAGGAATTCTCGATGTTAATAGATTGGGGCAGCGCGGTGAAACAATGTATGGTCACAAACTTGAAGAGTATCAAAAGAGAATTTCATCGTTTGGTTGGGAAACTATAATTGTCGAAAATGGTCATTCTACAGAAAATATTCTCAAAGCTTACAAAAAGGCACAAAAGATTAAAGGCAATCCTACAATGATTATCGCGAAAACTCTAAAGGGAAAAGGCATATCTTTCTTGGAGGACAAAGATGGTTGGCATGGGAAAGCGCTTTCTGCGGAAGATTTAATAAAAGCATTAAAGGAGTTAGGATCAATTGATAAGTTACTCAGAGGATATATTCACAAACCGCAGAAAGCGCACATTAAAAATGAAAAATTCCTGCCTACCGGCAGGCAAGGAAAAAATAAAAACAACAATTTAATATCTAAAATTGAGTATGAAAAAAACAATCTTATTGCTACTAGGAAAGCTTATGGGGATGCATTGGTGAGGATATTTCCAAAATTTCCGGAGATGGTAGTTTTGGATGGGGAAGTTAGTAATTCAACTTATGCTGAAATATTCAAAAAACAGTATCCCGAAAGATTTTTTGAAATGTATATTGCAGAGCAAAATATGGTCGGCTCTGCTTTGGGATTATCAATGCGTGAAAAAATTCCTTTTGTATCGACTTTTGCCGCTTTTTTCTCACGTGCTTTTGACCAAATCCGAATGAGTCAATACTCAAATTCAAATATCAAATTTGTTGGATCACATGCTGGAGTTTCAATTGGAGAGGACGGGGCTTCACAAATGGGATTAGAAGATATCGCAATGTTTCGTACGTTACGAGATAGCGTAGTTTTGTATCCGTCTGATGCGATTTCCACGGAAAAACTTGTTGAAGAAGCAGCAAGACACCAAGGAAATGTATATATTCGAACGACAAGAAAAGAAACTCCAATTATTTATGACTATAAGGATGAGTTCAAAATCGGTGGCTCAAAAGTCTTTCACTTTAATAATATATATTATCATAGTGATAATAGGTATGGTGTTAAAATCGCTATTTTAGCAGCTGGTATAACTCTACATGAAGCATTATCTGCGCAAAAAGAATTATTAAAAGAAAAAATTAAAACAATTGTTGTTGACTGCTACTCCATAAAACCAATTGATAAGAAAACTCTAAAAAAATTTGCAAAAGCAGTTAAAGCTTTTATTGTAGTTGAGGATCATTATCCCGAAGGCGGTATTGCTGAAGCAGTCAGAAGCACGCTTTTTGATACCAAAATACCTATACATTCTTTAACTGTCCGAAAAATACCTCGAAGCGGAAAATCTGAAGAATTACTAGATTACGAAGGAATTTCTAAAAACGCAATAATCAAGAAGGTTAAAAATATACTCAATGAAGATTCAAAGATTAAAAAACGAAATTGAAGTAAAGGAAAAAGCCGGAGAGTATATTAATACTCTGTTGCAAAAATACAAAGACCAACCAATTTTGCTAATGTTGTCAGGAGGATCGGCAATAAATATATTGGATTTTGTAAATATCAAAAGTTTAGGAAAAAATGTTACAATGACAGTATTGGATGAAAGGTATAGCAAAGATCCTAAAGTTAATAACTTTGCTCAGTTTGCAGAAACCGAATTCTATCAAAATGTAAGAGATAAAATGGACGTTACTTTTTTGGACACAAGGATTCGAAATGGCGAGAATCTTGAAGATTTAACAGAAAGATTAAGAAATTATATTAAAAGATGGATAAGTAATAAGAAAGATAAAGATAGTAAAATAATTGCAACTCTTGGAATTGGAGAAGATGGACATACAGCTGGAATTATGCCTTATCCTGAAAATCCGGAATTATTTAAAAAATTGTTTGAAAATACTAAGAGTTGGGTTATAGGATATAACGCGGGGAAAAAGAATCCTTATCCTTTTAGGGTAACTGTAAACTTACCTTTTTTGAGGGAAAAAGTTGATCATTCAATTGTATATGCAGTTGGAGACAACAAAAGAGAGGCTTTGAAGCGAGTTTTAGTAAAAGAGGGAACTTTATCGGAGAATCCAGCAAGAATTATTCATGAGATGAAAAATGTGCAAATATTTACAAATTTATGAAACCGAAAAATTTTAAAACGAGGATATTTGTTGATAGCGGGGATCCGAATGAAACGAGGGAATTATTAAATCTTCTCGGGTTTTTAGATGGGCAGACGACAAATCCTACTCTTATCTCAAAGAATCCAGAAGCAAAATTAAGATTGGAGAATGGAGGGAAATTTACCGAGGAAGAAATTTTTGGATTTTACAAAAAAGTTGTGCAGGAAATTTCAAGCCTTATTCCAAAAGGCTCTATTTCAGTTGAAGTATATGCAGATAAAAATACAATGTCTATCGAAATGCTAAAGCAGGCAATAGAAATGTATTCTTGGATTCCTAATGCACATATCAAATTTCCAACAACAAAAGAAGGCTTAAAAGCTGCAGAACAGGCTGTAAAAGAAAAAATGAGAGTAAATATGACACTTTGTTTTACTCAAGAACAAGCAGCTGCGGTATACGCCGCTACAAGCGGAGCAAAAAAAGGGCAAGTTTTTGTTTCACCTTTCATTGGCCGTTTAGATGATCGAGGAGAAAATGGCATAGATTTGATCAAAAATATTATTCGTATGTATGAAAAAGGTGATGGACATGTTGAAATTCTGGCAGCATCATTAAGAAATATCGAACATCTTTTGTATATTCTTAAATTGGAAACCGACATTGTCACATCTCCATTTAAGATTTTGAAAGAGTGGGGAGAGAAAGGAACTCCAATGCCAAAAAGTAACTATGTGTACGATTCAAAAAACCTAAAATCGATTCCTTATCAAGAGATTGATTTAAGTATGAATTGGCAGGATTATAATATTTATCATCCCCTAACTGATGCTGGTATGGAAAGATTCTCAAACGACTGGAACTCACTACTCGATAGATAGTTTTGCTATGAACCAATATATTTATAGTTATTTTAAAAAGGGTATCTCTCTAACAAATAAAAGTTGGATTCTTTTTTTATTTGGTTTAACTCTAGCATTATTAACTAGTCTTCCTAACCTCACGGATAAGTGGGCGTTACAAATTATAGGAAGCTTATTGTTATTTGTTTCTTTTGGCTTCACTTTCTCCTTACCTATATTTCTTCTTAACAAACAAGAGGATAAGCTTGTAGACTTTGGTCAAATTATTTCAACTTCATTACAAAATACTAAACGTCTAATACTTCCTCTTATCTTAATAGGATTAATCATTAGCATAACTCTATTACTTCTCTTAATTTCAGTAATTTTCGTTAATCAAGGAAATATTAATTTCATCCATAATATGAGTACATGGAAATTATTTATTGTCTTACTTTCCGGACCATCTTCATTTTTTACTTTCGCTCCAATTTATTTTTCTCTAGAAAAAAATGGATTATTAAGCTCTATAAAAAAGAGTATAGTTTTGGGTGTTAAACACCTTGATTTTATAGCAATCATTTTTGTAATTTCCGCATCTACATTTTTAATCTTAGATTTTTTACTAAAAGACTATCAAAGCTTCTGGCAATTATTTACGAAAATCATTGTATATCAATATGAAGTAATACTTATTACATCTACATCTCTAATTTTTTATCAAAGTCATCGGAGGAAAGGTATTTCGATGAAGGACCAAAGTCACTAAGCAAGTAAAGCAGGTTTATAAAAGCCCTTCGGCAATGCTCAGGGCATTTCTCCTCGCTTTGCGAGTCGAAGTGTCGAGCAGAAGCGACAAAAGTTGAACTGATTCAACCATTGTCTGACTGTATTCGTACTCACTGGAATTATACTACACTCGATGTAAACTTTTTCAGTTGTGATGGTAAAGAAAATGTTACAGGGAAGAATGACAGAGGAATTGTTTACCAGTATTGAGACTTGTTTTATATAACAGAGCAGAACTAGCTACTTCTTATAGTTTTTATTGGTTTTCTTGATGGTTGTTCGGTGCTTACAGTCCTTATTGGTTGTTGAACTCCTGTTCTTACCGTCGTGATAGGAGTCCTTTGCACTGTACGTATTCCTTCTTGGGCACTAGTAACTGTTTGGATGCCTTTTTCCATAATAAGTACGCTATTTTCTATACGGTCAGGGTCTTCAACGACTGTGATTTCACTCCTTATTAACCCATTGACACCGATATATCTTGGTTGAGAGGAGAGAGGGTCAGCTACTTGCACTTCAAGTACACCATTTATTCCTCTTCGTAACCGATGTCCAGGAGGTATCAATGCTTCATGATTACTTGTTATGGGGAACATTACAGCAGCGCCATTTTCAGCAGCTCTTAGCATTTCTGCTACTGAATTAGTTCGTCTAGTGCGTATATGTGGCGAAAGAGTACGTAATGCCCGTGCGACATCTCCAGTTTCTGCTCCATTGGCGTGTTCAGCCACATATCTTTGACCACCCAAGGCCTCAATAATATCTCGTTCCGTGTACGGTCGTGGATTACGAGGGTACAGAAAGTTAAGCCCATTTGCTGCAGAAGCAATTTGACAGGTAAACATGCCTTCATTTCTTTGTTGTTGCCACGAACCCTGAGGTAAGGGGTCTACTGGACGACTAGGTAACCCTTGAAATAACTCTTCTACTTGTGTTTGTTCATCAAGTGTTCGCTGCGTCAACCATGTTAAATACAGTCTTTTGCTTTCTGTATCTTGTCTTCTAGCAAAGACATCAAGCCTTAAAAAGGACTCTGTAACTCTACTTGCCCATTGCTCGGTGGCTGCAAGTATGTCATCTGGATATGCAGGGACATCTGTACTTGGATAAGAATATGGACGATATTCTACAGTTCCAGTAGTAATAATAGGACGTCTTTCTGTATTATCAGGGCTTGTCATAGCTGTATTTTACCATATTTGAGTCTGGATAGTGTATAAATCATAGCATGAAACCTACTCGCTCGCATCGTGTAAAAGAAGAGCTAGAAAAGGAAAAAGTTTCCTCCAAAACCCAGTAATTAGTAGAACTAATGAAGAAGATGCAATCGGTCAAGTCAGATACACCTCAAGCTAAAGAAAATGAAACAAGCATGAGTGACAATAATGGCAAGAGAATAAAATACCGAGGAAGAAAAGAGCGTAGTAGAAAGAAAACTACATCACATTAAGAAGAGGGTCATTGAACTCTTATCGGTCTCCTCTTATACTATTCGCTTAGCTAAATAGTTCAGCTAAAAGTTGAAACCGTTGTATGGGATTTGTTAAGTTTTTAGGGTATTGTTAACCTAGGGATAGTCACCCCTCCCAGCCTCAAATGAGCCTTAACCCTCGGCTTTGACTCCACCAAAAGCCTCGTTTATGCAATGATATAATCAGAAAACTATGGAAGAGGAGCAGTTGGATACCACCAAGCTGAAATACGTGCTATATGCTCGTAAAAGCACGACTGATGAAACCAGACAAGTGCGTTCCATAGGAGACCAGATAGCAGACTGCCTCCTTTTTGCTAAGCGCAATGGCCTTACTGTCGTAAATGCTGGTAAACCCCTCATGGAGACCAAGTCAGCAAAAACGCCTAACCAGAGACCTGTATACAACAAAATGCTTGAGGACATAAAAGCTGGTAAGTATGATGGTATTTTGGCATGGAATCCTGACAGGTTAGCACGTAACATGTTGGAAGGTGGACAACTCATCGACATGATAGATAACAACGTCATCAAAGACCTGAAGTTTGTCACTCATCATTTCACCAGAGATGCCAATGGGAAGATGCTACTGGGCATGGCATTTGTGCTCTCCAAACAGTACAGCGATGACCTATCCCAGAAGGTCACCAGAGGCGTTAGAGGAAGCCTAACCGAAGGAAAATCACCGATACCTAAGCACGGGTACATACGAAACGAACAGACAGGATATTATGAGCCTGATGGAAAAAACTTTATTCTCATGAAGGATGGTTGGAAGATAAGGCTGCAGGGTCACTCACTCGATGCGATTGCCGAATATATGAACAGTCATAGCTATGGACGGATTGTCAAAAAGTCAGGGAGACTGGTCAAGATGGATAAGCGCATATTGAGTGATATATTTCATGACCCGTTCTACTATGGCATCCTCGTGCAAGCAGATGGTAAGGTTGACCTGCGGGAGAAGTATGATTTTGTCCCAATGGTAAGTGAGGATGACTACTTGCTGATTCAACAGAAGTATTACAAAAGCTCTCTACCCCACAAGAGAAAGCGAACGACGTTCTATCCTTTCAAGCGCATGATATTCTGTTCCTACTGTAAGCAACTAATGGTTGTTGCCCCTTCACAGAGTGGGTCAGGTGGCCGTCTACTGTACGCTCGTTGTGATACCGAAGACTGTCCTCGTCCCAAGAAGAGCATTCGCATTAACATCCTTCTTAGCTTCATTTACGAGCTTCTTGAACAAGGGCTAAACCTTACTGAGAAAGAATATGAGCAGTATTACCAAGACATTACGGGTGTACTTGAACAAGAAAGAACAAAGAAGCAGATTGAGCTGCATAGCAAGCAGTCACTGCTATCAGCCACAAATCAGGAAATCAAGGAACGTGGGTTAGCAATCGTGGGAAAGAGTATGTCTGCGACTGTGAGTAAGGTAAATGAAGACCGCATCGCAGAACTGGATGAGAAGAAGGAGTCACTCCAGAGAGAAATCGCTGTATTGCGGGATGAACTCGCAGACCCTGAGAAGGAGAAACTGACAGCTGAACAGTTCTTGAACTTGTCAAAAGAGGCTGCAAACATAGTGAAATCAGGCGATGCGGTACAGAAAGACACCATTTGCCGTTTTATCTTCTTGAACTTCCTTGTCAATGAGGAGAAAGTGTTGGATTACCAAGCTAAAGAACCCTTTGCAACATTGCTATAACAGCGTCAACAACCTTCTAGTCGGGGAGAGAAGACTTGAACTTCCGACCTCGCGGTCCCGAACCGCGCGCTCTAGCCAACTGAGCTACTCCCCGAAAATTAGGTGCCGCGGGAGAGAGTCGAACTCTCACATCCTTGCGGATAAAGGCTCTTAAGGCCTTCGTGTCTACCATTCCACCACCGCGGCTAATCTACTTATTTTAACTTATATTTAATCTTTGTTCAATAGGAACGAGGCTTATTCTCGTCGTCTAGTTGACGAGAATTTTATATTTATAAAATTAAATTGACATTTTTTTCTGCTATAATAAGTATTAGTTTTCTAGAAGTCATCTATTATCCAAAGGTATGAAATCAATCAATTTAACCCAAGCGAGAGAGTTTCTTTTTGATCTTGTTCCTCAAGCTGGAAAAATTTTAAAAAGATATTTTGTCTCCCGAAAATTTACTCAAAGACAAAAGAAGGGAGTGGATTTCTCAACACAAGCAGATGTAGAAGTTGACTCATTTCTTGTAAAACATATTAAGAAACGTTATCCGCATGCAAAATTTCTAACTGAAGAAACAGCACCTTCTGATTATTCATCATTAAGAAATGAAGATATTTTATGGGTGATTGATCCTTTGGACGGAACAATCAATTTCTCAAGACGTCATGAAAATTTCGCAATTTCAATTGGACTTGTTGATAAAGGAATACCAAAATTAGGTGTTGTACACAATCCTCTAAGTGGTGATACATATTGGGCTCAAGAAGAAAAGGAAGGATCTTTCTTAAATGGACATGAAATTAAAGTCTCAAAAACTTTTGACTATAGAGAAGTAATTTTGGCGTGCGATTGGCCGTATGATTTTGGAGAAAGATTAAAAGTAGTCAATTGGATAGGGATACTTAGTCAACATGTCAGACAAATAAAAGCATTAGGTAGTGCCGTTGCGGACCTTGCAAAAGTTGCCGATGGGAGGATCGATTGTTACATTCATGCAGGTTTAAAACCTTGGGACCAAGCTGCCGCAGGCTTATTAATACTAAAAGCTGGCGGGAAAATTACAACATCGACTGGAGCAAAATGGGACGTTTTTCAACCAGATGTCCTTGCCGCAAATAGGACACTTCATAAAAAAATTCTAGATTTAATAAATAAAAAATATTATAATAAAAAATAATGAAATTAATTAGTCTTGATGAGAATGTTTTAAGGGCTTTGGATTTTTTTACTAAAAATAAACCTCCAATTTTTGATGTAAATAAATTTGTTTTACCTTTTGTTGTAGGATCTGGAAATGCCTACAATACAGGACTAATTCTTTTTTCCGAAAAAGCAGCTATTTTTGCTGATGAAAGTAATTTCCGAAAATTCATTGAATCATTTAATAAAGTAATTCGAGAAGGGCTTATAAAGGAAGCGATTATCATCTCTGCCTCAGGAGGAAAAGATTCTGTTTGGGAAATTGATTTATCTAAAAAACACAATCTTCATACGTCTTTATTAACTACAAAAAAAGATTCTGATGCTGCAAAAATTGCGGATGAGGTTTTTGTCTTTCAATCAATTAGCGAGCCATATACATACAATGTCTCAACATATATGGGAATGGTATTGTCTAAAACAAAAGAAGATCCTCTAAAGATTAAAGATTTCATCAAATCAATAAATTTTCCAAATAATTTTGAAAAATATACAAGCTATTCATTTATTGTGCCAGACAAATTCATGCATATTTGCCCAATGCTTGATATTAAAAAAAGTGAGTTATTCGGTCCCTATTTATCTTTAAGAGCCTTCAGCGTTGGTCACGCAAGACATGCTAAATTTGTAATAAGATCAAAAGAAGAACTAGTAATTTCAATAGGAGTTAAAAATGACTATTTCGGAGATCTAAACCACAGATGGCAAATAGAACCTCCATCAGATATTGACTACGCCGGAATTATGGCTATTTCTTACTATATAGTTGGGAAGATTCAA
Source organism: uncultured Gammaproteobacteria bacterium (assembly GCA_964372855.1). GTDB lineage: Bacteria > Patescibacteriota > Microgenomatia > Levybacterales > UBA12049 > JACOXT01. The sequence goes on along the minus strand of CAYJRY010000005.1, from coordinate 9,680 downwards.
AATTCCAAACCTCAGTTTTTCAAGGAAAACATAGAAAAATATGTTACAGATTATGGTCCAAAAGCATATGGTTCCTTAAAACCATTTGATCTAATTGTTCCGGGGACGTCTGGATAGTCTTATATTTGTTCTCAAACGGTTGGCATGAGCAATATTTTGTTCCTGCGCGAGCTTTAGCCTGGCTTTGGTCTTCTTATCAATTGTATCCTGGCATGACTTATTTGAACATTTATAAGAACTTATTGTTACCTTTGAAAAATTATCTTTTGTCTTGACCTTTTTAACTAAAATTAACTTGCTTCCGCATTGATTGCAGAAAAGCGAAGATTTGTTTGAAGCAATTTGAAACACCTTAACTTTAATTATACCACAATTTATGTATAATGAAAATATGTTTAAATCTATTCATGAAGACTACCTAAGAAGCATTATTTTTGGTTTTCAAGACTCTTTAGTCTCAACAACTGGCGTTATTGCAGGCGTATCAGCTGGAACAAATGACAAATCTCTAGTAATTTTGGCAAGTATAGTTACTATTACAGTTGAATCCTTATCTATGGGAACTGGTCAATATCTAAGCGAGAAATCTGTCCATGAGATGGATAAATCCGGAAAACACACGGACAATCTTTATATTGGAGGAGCGTTAATGGGATTATCATATTTTCTTGGAGGTTTAATTCCGCTTTTGCCAATATTAACACTTGAGCTTCCAATCTCTGCAACAATCAGTGTGATTTCAGCCTTAATTGGACTCTTTGTACTAGGATTTATAAAGGCAAAAATTGTAAAAGTAAATCCTATAAAAAGTGCGTTGGAAATTCTTATCTTAGGAGGTCTAGCTACAATAATTGGTTTAATTGTCGGTAGAATTTTCAAAGTTAACGGCCTATATTAAAAATCCTCTTGACAAATCGAAAAATAACTGTATTAATTTATATATGGCGCGAAAAAAAGTTAAAGTACGAAAAGCAACTAGTCAAGATGCACATTTGCCGGAAGTTTTTGCTTTCGGAGTAATCGTCTTTATAATTCTAATTCTCTTCTCAACGATTGCTCTTGTTATGTCTGTAAAACCTTAATTGAACCTTTGCCTTCAATAAAAAACTTCTTTTTTCCAATATTATAAATAAATGCAGTATGTTCATCTATACCTACAACTTTTTCTTTTTTAGGAAGCATATTTAACAAACTTTTAAATCGATTTTTTCCCAGAAAGCTATAAGAAGTGTCTAATTTTACACCACCTTCATTATTATTCAGATGAGGAACTATAGTCATTGGCTCTATTAGTTCTTCGAAAAAATTAAGTCCTTTAATCCAATGTAATTTCTCACCAACTTTGTAAATTTCATAAACAGGCAGACAATATTTGGAAAAGGCAATAACAGCAGCTGATGAGAGAGATAATGTGGCGCCTTTTCTTACTCGTTTTAATATCAATTTATATAACAAAGTGTTTCTTAAATTTCTCACAGCGTATGTCGGACTACCTGGTCCCGCAAAAATATAATCGGAATTTTCAATGGGTTTGATTAATTCCTGATTATTTGCATCAAACAAAGTATTTGCAAAAATAATATTAATTTTTGGATGAAAATTAGCAAGAGATTTTGTGAAAAACTCGGCGATTTCTTCATGTACGTTTTTTACATTTGGCTGAAAGCCGGCTGGCGTTGTGATAATATCGATATTAATTGGATCTTTTCTGATGTGCTTAAATACAAATTCATGTATTTTTCTGCCGGATGAAGCAATTTCTCCTGATCCAAAAAGTACTACAAAAGAATTTTTGGGTTTTTGATCATTTTCTTTTATTAAAATTGTCTTTTTCTTCTCATCCTCAACTTTATATCCATATTTTTCAATTTCATTTCTAATCTTATCTGATGCTTCAAATCTTTTGTATTTGCGTAATAATTTCCTTTTATTTATAAGTTTTTTTACGATTTTTGGAACTTTGTTCACCTTGTGATTGTATATAAATTGTACTATAAGTCAAATGATAACAGGTTTTAAATTTATTTCGAATTAGATAAAGATGAATTCCTAGATTTTGCAATCTCTGTTGCCCTCTCCAATCTCTTTGCTAAGCGTATATTACTCAATACTGCAACTTGCCTGCTAAGTGCCAACGCAACTCCAAGACCTAAGTTTATAGATGAAAAAGACATGGCTAATCCTTCAACTAACCAAATCTTTGGATTCTTTAATATGCTTGTGGGTGTTTTGTCATGTTTTATGATCACATTTGTTTCATAAATATCAGCATCAACACCAGCTTCAATGGCTTTTCTTTCAGCAGTTATTACTCTAAATGTTGAAAGGGCATCAGATAGTAAACTTATAGCGCAAATTGTACCTCCAATAATATGTGATTTTTTTGTTCCACTACAGGTAAGTTTGTATATTGCATAACCGCTAAGAACGGCAAGAGCTGTTGCGACTCGATAATTAACCATGTGATCACCAAATTTTTCATACCATGCTAATGGCATTTCTTTCTCTGCCTGATCTAAAGGACTCAGTTCTTTCATCTCTTTATAATTACATCAAACCACATCGCATTTTTATTTAGCGATATAGGATAGGTTTAACTTTCTTTATCAAGCTACATAAATCTGATTTGAACATTGAACACTTGATTTTAGCAATATTATTTTTCTACAATTTCTCCCTCAATAACTTGACCTTTGTCAAAATGGAGGGAATGGGATTTTCTCTTTGGTTGTCCCTTAAAAATCTTTCTCAAAAGACAAATAAAGACCAATGTAATAAAAGATAATATAATCTTCTTGAATATAGGTAAAAAAATCATTGTTGTAAATTACTTAGAATTTCTCCTAAGCGTTTTATTTCTTCTCCATATCTTGTCCAATTTCCCTCCTTCTGCGCCCGGATCGAAGCATCATAAGCTTCGGAAGCTTGTCTTAGAAGACCTTCTTTAGTCATATCTGTAGAGATTTCCTCAGTAGGTATCTCTTTTGGCTCTGTCTCACCAACCAAAGAGGTACCAAAGATTTTAGAAAGTCCTTCTTCCAAAGACGACTGCATGGCAATTTTGTTTTCGTACGCAACAATTACTCGCTTGAGCTCTGGAATTTTCCCTGTTTCTGCCTTAAGATACAGAGGCCGAACATATAGAAGTGATTCCTCAATTGGAATAACCAAAAGTGGCCCCTGGATTACCTGCGATCCCCTTTGATCCCATAGGGAAATTTGCCTTGAGATCTCTGCGTCTTGATTGATGCGTCCAATAATTTGCTTGGGACCAAACACGAGTTTGTCTTTGGGAAATCGATAAACAACTAGGTTGCCATATTCTTTTCCATCGTTTCTCGCAACCATCCATGCAGAGAGATTGTCTTTTGCTCGCGGAGTAAAGGGCAGCATTAGAATAAACTCCTCTTTCTTCTCTCCCGGCAGCTTCATAATCATGTGGCGTGGTGTCATTACAGGCGTTCCTCCGCTTGTTTCCGATCCTACCCCTTGTGCAATTGTCGGCACTTCCCACTGGTCCTCTTTGTTATAGAAGATTTGCGGATCATCCATGTGATAGATAGTATAAATTGCTGTTTGCAAAACGAAAATGTCTTCAGGATAACGAAGGTGAGGAACCAAGCCCTTAGGCATATCTGAGAGTTTGTGGAAAGTTTTGGGGAAAATCTTGGCGTAGGTTTTGATGATTGGATCTTCAATATCAGCTTGATAAAACTTGACTGTCCCATCATAGGCGTCTACTACTACTTTAACTGAATTTCTTATATAGTTAACTTTATCCCCGTTTAAAGACAACGGTTGTGAATATGGATAACGGTCAGTTGAGGTATAGCCATCCAGAATCCAATAGAGTTTGCCAGAGTCAATAGCAAGATATGGATCGCGGTCATAAGTAAAAAAAGGGGCTATTCTTTCAACTCTTTCTAGAATATTTCGGTAGTAAAGTATACGGCTATCGCGGACGATATCGCTTGATAAAAATATTTTAAGAGAACCAAAACGCAATGCGTACATAAGACGCCGTAGTGGAGAACCAATCTCAACTCCGCCACGCCCGCTGTATTTCGTATATACGTTTTCTTCACCCTTTGGATAATCAAATTCACGCGACTTGGTTTTAACAATCACATAATCATTTACTAATTCACCATAGTATATTTCGGGACGTCCCACAGAAAGTTCTTCTATTTCTGACTTTGGAGGAATGTCTTTTACGAATAAAACTGGGAGTCCTTCGGGGGTTACCTGATTTACCGGTCCAGCGGCAATACCATATCCATGAGTAAATGTCAGCCGCTCGTTAATCCAATTTTTATTAGGCAGGCTGTCTGCAGCCAATTCTCTGGACGAAAGCATAATTTGGCGCAGTTCATTATTAATTAAGTAGCGGTCGTTATCAACTGAGACAAATTCATAGTAAGTTCTTATTTCCTGAATCTGCGAAAAAGTCGAAAGAAGCGGATCTCTATCCCAAAGTCTGACGTTTTTGATTGTTAGATTGTTGGCATCTATGTCAGCCGCAGTAATAGGTTTATCCGCGACTATTTCCCGTTCTTCTACCTTATCCAGACTATAAGCTTTATTCGTAGCTTCTATATTGTATTTTATAAATGGTGTTTCCTTAGCCAATTCATTAGGCGCAACAATAAGCTTTTGAAAAGTAGCTGGGATAATGCCAGACGCAAATCCAACCAAGAGAGTCAAAACAATAGCCCCTACAAGAAACCTGACCCTTCCGGTAACAGCGTAAAACAGGGACAGAAAAGAAGCAAAAGCATAAACAAAAACAGAAATACGCAGTATTGGTACCACTATATTGGCATCTGTAAAAGAAGCGCCGAATACAGGCCCGCTTTGACTTATGAGTAAATTATAGACAGAAAACTGTGTATCAACTGCGATAATTGCCAAAAAAAGAAATAATAGAATACCAATATGAGCTGTTGATTTCCGATCGATTTGACTTTTGGATGACTTACCTAAAATATTAGATAATCTCAGTCTGCCGGAAAGTGTGTAAATGACACCGCACGAAACCAAAGACAAAAAAACAAGTATTTTTACAAGCCCAATTGCGAAAAAGTAGATTGGAAGAGTAAAAACGTAAAACGATATATCTTTACCAAACAACGGATCGACTTTACCAAACTCTGTTGCCGATAGGAATTTTAAAATATCTTGCCAGGAGCCGGATGCGATAAAACCAATAAGTAATGAAATAACAATGCTTATACCTATTCCTAGTTTTCTAATTATTCTATCATTTATACTCATTCTTTGACTGAACAATTCTTCTGGAATTGATACCATCCAAGGGACTTTTGAGGAAACGGCAAAATATAAATTCGAAATTAAGAAAACAGCCGAAAAGACTCCAACGCCAAAACCAATTATTGCCTTTGCGCTTAAGGATTTTACAAAGATTTCTGTAAATTCTACTTCTTGATACCACCACCAATCAATAATAAGAGAAACAAGACTTGAGAAAAAAATGAAAACTAGAAAAATTACTATCAAAAATGTTATGAAAAAAAATTTGGCAATATTCATACTACTGGCAAAATACTTATACGATATATGTAATTTTTTTGCAAATGATATATAATGATATTTTGCAGAAATGAGTACCCAAAAGGCATTATCAATCCTAGCAACAGCAATACTTGTCTCATTTGGATTATATGTTTCAGTATTCTCCCAAACCAAAACACCCATACCCATTCTAACAGATAAACCAAATCTTCAAAATGATGAGGGTATTTTGGAACAAAATCCTTATCCATTGTCAATAGAAAATTTAAGGCAAGGAAATTATCCAGGAAGTGAGATTGTCATTGAAGAAACACTTTCGCCCGGAAGCAATTACAATCGCTATATAGCATCTTATAAATCAGAAGGGCTAAAAATTTACGCACTTTTGACTGTACCGATGGGGGAGAAACCTGAAAATGGCTATCCTGTTGTAATCTTCAATCATGGATTTATCCCACCAGCAGAATATAAAACGACTGAAAGGTATATCGCCTATACAGATGCTTTTTCACGAAGCGGTTACATAGTATTTCGGTCAGACTACAGAGGACATGGAAACTCAGAGGGATTACCAGCTGGGGCATATGGATCAAACGCATACACAATCGATGTCCTAAACGCAGTAGCCTCGATTAAAAAGTTTCCACAAGCAGATCCTACAAGAATTGGAATGTGGGGTCATTCTATGGGTGGACATATAACTTTGAGATCAATGGTTGTAAATAAAGACATAAAAGCTGGTGTTATTTGGGCAGGAGTTGTTGCATCATATCCGGATTTGCTAAGCAATTGGAGAAGAAATCCTACTGTTTCAATATCTCCATCTGCCCCAAGGCGATGGAGACAATCACTTGTTGAACAATTTGGCGAACCGAATAAAAACCCAGAATTTTGGAACTCTATATCAGCTAATTCATATCTTAAAGATATATCAGGACCAGTACAACTGCATCATGGATCCTCAGATGTATCAGTGCCGTTTAAATTCTCAGAGAAACTTGATAAACAGTTAAAAGAAGCTGGAAAAGTCTCAGAACTTTATATTTATCAAGGTGATGATCATAATCTTTCAACAAATTTATATATTGGACTACAAAGATCGGTTGAATTCTTTGACAAATATCTTACTAATGTCATAAAGTAAAATTATGGATATAATTTCAATCCTTTTGATAATAACTGGTCTTATACTTTTTGAAACAATTTCAAGTATTGATAATGCTATTATTAATGCTCAAGTATTATCCACCATGGGCAAAGCCGCCAGACGCTGGTTTTTGATATGGGGAATCTTAATTGCAGTATTTTTAATAAGAGGATTATTGCCTTTTATTATTGTTTTTATTACAAATCCTAGCCTTGGGATACTTGGTACGCTAACTGCTACATTCTCGTCTGATCCAAAAGTAATAGAAGCAATTGAACAAGGCGCGCCTATTCTTCTAATCGGAGGTGGAACTTTTCTAATTTTTCTTTTTTTCCATTGGCTTTTTTTGGAAACTAAAAACTTTGGGCTTATTGGAGAAAGATTTATACTTAGACAAGGAGTATGGTTTTATGCTGTTGTTTCTATTATTCTAACCATTTTGGTTTGGATTGCTTTAAACGTTAATCCATTCATGGCATTAGGAGCTGTTGTTGGATCAACCGCTTTTTTTATAACACATGGATTTAAGGAAAACGCTGAAATGGAAGAGAAAAAACTTTTAACTTCTACTCGTTCAGATTTGAGTAAAATCTTTTATCTTGAAGTAATTGATGCGACTTTTTCGATTGATGGGGTAGTCGGAGCATTTGCGTTTACACTATCCGTGCCCCTAATTCTTCTAGGGAATGGAATTGGTGCTTTTGTAGTTCGAGAGATAACAATTCATAATATTGAAAGAATACAAAAATATATTTATCTAAAAAATGGAGCTATGTATTCAATATTAGGACTTGGAACAATCATGATTTTAAATAGCTTTGGACTTCATATCCCAGAATGGCTAACGCCAATTGTGACAATTTTTATAATTGGATATTTCTTTCTCAAATCGCAAAAAGCATTATTAGTAAATAAAAAATTATGACTTACTTCAAATTCCTTCCTACAATTACACCAATTTTAGTTATCCTTTTTATATTATATCTTACATATTTAGTGTTAAAGCCTTTTTTATTTGTCATTATAATCTCACTTATTTTTTCAATATTTTTAAATCCATTATTCGAATATATATTAAAACTTACAAACAAAAAAATATTATCAGCTTTTTTAACAATTCTTTTATTGTTTCTTTGCATTCTTGTTCCTGTAGTATTAGTAATAACGCTTATGATTCAGGAGGCACGAAGTCTTCTTGTTATGATTCAGCAGAATCCAAATATTTTAGAGGATGTTCGCTTATCTTTAACTAAACAATTAAAATTCTTTGGTATTCCAATACAAGTATCCGAATTTAATCTTCAAAATGAAGTTCTTTCTATTCTTCGAGCAATTATAAAAAATTTAGGTAGCGGTATTATTTTTGCGGGGTCATTTGTTCTTAATACTCTTTTTGTTTTAATAATTACATTTTTTTTCTTAGTAGAAAAAAATAGACTTAACAATTATTTATTACGACTCAACATTATCCCGTCTCATTACTATCACCAGATAAAAGAAAGAGTAACTCAAATTGTAAATGGTATTGTTAAAGGAAATTTAATAATAGTTTTTATTCAATTTATCATCGCGACTATTGGTTTTTTTATTTTTGGCTTACCAACGCCGATACTTCTTGGGATGCTTTATGCTTTGATGTCTTTAATTCCATCAATTGGAGTTTTACTAGTTTGGATACCATTCGCAATAATCATGTTTTTTAACCAAGGAATAATCGCAAGTATATTATTTGCGGCATGGTTTGTATTGTCAAATTTAGCACTTGATAATTTAATTGCCCCTAGAATTATTGGGCGGCATACGAATTTACATCAACTTCTTATTATGTTTGCCGTAATTGGAGGTGTCGCACAGTTTGGGATAGTAGGAATTGTCCTTGGCCCTGTTATAATTGCTTTAGCGTTAGTCTCAATTGGCATGTATAATGAACTAGTGAATGAAACAAAAAATCAAAAGTAATTTGTTAAGTTATGCATTTTGATCTAGTAACATTAATTCAAACTGTTGGATATTTGGGTGTTTTTATAATAGTTTTCCTTGAATCAGGCATGCTAATTGGTTTTTTCTTTCCAGGAGATAGCCTTCTTTTCACAGCGGGATTTTTGGCAAGCCAGGGATTTTTAGATATCAAAATTTTAATTCTTGGCTGTTTTATAGCAGCAGTTTTGGGAGATAGTATTGGGTATTATATAGGAAAAAAATTAGGTCCAAAAATATTCAATAGAGAAAATTCAATTTTATTCCATAAAAAACATTTGGAAAAAGCTCAGAGATTTTATGACAAACATGGCGGTAAAACCATTATTTTAGCAAGATTTCTTCCAGTAATCAGAGCTTTTGCTCCTGTTATTGCAGGTGCTGGGAAAATGGATTATAAAAGATTCGCAATGTTTAATTTGGTTGGAGGGGTATTATGGGCAATTGGAGTAACTCTTGCTGGGTATTATCTTGGTAGTGTTATCCCAGATGTGGATAAATATCTCTTGCCAATTGTTGGATTAATAATATTTGCTTCATTACTTCCGATAATCCATCATGCATTAGTTGATGCTGAAATAAGAGCAAGTATAATAAATAGAATTAGAAGGAAGAAAAATAACCCCTAATTCTATGAGATCTTAGTATTAGATATAATTCCGAGTCCAACTTGGTTTCTCCATTCCCTAATTTTATCTTTAGTTACGTTAATAGTTTCTTTACCATTTGAATCTGTAAGTGTTGAATTTATTACTAATATATTTATTGCATTATCTAACGAAGCCGCAAGATTAACGCCTCCAGACCAATCATAATTAACATTTATATACTCACCGACCAATTTATCCAAAAATCTTAAGGATAATTCAACGCCAGCAAAATTTGCAAGGTTATTTCGCGATGATAATTCAAAATATCTTTGTAATACAAACAAATTGCGTCTTTCTATTTTGAGTATTCTTTGAGCAAGAAAACAGGTTATTAAATATTTATCAGACGTACTTTTCAAACCCAATTCACCATC
>CAYJRY010000004.1:0-47992 GCA_964372855.1 uncultured Gammaproteobacteria bacterium | reverse complement strand
TGTCAACCAAGCAAGACTTCCTCTTGTTGCAATGTCTTTTATTCTTACCCAAATACAAAGGGCCGAAGCAGGGTCAAAAGAGGCTGTTGAAATACTTGCGCTTTCCTCAACTGAAGACTCTACAAAAGACATAGATAAAAAAAGAATAGAAAATCCCTCAATTAGATTTGAGAATGTAAGTTTTCATTACGAAACAACAGAAGATGTGCTAAAAAATGTATCATTTGAGATTTCAAACTATGAAAAAATAGCTCTAGTTGGCCATAGTGGAGCTGGAAAAACAACAATTGCGAATTTAATTCTAAAATTTTATACACCAAGCATTGGTGATATTTTTCTTAATGGCAAAAAATATAAAGAATTGGATCACAAATTTATAAGAAATAATATATCTTTGGTTTTTCAGGAAAATGAACTATTTTCATCAACTATTAGGGAAAATGTTTCCTATGGAAGTCTGACTAAAGATATAGAAATTATAAATGCTCTTAAGTTAGCAAATGCGTATGATTTTGTTATGAGGCTAAAACATGGACTGGATTCAGAAGTAGGAGAGCGTGGTGTTAGATTGTCAGGCGGACAGAAGCAAAGAATTCAGATAGCCCGAGCTATTCTTAAAAACGCGCCAATTCTTATTCTTGATGAAGCAACATCTTACTTGGATGCTCAATCTGAGAATGAAGTACAAATGGCATTGTCAAATTTGATGAAAAATAAATTGGTAATAATAATTGCGCATAGATTTTCTACAATTCAAAATGTCGATAAAATTATTGTTCTGGAGAAAGGAAAAATTGTTGATATTGGTAATCCCAAAGAACTTGCACAACGTGAAGGAATATATTTGGATCTTCTAAAATACCAAATTGAAGGTAACAAAAAACTCCTTGAGAAGTTTGAGATATATTAATTTTTGACTTCAAAGGTCGTATGAGTTAGTAAATAGTAAATAGGATTCAGATATCGGATCGGGAAAGCTTTGACAATGTGGGAATTTGAGACTCATTTTCTGCATTCTAAATACAAAAACAGGGGGAATTCGCGGCGAGCTGTATCTTCAGCAAATTTTCTTGGTCCAACCATGCTTTTTTTGGGAGAAATCCACTCTTCTAATCGCGTTACACTAAATCCATTGTTAGCAAGAATTTTAAAATATAACTGCAAAGGCCTATGAAAAGAAATAGTTTTTTCCCAAGGGTTTATCCCTGGGTGCATTTGGATTTTTTCTTTTGATTCGATTAAATATCCATCGATTCTTCGAAATTGAATATTTTTTCTCTCATCAAATCCCCATGAACTCCTCTTAGGAATTCGAAATGCGGGATGGTTAAGAACTAAATATAATATTCCTTTTAGTTTTAGTACTCGAGCACATTCCTTAATAACTCCATTTATGTTATCAATATTTTGAAGAGACAGGATAATTGTGGTTTTGTCGATAGTTTGGTCTTTGATGAAAGGAATATTGTCAGCAGAACCAACATAATATCTAATTTCTGAATTACTAAGGCGTTTTTTCGCAATATCAATTAGTTCTGAAGATATGTCAACTCCAATTACTTTTGCTCCAAAAGCTGCAAATTCACGACAAAAAAATCCCTGTCCGCAAGCCAAATCAAGAATAACTTCTCCTTTTTTAATATTAAGTAATCTTAGTATATTGGGAAGTATTAAGTTTTTTTGGTATGAGTCTTTATTTTCCAGTAGATTGTCATACCAATTTGCCACTTTCCCCCATGAAGTCTTTTGTATAGACATTAGAGTTCTGAGGCAGAGCTATCTAAGCTTTGTAAGTCTAACTCTGGATCTTCAAGCTCAAGGTCATTTTCTGGTTGTGGTGTTGGCGTTGGGGTAGGTGTGTTGGTTGGGGAAGGTGAAAGATTTGTGTTAACAGAAGCTGTTTGGGAAGTATTTGTTGTAGTATTAAGAAAAATTAAGTATGCAGCCATACCAATAACCAAGATCAATAAAATAAGCAAAAGAAGTGTAGTTTTGCTGCCGTTTCCATGACCCAAATCAGGACTTTGATATTGTACCCCCTTCTGTTCAACAGTTGGCGCAATAGGAGGAGTTGGGGGCGTAGGCTGAGGAGGAGAAACAGTGCCTTGAACAGGCTGGATGGGAGGGTTATTTGATAACTGTTGCTGATTATTGTCCATAGAATTTTATAGATTAGCTGAGCTAGTTGCTTCTTTTTTCATCATAACATTTTCTCCCTTTAGGTTTAGAACTGCTTGTTTTGCATCAACTACAAGCTTGAAAACTGAGACTAAATCTTTTCTAAATTCACTTATAGTTAACCCTACGTTTTTGCGCAAAGCTAAATCTGTTGTAATTTCAATAGTATAAATCTCTTCCGCCTGTGCATCAACTGAGGATTTCGCAACATCAATTTTCTCCTGAGCTTCCTTAACAAGTAGAATTGTTTTTGCATCTTTAACTTCTTTCTCAAGCTCATCAAGAAGCATTTGAAGATTATTCAGAACTTGATTAAATCTATCGGTATGTTTTTTATTTAAGTTAGCAATGTTTGCATCTATTCTTTCAGTCACAATTCTTTTTTGTTCATCTTTTATTAATGCTAAACGCTCTTTAAATTTGCTTTTAAGCTCTTGAATTTTATCTTTTGTTGCCTCATTTGCTTGCGAGACAGTGTCTTTTCGTATATTTTTAAGATCAGACATAGTTTCTTTTAGTGTATTTCTTTGTGTTGGTGTAGATGTAGCCGTCTGGGCTATTGAAGATATAGGAGCTATTAAGAAGGCCGACAAAATTATAAGGGCAATCAATTTTACCTTCATAATTTTATACTAAATATATTTTATCTTTTTGTCAAGTGGTATTTGGTCGTCTTGTGAATCAGAGAGGCCCTTTATTTGAGGCAAAGTATTACCTACAATTCCTTTTAAATCTCCATGCATACCATAAGTATTATCAATAACTATGCGAATGTTTTTTTCGTCTCTAGCCCACTTATTGGCAAAGTATCGTTTTTCTTTCTCGATCTCTCCCTGCATATTTGAAAATGCTTCAATAATTGCTTCAACTCGAAGCCTAAACTCTGTTCCTGATAAATATGCATAGAGTAAGTCTGTTTTTTCTCTTCTTCCTTCTGATGCTCTTTTTGCCATTGCAATTTGAATAAGATTCATTCGTAGAGCACATGCAAGCCCAATTACAAAATTTTGCTTCGATATCCAAACATTTTTATGATATTTTGCTGTGTCTATACCAATTGGAAGGGCTTGAGAGACAATAACCGCGTAATCAGCTTTGACGCCCCGTTGATCGTTTTTTAATTTTTCAATCCAATGTTCATTCCAAGTTTTTGTATTTTTAAGCTCCCACAAAATAAGACCGCATTTGTTGCCGTTTCTATCCCATACCTCCTGCATAAGGTCTGCTCCTTTCATGCCTTTTAAAACTTCTGAAATTTTGTCATTTGGAAACTCAGCTCTTAATCTTTTTTCAAAATCAAGCTCAAATGCCTCGCCTTGAGTTTGCTGTGACCCTTGAGAAAGTTTGTTTTTCAGTATTTGAGCTTCTTTCAATGCGTCTTGAAGTTGTTTATCTTTTTCCAATAACTTTAGCCTATTTTCCTCCTCAGCTCTTTTAAGAACATCTGTTCTTATTTTTTCTTCTTCAAGACTCAATTTCTTTTGCATTTCTAGTCTAATTTCATCTTTTTCTCTTTTAGATTCTCTCAAATCACGTGAGAGAGAAGTTATTTGTTCAATAAGGGATTTTATTCTTTCTTCTTTATCTAGTGCTTCTTCTTTGAAAAGTTTTACTTGTAGCTCAAACTTTTTGTGGAGTTTTTTTGTCTCATTTTCCAAGATCTCTTTTTTTAAAGTATCAATTTCAGATTTGTGTTTTTCCCGCTCTTTTTTTATTATCTCATCCTCAAGTTTTTCTTTGAAAGCCTCGGATAGTTCTCTACCACAATTGGGGCAGATTATGGTATTCATACAAGACAATACTATACATTTATTGATTTCTACTTGCAAGAGATCAAAATATTCATACATGGTTTGACAGAAAAATGAGCATTTATCCAACAGAAAAAGTAAGATGAAAGTCTTCCTCTCCAAGGCGAGGCCTTGCAAATATAACAAGAAGAATATATATTTAATTCATGCCTGCGAAAAACTCTCGGAAATCGTATATTGAAGAGGGATATTATCATGTTTATAATCGTGGGGTTGAAAAGCGATCGATTTTTTTGGATAAACAAGATTACTCGGTCTTCTTGTCATATTTGAAAGAATATTTACTTCCAAAAGATGAAAAATTACTTTATAAGCAACTATTCTCTTCTGATATTTCTTACATACAAAAGGATAAGATCCTCAAAGCTCTTCGTATGAACAATTTTAATCAAGAACTTAGATTGCTTGCGTATTGTCTTATGACTAATCATTTTCATTTATTTTTAAAACAAAAAAGCGCAACGACTATTGATAGGTTTATGAATTCTCTCGGAACAAGATATACAATGTATTTTAACCGAAAATATAAAAGAGTTGGTTCTTTATACCAAGGAGTATATAAAGCTGTATTAATTTCTTCAGAAGCTCACTTTATCCATTTATCTCGTTATATACATAAACAAGCTACATCTTTACAACCATCTTCCTATTTGGAATATTTGGGGAAGAAAAAAACGTTGTGGATTAATACCGATGAGATCCTGTCTTACTTTTCTAAAAAAAATCCTACTTTATCCTACAAAAGTTTTGTAGAAGAATCTGAAGTAGAGAATTTGCCAAAAGAATTAACCCTAGAGGATTTTTAGCTTCATAAGGCCTCGCCTTGCAAATAAAATTGACATACGGGGTGGGCTTTTGGTAGCATCTAAACAGCCCTAAACAATCCATGAGATCGATATTAAGAAGCGTTGCTTTTTATTCATTTGCCCTTTTTTTGACCAGCCAAATATTAAACGGGGTAAAAGTAACAGGCGGATTCACAACATATATTTTGGCTGGATTAGTCTTATCAATTCTATTTATTATTGTGAAACCAATACTCAGTATTATTACCTTCCCGCTTCATATCGCAACTCTGGGTATATTTTCTTATTTAATAAATGCTATAATCTTATACTTACTTACAGTTATTGTAACAAATGTAACTGTTAAAAGATTTATTTTTGAAGGGTTTACTTTTGCTGGCTTTGTTATTCCAAAAATAAATTTCAACGATTTTTTTGCATTTATAGTTGCGTCAGTTGTTATAACTTCTATAGTTGGAGGTTTAAGATGGTTGATGGAAAAATAGTTTGCCTTGGGGGGGGAATTGGCACCGTGAATTTAATCAGAGGCCTTAAAAGTTTTTTTTCGAATATAACTGTTGTTGTGTCGATGGCTGATGATGGTGGTTCCTCAGGAAGACTAAGAAGGCTTTATAAAATGCCACCGCCAGGCGATTTGGTTTCATGCATGTCTGCACTCATAAAAAATAATGATTTAGACCTCGCAAGGCTTTTGACTTATAGGTTTAAAGGGGATAGATATGGAAAAGATCGTGATCTTGGTGGACAAAAGCTTGGAAATCTGATTTTGACAGCTATGCACAATATAACAGGAGATTTTGAGAAAGCAATAGAACTTTTCAAAAAAACCTTTGATATTCCTGGTATTTTTCTACCAGCAACCATTAAAGCTGTTTCCATATCTGCAAGAACGATCGAAGGAAAAATAATTCACAGGGAAGAGACAATAGATTTGGGAAAATATAAAGGAAAAAGGATTTTAGAAAAAATCTTTTTCAGTCCAAATGATGCAGAAATAAACCCTACATTTGAAAAAAGCCTAAAAGATGCAGATATTATAATCGTTGGTCCTGGGGATTTATATACAACAATTTTGCCTGTCTTAATAGTGCCAGGAGTAAAAGAAGCACTTTTAAAAAACCATCATGCTCAAAAGATTTTTGTTGTCAATATTACTAATAAACCATTTGAAACAAAAGGCTATAGTTTAAATGACTATATAAAAGCAGTAGAGAGACACATCAATGTTTTTCCTTTTGACAAAATCATTGTAAACAGCAATTTTAAGCCAGTAATTCCATCAAGGTTTTATTACAAATATGTACATTTTGATTCGGTTGACAATGTAAATGGTACTAAGATCATAAAAGCGGATTTGGTAGATGAGAAATTTCCTCTTTATCATGATCCAATAAAACTTGCAAAAGCGATTGTAGGAAATATATAATTGACTTATGATTTTTAATATAGTAGCGACAATAGTCGCTATATTACTTATAATCGTAATCCTTCTTCAGATGCAAGGACAGGGGTTGTCTTCTTCATTTGGAGGGATGGGAGAGTTTTACAGAAGCAAACAAAGCATTGATAAATTACTTGTTTTTGCGACAGTTGTACTAACAGCATTATTTGCAGTTTTATCAGTTATTCTTCTTATTCCTCAATAACGAATTTATTATGTTAATTTTAAGAAGAAGACTCATCTTTTGGCTTTTGAAAGCGTATATAAAAAGATGGTGGAAAAATATAATATATTTTTTCGCAATAGGTCTTGTGATCTTTTTTGGGCTTAAGTTTGTGATGGGTAGCTTTATAGCGCGTTTTCCTTTTGTTGAGAAAGAGACTATTGGAATGCTTGGACTATACACATTGGACAGCCTGCCAGATGAAATTCTTAGGAATTTGTCACGCGGTCTGACTTATACAAAAATTGACGGAACAGTTAAGCCTGACCTTGCTGAGAAATGGAAAATAGCGCCAAACGGAAAAGGTTATGCTTTTTATTTGAAAAAAGGCATATATTTCTTAGATGGAACTGAATTTACAACTGATCATATTAACTATGATTTTTCCGAGGTAAATGTTATAAAACCAGATAAATATACAATTGTTTTTAATCTCAAGGACATATATTCACCTTTCTTAGTAACAGTAAGTCGTCCTATTTTTAAAAAAGGTTTTGCTGGGTTGGGAGAATACAAAGTCAAAAGAATAAATCTTAATGGTAATTTTGTTGAGTCAATCGAACTTTATTCTGATAAACACAAAAAAGCCCTTATTTATCAAATGTCATATCCAACACAGTCTGCATTAAAAACTGCATTTGTACTTGGAGAGGTTTCTAAGATCGTTGGTCTTGCGGATATTAGATACAAAGATACTACTTTTGAGACTTTTAAGAATACCAAAATAGAGAAAAAAACAAATACCAAATTACTAGCTACAGTTTTCTATAATACAAAAGATAAAACACTTTCAAATAAAACGCTTAGAGAGGCGCTAAACCATAGTATGCCTGAGACTTTTGATCAGGGGAAAAGAAATCCAAGTCCTCTTCCTTATTTTTCATTCGCATCAGAACATAGTAGGAAAAATTATGTGCAGGATTTAGAACATGCTAAAGTCTTAATAGACAGATCAAATACTGCAACTGATAGTTCTAAAATAGCACTTAAATTACAATCTCTCAGAAAGTATGAGCCAACCGCAAGACAAATCGCCAAGATTTGGGAAAAATTAGGTATCGATGTAAAGCTTCAGCTGGTAGATAAAGTGCCAGAGGTTTTTCAAGTATTTTTAGGAGAGTTCAATGTGCCTTTGGATCCTGACCAGTATGCACTTTGGCATTCAAGTCAACTTAACAATATAACACATTATTCGAATTTAAGAATAGATAAGATTCTTGAAGACGGACGAAAAGAACTTAATATTGAAAAAAGAAAATTAATTTATGCTGATTTTGAAAAATATCTTCTTGCCGACCCCCCAGCATCATTTCTTTTCTTCCCTTATTATTATGAAGTAAGTAGGAAGTAGTGATTTGTTGTACTCATATTAATTCTTCTGGTTTTAAAAACCCTCTTTCAATACCCTTTACAGTTGCCTGAAGACTATTGTGAGCTCCGAGTTTTTTGTAAAGAAATCGTTTGTGCGATGTTACGGTATGTTCGGAAATTTGCAATTCTGAAGCTATTTGTTTTTCTCTTAATCCTTTAGCGGTTAAGGTAAGTACTTCTTTCTGTCGAGGACTTAGATCATTTGATCTGGAATTATCAATTAGATCAAGTAATGTGTTTTCAGGAATTACTTGTGGATTAATTCTCTCGACCATAAAACAAAACACTTTTATTATATCAAAAATTTTTTTGATCGCAATTTCTTGTGATAAGTAATTGCAAAGCGGTGGGCTTCATCACGAATTCTCATTATAAAATGAAGAGCTGGTGAATCCTTAGGCAACAATATCTCCTTGAAAGTTGATGTAATAATAGTCTCTTCTTTTTTTGCCAAACCAATAACTGGAATATCAATTGTCTCATTGACAGGATGCTTCATTGTTCTAATTGCACTTAATACTGCGGAGACTTGCCCTTTTCCACCGTCAACTATAATTAGATTCGGATAAGACCATTCAGCGTGATTAAGTCTTCTTCTAATAATCTCCGAAATCATTGCAAAATCATTTGGAATTTTATCCACAGTTCTAATTTTGAATTTCCTATACATTGAAGGATCTTTTTCTCCGTTAACAAAAACAACCATTGAGCCAGTTGCAGAGGTTCCTGAGATATTTGAGATATCGAAACACTCGATTCTTTTTAAGTTAGATATTTTAACACTATTTTTAATTAAAATTGACTTGAGATCTAACAATTCTTTGAGCCTTTGATCTTCATCAAGATTTATATTAAATTTGTAATCGAATTTTTCATAAACAGGACTTGTGACTAATAAAATTGCGTTAATTTTTTTCTGGATTAGACTTGCTTTTTCAAATTCCTCAAGTTTTACAAGACTATTTCTTTCTTTTTCAAGATCTTTCAATACTTTACCTTTACGGCCTTTTAAAAAAGTTATTATATGATTGATGTTTTTTCTATATTCTTTATCTTCTAAAACTTCTGGGCATGGGCAAAGATTTAGATGGTAATACAAACATAGCTTTTTAGGATGATTTTTAACAGATTGAAATGGAAAAATTCTTCGAATAGTTTTTAAGACCAATCGTAGCGCTCCTGAGTTTGGATAAGGACCAAAATACAAAGATTTTTTATCATCAATACGTCTTGCTATTAATACTTTTGGATATTTATCTTTTATAGTAATTCTAATTAATGGATAAGCTTTGCCGTCAGTTAGGCGAACATTGTATTTTGGGCTGTATTTTTTAATAAGATTTGCCTCAAGAAGTAGAGCCTCGATTTCAGAAGTTACTTCTTGTGTTTTAATTTTCTCCACTTGAGAGACCATTACTTTGGTTTTTGGACCAAGCTCAGTGATACTTCGGAAATAAGAAGAAATCCGATTTTTTAGGTTTTTTGCCTTACCAACATAAAGAATTTTTTTATTTTTTCCTAAAAAAATGTAAATTCCGGGATTTGTTGAAAATGATTGCAATTGCAAGTATTGTTCCACAGGTTAATATTCCTCCTGAAATTGTCCATTTATTTATGATAAATGGAGAAATTTTGATAACTTTTTTTAATGAATTTTTTTCGATTGTAATTGTAATAATGTTTTCTGATTTTGTCAAAGGAGATGCGGTAAATTTTAAAGGCAATGAGACCATACCAAATGGCGGTATTGGTCCAAGCTCAAAATTTTGTTCATATGGTGTCAGAGTTGTACTTAATATTTTGATAGTTTTTGGGCTTGAAACAAGCTGACCAACATTATAAGCATTAATATTTCCGCTTACATTTTCATATGAGAAATAATTATTCTTTAAGGTTTCCTCAAGTGATATAACTTCGTTAATGTTATCAAAATTTTTTGCAAACTCAACTTTTACATCTTTTGAATTTGCAGACTTTGTTTTGTATCCCCCTGCTGGAATTGGGTAAGTACTTTTAATTCCTTTTTTTACAAAAGCAAAATGATCAAAATCAAGAGTTGAGAAATAATCAACCCCACCTGTTGTTGCGCCCCAAGTTGGATCAACCATTACCCAAGTTTGTCGATCTTTATCGTAGTACTCAGGCCAAGAATGAAGAACATCTTTGACTAGACTAATAGGTCTTTCTTTTGAATTTTGAGTATATGCATAACCATTTACTTCTCTTGCGGGAATACCCGCTGCGCGTGATAAAGCTATGAATAGATCAGTAAACTCAAGACAAACTGCAGATTCAGGATTGTCAAGTACGTAACTTGCGCCAAGCCTTTCTAAATTTTGCGAGACTCGTGAAAAGTCGTATTTTAAATTTGAAACTACATAGTTATAGATTTCGCTGGGTGTTTTTAGTTCTTTTGCAAGCTTTTTTATTTTTTCATTAGAAATTTCCCAATAAGGCTCTTCATTTAAGTATAAAGCTAATTTTTCCTCACTTTCAGGTTGTTTTTTTGGTAAGTACTGAAGTTTTGCCCGTCCAGCAACTAAAACCTTTATTTTTTCTGTTGGAAACAACAAATACTCTGCCATCCAATTTCCATCTTGATCGATTTCTACATTCAAAGGTTTAGGGTCAATACTATCTATTGCTACTTCCTGATAATTTGTCGTAGGAGGCAAAGCAATTTTTGTTTTAATTGGAAAAAAATTTTTATTTTCCAAATGATAAGCAAGATCAAATTTATAAATTTCATATGTTCCAAAAGAGATTGAGATACCTGAATCACCAAGTTCCTCTTTTGAAAAATTTAAAACTCCGTTGTTAAACATGCCAATATCTGGCTTGATATAAGTTGGTGTACTTAAAGACTTTGGAACTTGGACTTTTACATTAAAAGTATTAAATTCATTTTGCATTGCAAGTCCTGGAATATTGATATCCCATATTTGTCCTGATTTTTGCACAATATCTGGGGTGTTAAATGTTACTTTAAAGTTATACTTGTTTTTTATTCCAACTATTTTTCGCAAAAATTCTAAGTCAATTTTATTTCCCTCTTCATTTTTAGCCAATTTGACCATAATTGATCCCTTTGAATCAAATGCTTTGACATCCCGTATGTTTTTAAAACCAACAGTTATACTATAGGAAGATGCATAAAAATTACTAGTTTTATTTGTTAGTGTTACATCAAACATCACATTGGCAATTCCTGATTCATCGATGCTGTAAGTAGTGTTGTAGTCAGTTAGGAAATTTGAAGAGGAAGCAAAAGCTAAATTTGTGAATGAAAAAAAACAATAAAGAGCAATGAGAACTAAAATTAACTTTTTCATTAATAAATTAGTGAAGGTTTATTATATTGATATAATATTAGCATAATCGAAAATGAATCGGTTTGATGCTTATTGAAATATTGAAAATAGCAATCTTATCTATATATACTTAATATTATGAACAATATACAAAAAATGCTTCGGTCTATTATTAATGGACAAAGTGCCTTTCGACAAGAAGTCTTGAGTAAAATTGATAAACTTGATTCAAAATTGACAGGAAGAATAGATGGATTGGAAAATAGGATAAACCAAGTTGAGAAAAACTTAACCGTAAGAATAGATAAGCTGGGTAAGCAACTTGCGTATTTGGAAGATGATACTCCAACAAGAAAAGAATTCGATGGTCTAAGTGAAAGAGTGGATAAAATAGAACAGAAAATCGCCAATGTGTAGAATTTTAAGAAAAATCTCAAGACCGTCTGGTCCTTCGATAAGCTCAGAATAAAAGTGGAAATGCCTTATCACCATCGACCAACGAAGTTGCTAGGTTGACAACCTTCGAGGTCGGAATTGACGTGGCCGCAGATAAAAATCAATTTGTCTTGATTCTAATTGATTATTAGGCTAAAATTCACACATAATGATAGAGTGGTTTAATAGAAAAAAGAAGCAACTTGAAGAACGTAGGCAACGTATAGAAGAAGCTAGGCCTTTGGTTGTAAAAATACTTTTGAAAAAAGGATTTCAGCTCTCGGAAGGATTTAAAAGTCATGAAGAGGCAAAAGTTTTAGAAAATCTGTCATTATCTGATTTTTTAACTGCACTTGGCTCTGTTGGTGAAGATATTAATATTGAATGTTTCACGGCTAATAGCAGAGAGAGATTTAATTATGGTGCATTAATAGGCAGCGCAGCATTTCCTCCAGACTATATCTTTACAGATGGAAAGATTAAAAGGGTAGATGACAAATTGACTTCAATTACTGACGAAGTTATTCGAGATGCTACAATAGGTGCTACCTATGTGAGTTGGATAAATATTACTTATCCGGACTTTACGACACCTATAATAAGAGAAACTAATTATTTTTTACAAACTACAAGGAAAGCACCTGAAATTCGAAAGTTTATAAAAGAACTAGATATCCAAACGCTGCATTTTACCTTTAAGGCATGGCGTTAATTTTAGATTAAACTTACTACCTTAATCTATAAAACTTTTTTCAAAAACTGTCCTGTGTAGGAGCGGGGATTTTGGGAGACTTCATATGGCGTACCAGTTGCAATTAATTCTCCACCCTTCTCTCCACCCTCTGGGCCTAAGTCGATTATATAGTCAGCTGATTTTATAACATCTAAATTATGCTCAATTACAATTACAGTATTTCCCATATTAACAAGCCTTCGCAGAACAAATAATAATTTTTCCAAATCTGCGAAATGAAGACCTGTTGTTGGCTCATCCAAAAGGTACAAAGAATTTTGGCCTCGCTTGGAAAGCTCGTATGAGAGTTTTACTCTTTGGGCCTCACCTCCTGAAAGAGTTGGAGCAGGCTGACCCAATTTTATGTATGAAAGTCCAACATCAGAAAGTGTTTGCAATTTATGAGAGAGTATTGGCACAAATGAAAAGAAGTTCAAAGCTTCCGAAACGCTCAGAGACAGAACATCCGCGATATTTTTACCGTTAAACAAAACCGATAGCGCATCTTGGTTGTATTGTTTGCCGTTACATGATTCGCATGTTATATATACATCTGGTAAAAATTGCATTTCGATTTTTATTTGCCCTTCACCTTCGCATGTTTCGCACCTTCCTCCTTTGACATTGAAAGAAAATCTTCCCGGTCCGTATCCTTTTATCCTCGCCTCTTTGGTTCTTGAGAAAATATCTCTTATATAGTTAAAAGCACCGGTATAAGTTGCAGGATTACTTCTTGGAGTTCTTCCAATTGGTGATTGATCAATCATGTAAACCCTTTTTATATTTTCATAGCCTTCAATTGTTTTGAATTTTCCTGGCAATTCTTTATGATATGCGTTTTGCAGTTGCATGAGGGCATGATACAAAATATCGTTAATCAATGTAGACTTACCGCTTCCTGAAACACCCGTTACAACAATTAGTTTGTTTAAAGGAAATTTAACATTTATATTTTTGAGATTATGTTCAGATGCTCCCAATACAGATAGAAATTTTCCATTTTTTAGAAAATTATCTGTAAGCAAAGATTCAGACGGTTTAATTTTCCTAATACCTGATAAAAATTGACCGGTAACTGAGGCTTTGTTTTTTTTAATTTGTGAAATTATACCTTGGGCGATAATTTTTCCACCGTTTACTCCTGCGCCAGGGCCAAAATCTACTATATAATCAGCATTTTCCATAGTCTCTTGGTCATGTTCAACCACAAGAACAGTATTTCCCAAATCTTTTAGTTTTTTTAAAGTTTCGATTAACTTTGTATTATCTTTCTGGTGGAGCCCAATTGAGGGCTCATCCAAAACATACAAGACTCCTGTTAAACCACTTCCTATTTGTGAGGCAAGTCTAATTCTTTGGGCCTCACCTCCTGCCAAGCTCTGAGCGCCTCGAGAAAGAGTCAAATAATCAAGTCCAACATTAATCAAAAATATAAGACGAGTTTTAATTTCTTTTATAATGACTTTTGCGATTTCTAATTCTTTTTGGGAGATAGTTTTCTCTAAATTATTTGTAAAATTAAATGATTCTTGAACTGACATATCGCAAATATCAACAATTGATTTTCCCAAAACTGTTATATTAAGCGATTCTTTTTTAAGTCTTGATCCATGACATTGTGGGCATATTTCATATCTCATGAATTTTTCAATTCTTGATTTGAGAAACAAAGATTGCGTTGAATGATATTTTTCTTTCAAATCATTTATTATTCCATCGAAAGTTTCGTGAATTTCTGTGAGCCTCCCCCATCTATTTTCTCCCGAAACAGTGTAAACTCTATCTGAGGTACCTTTAAGTAGAATTTCTTTCTTATCCCAGGGGATATCAGATAGTCTTTTTTTTAGGGGAATATCATTTTCTTCACAAAACTGAATTAAAGTTCTATGGAACCAAGTGTCCGACTCAAATACGTTTGCGTATGGTACTATGCCTCCCTCAGCAATTGATAAATTGTTGTTGAATACCAGATTGGGATCAACAGATAATAAAGTGCCCAAGCCGTTACATGTTGGACAAGCACCATGAGGAGTGTTGAAAGAAAAAATTCTAGGCTCTATCTCAGGAATAGAAATTCCATCTACTGGGCAAGCAAACTTCTCAGAAAATAATTCATCCTGCATTCTTTTAGGCCGAGCTGGTAAGGAAAAGCCAGCATCTTTAACGATAGCAATAATAAGTTCCCCATTTCCGAGAGTAAGTCCCTTCTCCACATCTTCTGAAATTCTTAATTTGTCTGAATTTTGAGTCAAAACTAGCTCATCGATCACAACTTCTATAGTGTGCTTGTTGGTTTTTATAAGAATGAAATTTTCATTAAGGGTAAATATTTCTCCATCAATTCTTACTTTTTTATATCCTCTTTTTTTTAGATCAGTAAAAAGTACTTTATACTCCCCTTTTCTATCTTTTACAATTGGCGCAAGTATCAGCATTTTTATTCTTTGAGAATGAGTTTTTCTAAGCATCTCAAAAATAGACTTTGTAATTTGTTCTTTAGATTGTTTGGAAATTTCCCTACCGCATTTGGGACAATGAGGATGACCAATTCTAGCAAAAAGAAGTCTTAGATAATCATAGATTTCAGTTACAGTGCCGACTGTTGAGCGAGGGTTGTGACTGGCTGATTTTTGATCAATTGATATTGCCGGAGAAAGTCCTTCAATTAGGTCGACATCGGGCTTCTTCATAACACCTAAAAATTGTCTTGCATAAGAAGAAAGACTTTCTACATATCTTCTTTGTCCTTCGGCATAAATTGTGTCAAACGCCAAAGATGACTTGCCGCTTCCAGATAAGCCAGTAAATACAATAAGTTTATTTTTTGGCAATTCAAGATCAATATTCTTTAAATTGTGTTCTCTTGCACCTTTTATAATAATTTTATCCATCTCAGGTCATTAAAAAATCCGACCAATTATTATACGATATTTATCTAGAATTAACAATCATTTATTTCGTTCGGAGTTTATACGCGGCTTGTATAGCTACCATCCCGAGTGTCAACTACTATCTCATCTCCTATATTTATAAAAAGAGGAACTTTTGTTTTTAGTCCAGTTTCAAGTATGGCATCTTTATAGACATTGGTTGCGGAGTTTCCTTTTACACCAGGATTGGTATCTGTGACTTTAAGCTTTACTTTTGGAGGAAGAATAAAATTTAAAGGTTCTCTGCCGTAAAATCTTATAGTAACTAATTCTCCTTCTTTGAGAAACATATGATCAATTAAATTTTTGATAGGAATACTTATCTGTTCAAAATTTTCTGGATTCATAAAGTATCCTGATTCGCTATCTTTGTATAAAAATTGAAAATCTTTTTTCTCTGTTGTAACTTGATTTACTTTTGCGTTACTAACATAACTTTTGTCGATAGTCATACCTCTTTTTAGACTTCTAACTTTGACCTTGACAACAGAACTTGTTTTTCGAAGATGGACATTGTTATATGTCAGAACCTCGAAGATATCTCCATTTTCCTCAAAAGTTACTCCTGGCCTTAAATTCGTCACAGGAATCATGAAGCTATTTTAACAAAGGTTTAGACTATAGTCTATACTCTGAAAGGCGAAAGCTTCGCACAAAATGCCTCATAAGCTGTAATAAGAGCCAATTTCGTTGCCTCTTCAGCGGAACCATTAACTCCTTTTGATACTAATTGTTTTCCATCATGTTCAAATTTTGCAGTTATATGAAATTCTGTATTGCCATATTGGAACACTTTTTTTTGATCTAACTCAATCATTCTTATTCTTGCGGCATCTGGAGTCACGCTCCACGCAGCTTGATGGAGTGAATTGTTTATAGAGAATACAAATGAGCTATTTACACTTTTAAGAGTTTTTGGTTGTATATAACCTGTTGCCAATGGTTGATCCTTAAGATTTCTAAATATTACTCTTGATTCAAATGGATTTCTACTTACTAAACCTATGTCTATAACTTGTAGCGGACTATCACTTTCATTAAGAACTTTATTAGCATCTATAATATTTTCTCGCATAAAACTATTCTTTGCTTCTTTACCGTTTAGGCTAAAACCCATCTCTTTTCCTGCTTCATTTCTTTGCATCTCAGTCACCCCCTTTCAAATGAGCACATCCTCCCAAGCTTACTTCTCGCCTTTTCAATTCTATTCGAATACGGCTCGAAGAGCGCTTATTGGAGGATTATGCAGCACTAAGTCTCACTATCGCTTGACAAGATCTGCATAAAAAAACCTCCCGGTTGGGAGGTTTAGTTTCTGCGTACAAATTATTTACGCAAACAAACCTCCCTTTTGGGAAGTAATAATAAGTTCAATAATAGAAATCATTTTTGTTCGCGTATTCATCTAATATCACTTTAGCAAACTCAAGAGTATATGTCAATTAGGAAAATTTTAGAGGGCGTTTAATCAGTTTTTGTCTTAGAAAATGTATGGTGCTAAGTGGGGCTAGAAGAATTAGCCAGGCAAGGTTTATCCTAAAGCGTTTTTTCTGATTTTTATCTAAAACACTATGTACTATTGGTTCGTTTTTTGAAGCAGTGGCAAATACTGCTTGTACTTTTTGATTACCGCTTTCGATTTGATTATTTTGGAAACTAATAACTTTGTTGACTTTATTCTCAGAATTTGCCTCAGGAGGAATTGGTGTGGTTTTTGTTTGAGCTGCCTCTTTGTTTGGAATACTAATACTTTGAGGTTGAGAGTTGTTTTTTGGCGAAGAGGCTGCAGTTGCTAATTGGGTGGGATTTTGATTGCTAGGAGTATGTGGGGAATCTTTTTTTGTGCCTGGTGGAACGAAATTCCCAACCCATTTTCCAAAGACATTAACTACTGTAACAATGAGTTTTTTTCCTCCTTTTACATTGTTATTTACAAAGTTGATAAGATTTGCAACAATTTTTGCTTCTCCAGTTTTTATAACATTATTTCCCGAAGTATTATATGATGCGCTGTTCCCACCAGTATTTGCAGAGAGATTTACGTTGTTTTTAATAACTGCGTTATTAGTTTGTTCGAGATTAATATTGGTTTCTTCAGAGACTATGCTTGAATTTTGAGAATCAGATCCATTAGATTCCCAAAGTAACGATCCTTCAGGTACTCCAAGAATTTTTCCAATCCACTCGCCTGCTTTGTTTACTATTACAATCAATAAATTCTCATCCATTGCATTTGAATTAGCAATATTTATGGTGTTGGTATTTACATATGCTTGTCCGGTTTGTATTATCGAATCTCCACCTGTATTATTATTTACGCTGTTTCCACCAGTTTCAGCGTTAAGTGTTAAATCATTTATTATATTTGCTTCATTTGTCTGTGATATATTTTCATTTATGGTGGAGTTGATTGCCGCAGTATTATTTGAACCTGCTATATTTTGATTGATTGTGGAAGTATCGGAATTTATTTCACTTTCAGGAAGAATAATATCACCTATTAAGGCTCCAAAAATATCAATTATTCCAATTTGAATATTACCTGATAGATTATTGTTCAAGAAAGATAAAATATTTGCCGAGACATTTGCATCACCTGTTTGTATAAATGAATCAGATGAAGTGTTGAAATTTGTATTATTATCTCCAGAGTTTGAGGTCAGAGTAATTTCGTTTTCAAGATTTGCATCATTATTCTGAAAGATATTTTTATTTGTAGAATCAGAATTGTTGCCAATATTTTTTCCAGAAGTGTTATTCTCATTACAATTTAATGTACAGTTAGTTCCAAAATCTAGTACAAAATCACCTGTATGAACATCGGCAACTTGAAATTCCGATATACTTATCCCCTCAAGATTGGTATTCAAAGAGGATACAACTATTCCAGTTGTATTTGCATCTCCTGTTACTATTGTTGTGTTTCCGACATTGTAGGAAGCATTATTTTGTCCAGTTGTTGTATTGTGAGATAAAGTATTATCAATTGATGCGTTATTTTCCTGAGTGATTTGTGAGTTAGTATTGATAATTGATGAGCTTGAGCTTTCTGAGGAACTGCCATTATTATTGATTGATAAATTAGTGCTGTTAACATTATTTGGTGAAGTAGATGGGGAATTATAGCTGACTTCTGTTAATGATGAGATAGCACTATTTGCATCACCGCTTTCAATAAAAGTATCTTCTGTTTGATTATTATTTTGGCTATTATTTATTTGTTGGTTTTCCTGATGTTGATTTTCAGAATGAGTAGTTGAGTTTGAATTATTATCTACGGAAAGTGAAGACTTGTCGTTATTTGATTGAGATTGGTTTGGTGTTTGAGGTGCAGAAGGTGCTTCAGGAGGTTTTGGAGGAGTAGGCACATCGTGATTATTTGCAGGTTGAGATGGTGCAATGGGAATTTCATATGCAATAGCAGTAGATAAATTTTGTGTAATTAAAAAAATAACCGATAGGAATATTATTAATATTTTTTTAACTTTTTTCATAATTTTATATAATAATTAATAAATCTTATAAATTCTTTTTGGATCGTAGAGTGTCTTGCCGAAGTGTTAGCAAAACACTCTACTTACCAACTAACCAAAAACTATCGATGGATTAAAATTCTCATCAGATCACCTAGATCAAAGTGAAATTCTAGATCGAAATCCGATGGAAAATCCAACATATCATGCTCTCCCGTAAGATTGACGTTACCTGAATTTTCAACGACTATTTCATGCATTGAATGGCCGGATAAGATTACCGATGAACCATCTGTATCCGAACCGGTATTTCTGTTAGCATCATTGTCTCCTGAGGAAGCATTGATATTTATATAGTTTAAGAAATCTGAAATGTTTGTCAGAAAGTGAGACATTGTATCATCAAGGTTTATCCTTATGTTACTGTCTGCATGAGATCCATTTCCAGAAATCATCGCTTCTGAGTTAATTAGACAACCACAATCGCCATGTACTGCATTAAAATTTGCCATATTTTCTATGTCAATCAAAGCAGTTGCTTGACCTGCATCTATTAGAACATCTGCGTTCGTATTGTCATTCGCTTTGTTTTTGCCTGTAATTGAGTTAATGTCAATCGTATTGCGAACTCTTGCAGAATTATCTTGAACGACTAGATTTGATCTATTAGACATTGCATTTATTGAGTTGTCACTCATGGAACCATTACCAATAATGTGATAGCTTGACTTATGAGAGCCAGCTACATTATCGTTACCAATTCTTGATATATTTGCGTTTGCTTTTGTTTGGATGCCAATATGTGAATCTGCATTTCCACTAAAGACAATCACATCGCCACCTGTATTTCTATTGGCTTTGTTTTGTCCAGTACTTGCAAAACTTGTAATATCATTAGAAATATCAGCATCATTGCTTTGGAAAACGCTATTGTCGTTGGTCGTATCTAGGTTTACATCGTTATCGGATTGCGATCCATTACCTGAAATTAAGATATCAGCTAAGTTATCACAATCACAATTATTTAGTTTTGCGTGATTTAGATTTAATCTATTTAAAAGATCAATCATCGTACTCGCATTCCCAGTATCGATCAACACATCTCCATTTGTATTGTCATTGGCTCTGTTTCCACCAGTTGAAGAATTGGCATTAATGTTGTTTTGTATATTTGCATTGTTTTCCTGAACAACCGATGAGTTGTGGCTTTTAGAAATATTTGCTGAATTTTGGGAAGAACTCCCATTGCCAGTTATCTCAACAGTTGTGGCAGCATACGCTAATGGACTCATTGCATTTAACAATATAGTCCCCGCTGCCCCTGCAATTGCTATTTTAGTTTTTAAGTTTTTCATTTTTTCACCTCCTTTCTTTTTAAGATCTCAATCACTTAACATTTAATTAAGCAAATTGAACACTTCATTCTCCATTTTTAAAAAATAAAAACGGAGATTCCTCTATCTAATCAGTGAAATTATAAAGATTAGTTAGAGAAGCCTCCGTTTGCGGTTAGCTTGTTTTATTAATTTCGTACTGTGTTTTTACTATTTTTCTTACTGTTAATTGTGTAATTTTGTTATTTTGTATATAGATTTCTATACTTCCGTAATTTACAGATCCTAAAATATTATTTATTTGTTTGTAAAACGTATCTGGATTGTAAAATTTCGGTTTAATATTCATAAATGTTAGAAATTATCATATTATGATCAAAAATACTACGCAATTGTGTAGAAAGAGTTAATATTATGTAATAAAAATGTAAAAATTACAGGTGAATTTTAATTACATCTTTTTCTCCATTAATTTCACCAATATGAAAAATTAGATTATCATCACTATCATTTATTGAAAAACCTATTCTTGTAAACTTTGTTGAAATTGCCTGTACTTTTACAGGGTCGTTGTGAATATCAGATGCGTACAATTCATTATTATTGTTTATTAAAAGTCTTATATAATCTTTTGCGTTTATCTCTATTGAACCTTTATTGTTGTTATGAATTTTTAAATTGACTATTAAGAATGTTTTTCCCTTTATAGCTGTTGCCTTATGTCCTTTTATAATTACTTCATCTTGTAAATCAACATTATCAATTGAATATATAAAATTTCTCATTTTACCGTTTTCATCTATATTTGCAAAAGTAAAATTTTTGTTTATTTTTTGAGATGCTTTAATTTTAGGTGGTTGATTTCTGAATTCAAAATTTGAGCTAGAAATTTGCTTCGTATTTTTTCCAATATTGTAGCTTAAAAAAGAAGTAACTAGATAACCTGTAGCTATTAATAATATAAGAATTATTTTTTTATTTCTAAATAAAAATGTATTTTTCGCTAATACTGTTAAAAAAGTTTTTGATGCTTGCATATTTTGAATAGTAGTTTGTAATTTTAGTTTAGAACAAATTTTGATAAATTTTATGTAATCTAATGTACATTATTTAAGTTTGTTAGATTACTGATTATTTTTTTTCTACAATATAAGTTATATTCGTACTTTGAAAGGAGGTGATCTGAATGGCACAAGGATATGGCCGTGGTTTGGCATCTGCTAGTGAAGGAAAAAGAAGAGATGTCGCACGAAAAGGTGGACAATCTTCTCGAGGTCACGGTAGAAACCGAAAGGGTCGTAGATCTTTAAGACGAAGTTTTCAGGAAGATTATATGGGCAATATAATCTAATTCTATAAATCTAGTCTTAAGATACTACTAAGTAGATGGGATTAAAAATCACATCTACTTATTGAATTTATTTATTTTTTCAAGAATATATTGTATGTCAAATGGTTTTGCCACAAAATCATCTGCACCTGACCTAATGGAGGTATTCTTTGCTGTTGGGTGAGCTGAAATAATGATAATTGGAATATTTTTAGTATTACTTTGACTTTTAAGTTGTTTACATATCTTTCTTCCATCTCTACCAGAAAGTAAGACATCTAAAATTATAATATTTGGAAGTTTGCTGTATTTGTGCAGCTTATTCACATAATCCGCATTTTCTGAAGTTGTAACCTTAAAGCCTTCGGCCTCAAGCATAAATCTCAGTGCGTTTAATATATTTACGTCATCATCAATTATAAGAATATGTTTTTGATTCTTCATAAAATATTATAAATACAATTAATTTATGTAGATTGTAAGAGATATGTATTTATTTCGTAAGGAAAGGAATTGTGAATGAGAATATTGATCCTTTACCTTTTTGGCTGACAACTGTCATATTTCCGTTATGGCGTTTGATAATCTCATTGGATATAAATAAACCTATACCTAACCCGGGATAAGTTTTCAATTTGGGATCACTTACCCTAAAAAATCGTTTGAACAAATGGCTCAGTTGAGTTTTATCTATCCCAATACCAAAATCTTGTACCTGAACGACAGCTACATCTTTTTCTGAAGTTAAATGTATTTTAATAATGTTTGAGTTTGGAGAGTATTTAATCGCATTACTTAAAAGATTGACAATTACTTGATTAATTCGATATCTATCACCATAAACTTTTTTTTGAATTTTGCCGAGTATTTCTATCTTAAGCCTTGTTGTTTCCTGCATTTCTAGCGCAGTCTCTCTTATTAAAGAATTTAAATCAAACAATTCCTTTCTCAATTCCAACTTTCCATGTTCTATTCTAGATGCATCCAAAAGATCATTTACTAGATTTAATAAATTATCTATCTGATTGTTCATTTTTATGAAATGTTTACTCATACTAATATCGTCCTTTTTTTCAAAGTGTTTATGCAGAGCCTGAGAGTATACCTTAATACTTGTAACTGGAGTTTTGAGTTCGTGTGAGGCAACAGATATGAATTCATCACGAAGAGAAATTGCATTTTGTATCTTTTTAAAAAGTATTGAATTGTCAATAGCTATTGCTACACGATTGGCAAGATCTTGAGCTGTTTGATAATCAGTTCTATTGTATGTTCTATCCGAGTGTCCATAAATAAGTGTAATAGCGCCTAAAATTTTCTTTCTAGCTTTTAATATAAGGCATAACCCAGATTTAAATCCAAGAAGTTTTAAAATTCTGTAGTGCTCTAGACTTTGACAAGCATTTTTTATATCTGCTTCGGGCACTTTTGGTGAGTAAATAGACTTTCCTGATTTAATCACGCGTGTTACCCCATAGCTAGAGCTCATCTTAGGTGGATATTTATTTTTAAGAATTTTAGTGTATTTTTTAAATTTGAGATTTCTATGATAAACTACTACTCTATCTATTGTTTGATTATCTTTGACAATATCTATTATAATCCAATCTGCAAAACAAGGAACAGTTGCGCGTGCAATATTTGTAAGAGTTACTTTATAATCAATTGATGAAGTAAGGATTTTACTTGCTTTTGAAAGATTTGCTAATTTATCTTCATTAATTTTTAATTTTTGTTCAGTATGTTTTCTTTTATTGATATTTGTAGCAATTCCAAACCAATTTATTATCTTGCCTTTTGAGTTCTTAATAGGTACCGATCGCTCAAGAAACCACTCCTCTTTTCCATGACGGTTGACTAATCTAAGCTCAGCTTCAAAAGCAGTTTTTTTTAAATGCGATTTTTTCCACTCTCTTTTTACAAAAGGTAAATCGGGAGAAAAAACAGTCTTTTCCCAATTAAATTTTTTGATGTTTTTTGGATTCGCACCTGTATATACAAACCATTGTTTGTTGTAGTAAATAGGTTGTCCGTCTGAATCAGTAATATAAATTATTTCTGGTAAAGAATCTACAAGGTAACGAAAAATTTCTGGATTAAACGTTTTTAGTTTTTTTCTTATCATATATTGAGGATAAATGTAGACTGAAAACTGTAATTAGTACCGCCAAGGGGATTCGAACCCCTGATTACCTGGCTGAAAACCAGATGTCCTAGGCCACTAGACGATGGCGGCATATCAATGCCTATTATAACTTAAATTTAGATTACCAACAAGTTATTTGAATTTTCGTCTAATTGCCTCAACAATCTCTCTTGCTGAGTTTTGGCCTCCTAATCCAAAAGCAATTCCACCAGCCAATGCAAGCATGGCTACAAAACCTGTAAAGAGAATTCTTATTAAATCAGTTGCAACTCCAAGTTGATTTAGGACTGCCAATATTACAAATACATTTATTGCCCAACTTGTTGCTGATGCTATGGTATTTGCTGTTTCTAATGATAATCCTTTAATAGATGCAAGCACCAAATCATGTGCTAAACGTGCCAAAACAAATCCTACGACAGCAATTATTGCAGCAACGAACACGTTTGGCAAATAAAGTAAAAATTCATTCAAAAGAGTAACAACTCTTGGTAAACCCCAAATATCCGCTGTTGGCAAAAGAAAAACTATTATCACAAACCATCTCACAATTTCAGAAAATATATTTGACCAGTTGAATTCCTCTTTTGCCTCAGGTACGCCATACCTATGAAGAAGCGTTTCTATTTTAAGGGTTTTAAATATTCCCAATACAACTTGCTTAAGAATTGAAGCAACGATTATACCAATTAGAAGTACTATAGTTCCTGCTATGATTTTTGGGACAAAGCTCACCACAGCTGCGACTCCATTGTTTAGAGATGTAAGGAGTGTTTGACCAATATCTTGCGTCATAAATATTTTTCACCTCCTTTCCTTCCAAAAACAGACTTTCTATCAGTTTATTTATTTTTATTTATCTTGTCAAGTAATAGTAAAAGTTGCTATAATAACTTATCTATTTCGCAAAGGTTTATTTCAGGCTTAAACCTTTGTGAATTAAATTGAGAGAAAATCATTGGGAGAAAACATAAGTTTTGTCCCATTTAGGGTCGGTAGCTCAGTGGTAGAGCAGGAGCCTTTTAAGCTCTTGGTCCAGGGTTCGAATCCCTGCCGGCTCACATTCTTGCCATTTTTATCCGCAAATGATCAAATTAGAATTACAGAAGATGCTAAACTATCCGTTCGGATGTATTTATTTTCCACATAAAATCCCTTTTAACAAAGTTCGTGAAACGTATTCGTTGCTTACTTTTGTATTTACTTTTCCGTAAAAGAATTTGCTGGTTTGGGGTAAATTGAAAAAATAAAATTTATAAATCTAAGATTGATAAGTTCGTATAAATAAGGTGGCTTCATTAGGCTACCTTATTTATAACGTAAGAGATAGACTTTTATTGACTACCTCCTTTTCTACCGGCCTCAGCTGCTTCTTCGGACGTAAACTCATGAGCGCTGCCCGATTCGTGCGCCGCCTGTCCTCCCTTTCTTGCAATATCTCTTTGCTCTTCAGGGTCCATTGCAGCAAAGCCTCTTTTTCCACTCTTTTTTCCTTGCTTAGACGACTGTCCACCTTTTTGGCCCCTGTCTTGGCCTTCTTGTGCCATTTCGTCTTGAGAAATCTGATTATCTGCCATGTTTTTCACCTCCTTTCATAAATTTATTGAATGCCTATATTAAACTAGAACAATATAAAAAGTATGTCGAAATACCGTAAAGCTATTGTAAGGAACTTTGTTACCCAATTATAGGATTGGATTGATATTGAAAGATGAAAAATTTATAACATTTTTTCACCAGCGAATAGTACTGAAATAGAAGGATGGTTATTTTCATTTGCAAAAATCATTTCCTTATATGGTTAATGGAGTTTTTTAAGAGGTTTATAATAGCCTGCTTGGTTTACCATACCTGACACTGTATATGCGTCTTTTCAAAATAAGGTTATAGCTCAAAATTAGATAGCATATTATATCAATCCGGTTGTAATACTTATATTCAATATAGTTTAGATAGTATTGATTCGCGATTTAACATTACAAAGGAAGTTCTCCTGAGTACCAGCATGTTATACACAAGGTGTGTTATAGCTAGACACATTAGGGATAAGTTTGTATGCTGTATTAGCTATGCTATATTGTAAAATACCTCTCGTGCCTCAAAAGTTGTAACATGTGTTTATCTTCTTTTTTCTTCCTCCTCATGAAGCTTTTGTTTTATCAATTCAAAATTTGGTAACTTATCTCCTGTCCACGAAGTTGAGAATGTGGAAAAATTGTTTTCTCTAGCAAAAATCATAGCCTCTATGTGATTTGCAGATTCCCGAAGAAAATTAACCATATGTTCTCTACTTACCCAGTGCTGCACTGTCCAGGCGGCATTCTCGCCTATAAAAAAATTTGAACTTATAAGTCCTGGAATTTTTTCGTTTGAATCTGTTTCACTTCTTAATCTGGTAGCATGCCTCATGAATTCTCTGAGTAGTTGTGGATTATTCTTTGGTAAAACAATTTTTGTAACAGTTATTAGTTTGTCAGATCTATTTAGAATTTCCTGCTCTGTTTCCATAGAAGTTGAATATTAATATATATAAATAAAGTTTGCAAACTAATTAATAGGGAATTCATAGTTTTATTAATTATTATAGATTTTAGTGTTAATTTTAGAGTAAAATATATATTTAGAATTATGAGAAAAATAATCTGGATTTTGGTAGCTTTACTAATAGGCTTTGTTGCATATGCTTCTTTTCAAAATAGGGCTGTTTTGGCTCAAAATTTAGAAAATATATTTTACCAGTCCCCTTGCGATACCGCAATTAAATACAGAATAGGAAGCATTGATGGACGATTTAATATTACAAGAGAAGAATTTATGCAAAATATCCTTAAAGCGGTAAGTACCTGGAATAATGCTTATGGAAAAGATATATTTATTTATAGCGCAGATGGTGATTTAACAGTTAGTTTAGTTTATGACGATCGACAAATGCTAACAACTCAAATTTCAAAAATTGATAAAGAATTGTTGGATAAAAAAAGTAAAATCGAACCAGCAATTGAAGAATACGAAAGAAAAGTTTTAGAATTTGAAAAAAAATTAGCTTCGTTAAATGATGAAATTGACTATTGGAATTCTCAAGGTGGGGCACCTCCTGAAAAGTACAAAGAACTTAGTGATAAACAATTAGCTCTTCAACAAGATGCCCAATACTTAAATCAATTAGCCGCGTCAATCAACCAATCAACAAATCAATACAATTCCCGTATAAATGATTTGAATCAGACGATTAGTGAGTATAATGAACAGTTAAAATATAGACCTGAGGAAGGAACTTACGTAAAAGACGAAAATGGACGAAGAATTGTAGTTTATTTCTATATATCCAATGATGAACTTGTCCATACGCTTGCCCATGAATTGGGTCACGCTTTGAGTATTGGACATATTAATAATGAAAATGCAATAATGTATCCTCGAACCACATTGGTAACCTATTTATCTCCAGATGATATAACGGCACTTGAATATGCTTGTAGAAAAATAAGTATGTGGGAGATATTGAATCACAAGGCCAATTATGCAGTCAGCATAATAAAACACCATGGTCTTAAGGGTTTGCTAGATGAGCTAAGACGAGAAAACTTTACAAAACCTCAGTAGTGTTATATAAAAAGCTTCTAAAAATTAAATAATTAGTATGTCTTTAGTTGAAAGGATAAAAGTATTCACAACAAGGCTTAAGAAAGAAGAAACAGATGGTGCGCATTTTTACTTTACTGAATCAAAAGTATTGATCGATATTGCTGTTCGAGATAAAAATGAACTTTTATTAAAATTAACTCCAGAACTTATATTTAGAAAGCCAAGAAGAATAACAGCAATTAATGCACTTGTTTACATTGTATATAAAGATGATAAAGTTGTTAACAGTGATTTGCAAGCCGCACCTAATATGGGAAAGTTTTTAAGGCTTACCTCATTTTCTCCTAGAAATTTTGAATGGCAGGATATAGAAATGAATGAAGAAAACAGAGAAAGAAAAGTAATAAATAGTGGATTTGCAACATATCCTTCAGATGTTTTTTTGCAGAACTTTGTATTCCGTATTTTTAATTTAGATAATTGTATTAGTGTAAATTGTGCCTTTGCTTCAAACTATTCCAGTATCTGGAAGAGTTCATTTCCATTAACTTTACCATCTAACCAAATTATTGAACTTTCAAAGAATCAACGTAATCTTAAAGACATAAGAAGTCTTATTGGCGATGTTGGATTGGTACTAAGCGATAAAAAAGCCTTTTGAGAATAGAGCGAAGTATAAAACTAAAAGAATTGTGGATATTATCATATATAACATTTTTAAAACTTTGTTTTGTACAAGGACTAGCGCAATAAATATTGGAAAAAGTGGGAGAATGTATCTGGGGAGGCCGCTCATCGTTCCTGTTGAAAGAGGAATTATAAAAGCAATTACAGAAAATATTAGATAGGACAGTCTAACTTTTTTCTTCCATGCCATAAAAAGCATGACAATTGCGAAAGCGAATGCTCCAAATTCGAAAATCGCTATCCAAAACTCATAAATTGTTGGATTTACAGTCAGGAAAATTTTGAAGTATCTAAATATTGTTTGAGGAAGTAAAACAATCGAGTCCACTGATCTATTGTTTTGGAGATTACCTTGTGCGGAAATAAAATAAAACGCATCACCCCATTTAAAATAATTAAAAATCGTATAAGATAAAATTCCCATTGGCACCAGAAGTAGATATAGTATTTTTAGCTTTGCAAGGCCTCGCCTTGGAGAGGTTAGAAATTCTAAAATTAATGCTGGCAGTATTGCGATACCCACAATTCTTGTAGCAGTTAAAAGTCCGCCGAAAATTCCTGCTAGCAACCATTTATTCTTTCTTGCGAAATAAAATGTCAACAAAGTTAAAAGCAAAAATAAACCTTCTGAATATATGGTGGCATAAAAAAAAGATGTTGGAAAAACTAATAAGAAAATTATACTCCAAATGGCAATATTGCCTTTATAATCTATTTTTATTAACTTATGCATAACAATAAGACTTAATAAATAATAAAAAGTTACTAAAGCTAAACTTACAAAATATTGTTGTATACTAAACTCCAATCCTACAGCTGATGGAACAATCAAAGATGTTGCTAAAAAAATAGTTAATGGAAAAAGTGGAAAAAAACCAGCTTCAATAGTATATCCTCTCGCGGCAATTAATAAGTAATAAACTGAATCAAAATTTCCAAATGGATATATTAAAAAATTCGATAGTAAATTACTACTTGGAGGAAGAAAATGGGTTAAGAGAGTATAATTGTAATTAGTGCGGGATATTATGAAAATATTTGAAATTAATAGTGGAATAAATAGGAATGATCTCCAGATTAAAAATAACAACAGTATTTTTTTTATCATTTAATATCAATGATATAATATCAGAATTATAATGCCTAAATATTTTTTGATAATTATGTCATTAATCTTAATAATTTTAAGTTTATTTTTGTTTTATAATTATTCAAAAAATCAATCAAAGCCACTACTTTCTGCCTCAGCTTTAATTACACCAAAAGCTACAGTAATATTGACTCCAACATCTTCCCCCTCAGTTACACCTACTCCATCTACTATGTCTTTAAAGAAACAATCATATTCGATTGCATTATTTGGTGATTCCATGATAGACACAATGGGAGAGAATCTTGAACCTCTTCAAAAAGTACTTGCAAATACTTATCCCGATACAAAATTTAATTTATATAATTACGGTATTGGTGGACAAAATGTTGAACAAGGTTTGATGCGATTTGAAAGTTCATTTGTGAATAGAGAAAGAAATTTTCCGCCACTTTCTACCCTTCGTCCAGATATTTTAATTATTGGTTCTTTTGCTTATAACCCTTTCTCAACGCATGATAAAAATAAACATTACACACTACTTAAAGAACTTATTACTAAGTCAAAGGCTATTTCTTCTAATATATATCTTTTAGCAGAAATAGCACCACTTAAAAATGGTTTTGGTAGTGGCAAAAATGGCGTTAATATGCCTGAAGATTTTGCCTACCAACATGCTAAAAACATAATTGAGCAGTTAGATAATATTGTTAATTTAGCAAGTTCTGAGAATGTACCATTAATAAATGCTTATCATAAATCAAGAATTGATGGTATTTTTGGCGATCCATATTTGGTAAATAAGGATGATGGAATACATCCATCAGCTGCAGGACACGCATTTACAGCAAAGTTGATTATAGCTTCTATTAAGTTTGATTGAACTTTATGCTGAAAGTTATAAAGCTTATATTAATTATATTTTTTATTACAAAAATTGCACCAATCGCTTACGCGATTGTTGACCCTCATTCTTCGCCAAACAACAAATTCGGTGTTCACATATTATTTCCCTCAGAACTTGATAAAGCATCCAGCCTTGTTAATTCAACGGGTGGTGATTGGGGTTATGTAACAATCCCTATTCAAGCACACGATAGGAATTTGGATAAGTGGCAGAAATTTATGGATGACGCCAAGAGACTTCATGTAATACCAATACTAAGAATTGCATCCGAAAATTACTATTTTGACACCAAAGTTTGGAGAAAGCCTTCCTATTTTGACATAATAGATTTTGCTAATTTTCTAAATTCCTTAAATTGGCCAACAAAAAATAAATATATTGTTGTCTATAACGAAGTCAACAGGAGTGATGAATGGCAGGGCGCAACTAATCCTTCGGAATATGCTCAAATATTAAATTATGCAGTGGATGCGTTCAAATCCTTGGATGATGATTTTTTTATAATATCATCAGGACTTGATAACGCATCTGCCAATGTTGCTGGAACTTCTATAAACCAATATGATTTTATGATTGGGATGAACGATGAGGTTCCAGGAATATTTGGCAAAATTGATGGTCTTGGGAGTCATTCATATCCAAATCCTGCTTTTTCCCAACCTCCTTGGATCGCAAC
The DNA here is from genome assembly GCA_964372855.1 of uncultured Gammaproteobacteria bacterium. Lineage (GTDB taxonomy): Bacteria > Patescibacteriota > Microgenomatia > Levybacterales > UBA12049 > JACOXT01. The sequence goes on along the minus strand of CAYJRY010000004.1, from coordinate 17,525 downwards.
TTCAAAAAGCATTACTAGCTATAGATTTGAAGCTAATTTGGCAGAACGTCTTAGTGGTAAAAAATTACCAATTTTTATTACAGAAACAGGATGGTCAAGAGAAGCAATTTCAGATAAATTAATAGGAAGTTATATTAAACAAGCATTTATAAATGTTTGGTCTGATGATAGTATTATTGCGGTTACTCCCTTTCTACTTCATGCTGGAAGCGGTCCATATGAAGCATTCTCACTTATTAATCAACATGGTGCTCCTGCGCCTTCTTATCTTGCAATTCAAGATTTACCAAAAATAAAAGGAAGTCCAGTACTTGAGGATGATTTAGAAAAAACAAGCAGCTCAACTACAAACTTGCCTTTAGATAAAACTTTCAAATCAATAGAAAATAATAAGGAAAATTTAACTGATATATTTGGAATAAAAACTGGTAAGGAGTTTTTAAAATGGCTTTTGGGAGTCATAAATATGCTATAATATGCTATCATGAATAAAGATATTTTAAATAGTATAACTCACGGATCTCTTGAGATTGGTCGCTCAATTGAGCTGATAAAAATGTTTTTAGAAGAAAGACCAAATGATGAATATAGCCTAGTAATAGGTACTGATTCGCATGAGAAAAATGGTTCTTTAAATGGTACAAAAACAATTAATCTTGTGACAGCTATAATCGTACACAGGCGTGGGTTTGGAGGAAAATATTTTTGGAAAAGAAAAGATATATCAAATATCCATACTCTTCGAGAGAAAATCTATTCAGAAACAATTGAATCACTAAGCTTCGCAACAAAATTTGTTCCAAGTCTTAAAAAAGCTCTAAACGGCAAATCTCCTAAGTACAATCTTGAAATACATATTGATGTTGGTGAGCATGGAGATACAAGAGAGATGATAAAAGAAATTGTAGGCATGGTGAATGGAAATGGATTTGTTGCCAAAACAAAACCAGAAGCTTATGGCGCATCGTATGTGGCTGATAAACACACTTAAAAAACTCAAATGTCAAAAGTCAAAAGTCAAAAATTAGAATGGATAGAAGCGGGTGAAGTGAAGAAAGATATTCAGAAAATCATCAAAGTTTTAAATTTTCCACACATTGATACTTCAAGAATCTTTTGCTACAAAACTAGCGGTTCAAAATCAAGGTCCTACGCAAGAATATGGTCAATGCCCAAGATTTTTCAGCATGCTTTGGATATTAAACCAGCATATGTAATTGAGGTGTTATCTAAATACTATGACTTATTAAGCGATGATGAGAAAAAACGTGTCTTAATACACGAACTTTTACATATACCCAAAAACTTTTCAGGAGCCCTTGTTCCACATAGAACACGGCATCGTAAATTAGGAACATTAGTTAATAAGTTATATTTAGAATATAAAAGTAAGGCTTAAAACCATATTTTAAATTATCGTTATGATTACTATAATTCACGGTGATGATATTGATTCATCTAGAAATTATTATCTTCAGCTACGAAAAAATGATAAAAATTCTGTTATTTTTGAAGGAGAGAAATTAACATTAACTGACCTTGAGCAAAATATTCATACGGGAGATCTTTTTGGTAAAAAAGTATCAATTTTTATAGAAGATATTCTGACAAAAAAAAGCGACAAACTCTCTAAAGTGATTATTGATTTTCTGATAAAAAACCAAACAAGTTCAAATATCTTTCTTTGGGAATCAAAAGAAATACAGAAAAAGTCACTTTTCAAATTTAAAGAAGTCACGATAAAAATATTTATATTGCCAAAAAATATTTTTACTTTTCTTGATAGTTTAAGGCCTAATAATTTCAAGCATTCTATTAACTTATTTCACAAAGTGTTAACTGATGGAGTGAGCGAAGAATTGATATTTTTTATGCTCCAAAGACAAGTTAGACTTCTCCTCTCTCTATTAGATAAATCAAAAGAATCAATAGAAGAAGTCATAAGACTTGCTTCTTGGCAAAGATCAAAACTCGTTAGGCAAGCTAAATTTTTCTCCAAAGAAAAGCTTTTAAAGATTCACAATCTGCTTTACAAGATTGAAGTTGGACACAAAACAGGATCACTCAACTTATCACTCTCACAATCAATTGATTTTCTTTTGTATGAGTTGTAAGATGATACTATCTTTGTTATTGTATGAATATTAATCCCTCTATTTTTAAATCCTACGATGTGCGAGGCGTATATCCTAAAGAGTTTAATGAAGAAATTGCGAGTCTAATTACCGCAGCTTATATTGAGATATTTAAGCCTCAAAAAGTAGTTTTGGGAAGAGATGTTCGAGAATCAGGACCAAAATTATTCGATGCAGCTCTTAACACATTCATCGACTGCGGGGTGGATGTTCTAGACATTGGTGTTGTATCAACAGATATGTTTTATTTTGCAGTTGGGAGTTTGCCTGTTGATGGCGGAATAACAATTTCTGCTTCTCATAACCCGAAAGAGTGGAATGGAATGAATTTTTGCAAAAGCAAAGCCTTGCCAATATCTTCACTAACTGGCCTTACGCAAATAAGAGACGTAGTCTTAAAAACGTCAACCAATAAACTACCCAAAAATCTCCAAAAAGGAAAAATTGAGAGGAAAGATGTGATGAGTGATTTTATCAAAAAATCCATCTCTTTTATTGATATAAATACTTTAAAGCCAAAAAAAATAGTAGCAAACGCTAATTTTGGTATCGATGTTCTGATTCTTAAAAAAGCAATTGAAATGTATAATCTTCCCATAACGCTTGTACCGCTCAATGACACTCCAGATGGTACATTTCCAAAAGGACCGCCAAATCCACTTTTACCCGAAAATAGAAAGGAATTCTTAGATTTAATATTGCAAAGTAAGGCTGATTTTGGAGTATCATGGGATGCTGATGGAGATAGAATCTTTTTTGCTGATGAAAAAGGAAATTTTTGTGAGGGTTATTTTATTACAGCAATTTTAGCAAAAGAAATTTTGAAGAAACATATTGGTGCAAAAATTATAATTGATCCGAGGTTAATTTGGGCAACAACTGATGAGATTCTAAGAAGCGGTGGAATTCCAATAATTTCAAAACCCGGCATGACTATTATTGCTGATAGAATGAAAAAAGAAGATGCTGTGTTTGGCGGTGAGATGTCAAGCCATTTCTATTTTAAAGAAAATTTTTATAGGGATAATGGGATAATGCCATTATTCTTAATATTAGAAATGCTTTCAAAATATAACACTACATTATCTTCCTTAGCATATCCTTATACTTCAAAATACTTTATATCTGGAGAAATAAACTTTGAAACAGAGAAAAAAGATGAGATTTTGAACGCTGTTAAGCAAAAATATAAAGATGGAAAAATAGAGTTTATTGATGGATTATCTGTTGAGTATGATAATTGGAGGTTTAATTTGAGAAAATCAAATACTGAAAATCTACTTAGGCTTAATTTAGAAGCAAGATCTAAGGATTTGATGGAAGAAAAAAAATCTGAATTAATAGAATTTATAAATAAATTTTAATATATGCAGAAACTTGTTGTTGACTTATCAATTGTTGACAGAAGGGATATTCATTTAGTTGGTAATTATGCCTCAGAACTTGGAGAGATGTCCCGTATTGATATTCCAATACCCCAAGGCTTTGTAATAACAACAAATTGTTTTAGAGAATTTCTTACATTTAACAAATTATATTCTCTTTCTTCTGACGAAACAAAAGTAAAACATGGTGTTTTTCCAACGCATATGGCAAAACTAATATATATAGCGTATAAAAAATTGGAAAATATTTTTAAAGATGCACATGTGATAGTAACACCTTCTTCGCCATTTACTGATCAAAGTGTACATAAAAATGTACATTTTGAACTAAAAGGAGATGCTAATTTGATGCATAAAATACTAGATATTTGGGCAAAACAATTCAATAAACTATCGCTTCTTAGTACAAAAGCACTAGAATTTGGAAATATTACTAGACTTGATATTGCAATAGTTGTTCAGAAAAAATTAGATCTTAAGAAATCAGGAAAAATTTTTACCGAAGATCCTATTACTTCTGACAAATCAAAAATTGTTATAGAACAAACTGGATTTGATCATACTCAATATATTGTTTCCAAAAAAGATTATAAAGTCCTATTTAGAAGTCATCAAAGTCGTTTAGGTAAATCTCATATTTTATCTCACTATCAAGTCCGTATCCTTTCTCATTTTGGAATTATACTTCAGCGTCATTTTTATTTCCCTCAAGAAATTACATTTACAATTGACAAGAATAAAATTTATATTTTGGAAACAAAACCAATGATTCACCAACTTTCAAATTTGCAAACTAATTCAAAAAGTAACTTTGAATCTCCGTCGGTTTCTTCCCATCAATTCCATCCAACTAATATATCCCATCTCAAAAAAAATATATTATTAAGAGGAGAAAATTTATTTCCCGGAATAGTAACTGGTCCTGTTAGGGTAATAAAAAATCCAAAATTTTTGCACTCTATAAATCCAAGTGAAATTTTGGTTGTTCCTAAAATTGACCAAATACAATATCCTCTAATTAAAAAAGCAAAAGGTTTGATATCTGAAAATAATACTTTAACTGATAAAGATAAAATGATTTATCGAAAATTCGTTGCTAGACCAACACTTCAAGGAGTAAAAAATGCAACAATCCTACTTCATACTGGCAAAGTCATAACTTTAAATAGTACAAAAGGAGAAATTCATTTTGGAGGATTGCATTAATGGCATATCTAATCCTTGTACGGCATGGTGAGTCTTTGTGGAATGCAAAAGGAGTTTGGACAGGACTGACAGATATTAGTCTAAGCCCAAAAGGTAGAGAGGAGGCAATACTTGCAGGACAAAGTTTAAAAAATATCAATCTTGACATTGCTTATACCTCTGTATTAAAAAGGGCAAAAGAGACTCTTGATGAAATAAAAAAAGTTTTAAATCTTAATAATCTTGAGACGATTGAAAGTAGCGCGTTAAATGAGAGAGACTACGGAGATTTGACAGGAAAAAATAAATGGGAAATCCAAAAAGAGTTCGGTGAGGAAAAGTTTTTGAAAATTCGAAGAGGCTGGGATACACCAATTTCCAATGGCGAGACTCTCAAAGACGTTTACAATCGCGTAGTCCCCTATTATAAAGAGACTATTTTACCAAAACTAAAAGAAGGAAAAAATGTATTAATTGTTGCGCACGGCAATTCTCTTCGAGCACTTGTCAAATATTTAGAAAATATTTCAGATGCAAATGTTGAAAAACTGGAAATTGAAACAGGAGAGATTTATAAATATGAAGTTTAAAATGATGGCAACGTTCTTTTTAAAAATGTAAAGACAATAAGATACGCCCCTTCAAAAGTACAAAAATAAAATACTCTATATAAAATATTAAAGTGTTTGTTATCGACAAAATTAGACCAAAGGTTTATATTGTCTATGGGTGAAACAAAATCACGAATTCGCCTTTTGGGGTAGTTTTTTGGAAATGTTCCAGGGAATTTGAAATTTTTTCTCTGCGGATTTCTTCATAGATCTTTGTTAATTCACGAGCAATTACGATATCTATATCTCCAAAAACTTCTTTTATATCAAGAAGGGTGGTAAGTAATTTGTGAGGAGACTCAAAAAGAATTATCGTTGATTTTACAAATTTTTGTGTATCCAATACGCTTTTTAATAATTTCTTTCTATGTCCTGATTTTTGAGGAAGAAATCCCAAAAATATAAATTTATCTGTTGGCAGTCCAGACACCACTAGTGCTGAAATAACAGATGATGGTCCCGGTATAGACTCAACCTTAAATCCCTGTATTATGCATTCGCGTACCAATTTAAAACCCGGATCAGATATTGTTGGAGTTCCCGCATCAGAAAGTAAGGCCACGTCAAGTCCATTTTTAAGAGCGTTTAAAATTTGAGTGATCCTTTTTTGTTCAATCTGCTCGTAATAAGATAAAAGAGTCGGGCGCTTAATTGAATTTAAAAACTCTGGATATTTTTCTTTAAGATTCTTTAGAAGTAGTCCTGTGTGTCTAGTATCCTCACAAGCTATAATTTCGATTCTATTTAGAATTTCTAATGCTCTTAGAGTTATGTCTCTTAAATTCCCAATAGGTGTTGCAACTACAAATAAAGTTCCCACTTAAAATTTTCTTACTATTCCAACTGCTTTACCTTGAATAATTAAAGATGTAGGATAAATAGGATCCATATCTGAATTTGCAGGAACCAATGCCACCCTACCGTTTTCATTATAATATCTTTTCAGGGTTGCCATATTGCCATCAACTAAAGCAACAACAATATCTCCATTTGATGCAGTTTCTGATTTTTCAATGACTACGTAGTCTCCTTCTAAAATTCCATCCTCAATCATAGAGTTTCCTTTAACCTGTAAAACATATGCTGTTTTTTTACCCGAAATCATAGAGGCTGAGATTTGGAAAGTCGCGTTTGGATCTGTATGAGGCTCCAAAGGTTTACCTGCTGCGATAAAACCCATCAATGGTAAATCAAGTGCTGGGTAACTTCCCAGAGTGGCATTTGCAATTTTTTGATCAATTATTTTAAGTACCCTATTATTTCCCTCAAATTTTTGAACATAGCCTTTGTCAACTAGAGATTTAATTATTGCGTGTACCGTAGAAAGACTTTTGTGTCCAGTTGCCTTGGCAAGCTCGGCTAAAGTAGGAGAATATCCAAATTGTCTTTGGAATTGAGCAAGATACTCCAATATGTCGCGTTCCTTTTTATATAAAACTCCTGGCATAATAAGGTAATTTATACGAAATATTCGCGTATTTTGTCAAGAGGACAAACTGATACTAAATGTGTTAAAATAGATAGTTTGCTAAGAATATATGAAATTTAAACTTGTTTCGGATTTTAAGCCAACTGGTGATCAGCCAGAAGCGATTAATAAAATAGTTGAGAATTTAAAAAAAAATATTCGCCATCAAGTTTTACTTGGCGTTACGGGAAGTGGCAAAACATTTACCATGGCAAATGTAATACAGGCTATTCAAAAACCAACTTTAGTTATTTCTCACAATAAAACTCTTGCTGCTCAACTTTATCAGGAGTTTAGAGATTTTTTCCCTCAAAACGCCATAAGTTACTTTGTATCTTATTATGATTATTATCAACCAGAAGCATATGTTCCTCAAACAGATACTTATATAGAAAAAGAAGCTGAAATTAATGAAGAAATAGATAAGCTAAGACTTTCTGCAACCACTGATTTGTTGACAAGACGTGATGTTATAGTCGTTGCCTCGGTTTCTTGTATATATAATTTAGGTTCTCCAGTTGAATATGGCAAATTTATTTTAGAAATAGCAAAAGGCATGAAAGTAAGATTAAGAGATATTTTACTTCGTCTTACTGATTTACAATATGATAGAAATGAATATGCGTTTTTACGCGGAAGTTTTAGAACAAGAGGCGAGACAATTGATCTTTTCCCTGCCTACAAAGATACAGGCCTTCGAATTGATCTAAAAGATGATAAAATAATCTCTATCTCTGAATTTAGTCCTCTGACTGGCGATACAATAAGTATGTTAAAAAATGCTGTCATATATCCAGCCAAACACTACATGACTGATCCTAATACTTATATTAATGTATTTCCAAAAATTAGACACGATCTAGATCTTAGGACGCAAGAATTAAAAAGTATGGGAAAGATTCTAGAAGCGCAACGCCTAATTCAAAGGACGAATTTTGATTTGGAGATGATTCAAGAAGTAGGTTATGTGAATGGTATTGAAAATTACTCAAGATATTTTGACGGAAGAGCTCCTGGGGAGCCTCCTTATACACTTTTGGATTATTTTAAATACATGGGATCGGATTTTCTTTGCATTATTGATGAATCTCACATGACTATTCCACAGCTTCGAGGAATGTATAACGGTGATCGTTCTCGAAAACAAACTTTGATTGATTTTGGTTTTCGTTTGCCATCTGCTTTGGATAATAGACCACTAAAATTTTCTGAACTAATGCAAAGATTGGATAAAATCATTTACGTGTCAGCAACACCAGATGAGTATGAAATCTCACTTGCCAAAGAAAACCACTTTGGCTCGGCAATAGTTGAACAGCTTATTCGGCCAACCAATCTTGTTGATCCGAACATAACAGTTAAACCAACAGAAGGACAAATAATTGATTTGATGAATGAAATTCAAAAAAGAGTTTCCAGAGGTGAGCGGGTTTTGGTAACGACTCTTACCAAAAGAATGGCTGAAGAATTATCATCTTACCTTGAAGAGCATAATGTAAAAGTATCATATCTTCATTCAGATATCCAAACTCTTGATAGACAAGATATTCTAGATAAATTAAGAAAAGGTGAGTTTGATGTCGTAGTCGGAATAAATTTACTTCGTGAAGGGCTGGATTTGCCGGAAGTTTCTTTGATTGCGATACTTGATGCAGATAAAGAAGGATTTTTAAGAAGCAAAACATCTCTTATTCAAACCATGGGAAGAGCTGCAAGACATATTAATTCTCAAGTTATAATGTATGCCGATATTGTTACAAAATCAATGAAAGAAGCAATTTCTGAAGTTGAAAGGCGAAGAGCGGTACAACTTGATTACAACAAGAAACACAACATTACCCCAAAAAGCATTCAAAAAAGAATAAGAGCAAAATTAATAGATGAGGAACTAGAAAAAGATACTAAAAATAAAGACAACATTGATTATTTGTTAACATTAACTAAAAAAGAAGTAATTCTTCCAGATGAAAAAGAAGTCTTAATAAAAAAATTAAGACTCAAGATGAAAGATGCAGCAAGAAATCTTGATTTTGAACAAGCTGCAATAATAAGAGATCAAATAAGAGAAATAAAAATGAGATAATTATTGTTCGAACTTGGAACGTCAGGTGTTCTTTGTAAAGAACTACTTCTTGATGTTATAATAAAAATAATTAAAGTTATTTAAATTATGTCAGAAGGAACAGAAGCTCAAGAAAGTAAAAAACAGAATCTTAATAAGACAGAAGTTCCTCCAAGACTTGAGTTGGGGCAAAATTTCTACGATCAAGAACCTTTTCAATCTGTAATAGAAAAAGCAAGTGAAGCTATGAATGTAGATTCTGACAAAGTTCGTAAAGCAATAACCTATATGGCGATGGCACATTTTAGACAAGATAAAAATAGTCAGTATCCTTTAGAAAAATTAGTATGGTTCGCATTTAGTTATCAAAAGAGTGGATTACGACGCTCTGATGCAAATGTGTCATCGATGTTGAAAGTATTAGATGCGTTATCAGAAATTCCATTTTGGGCTGAATATATAGAGTATGTAACTAGAGGTCAAAAATTTTATAATAATGGAAGCCCAAATAAAAATTTTAATCGCGTGAAAGACTACAAACCGCCTTTAATTTATCCAGAATGGAGAAATGAAAAATTAAAACGAGAAGAAAAATTACGATTCGGAGGCGTTGGTCAGATTTTTGAAAAAGCGACAGGTTCTCCCACAATCTCAAGTGCAAGCATAAATAAACTACGAGAATCAAATAGGCGAGAAACACAAGAAGAATAAATTTAAAACCCACTTATATTCTTTAAATACTCTATTTTTCCCACTTTATTTGGACTTAGCAAGGTAACTCCAATTGCATCAATTCTGAGGCTATCAGGAAGCTTGGGATGGATCATTTTGTAAAATTGGGCTGTTTTAATTAGTTCTTTTAGCTTCCTATACGTAATTGATTCAAGTGGTGTACCGAAGTAAAAAGAGATTCTAGTTTTTACTTCAACAAAAACTAAAATTTTGCCATCTTTTTTCGTTTCTTCAATAGCGATAATATCTATCTCACCATAACCGCGTCTGAAATTCCTTTCAATAATTTGATATCCTTTTGCTTTGAGGTATTCGCAAGCCTTGTCTTCTCCAAATTTAGCAATTGGATTATAAACTTTCACTTAAGGATTTATTTTCGGAAGACGTTTGTAATAAAGTTTTGCACGTCTAACTTTATTTTTGGGGTGGGCTTTAACTACAATTTTTTCTACATTTGGCGAGTATATTGGATAAATTTTTTCAACTCCAACTCCCGAAACTATCTTCATAATTCTAAAACTCCTGTTTTCCCCTCTACCTTTAAATCCCAGTACCTCACCCTTAAAAACTTGAACTCTACTTTTATCTCCTTCCTTAATTCTTTCTGATACTTTGACTATGTCTCCAGGAGAAAAATTAATTGCTTGAATCATATCATTATTATACCATACATGCTTCAATAAATCCTAAAAAAATAGGATGGGGCTTTAGAGGTCTACTTTTGTATTCAGGGTGCCCCTGAGTTCCGAGATAAAAAGGATGAATAGATTTAGGTAGCTCAATTATTTCAACTAAACTCTCATCGACAGACCTTGCAGCAAAAACAAATCCTTTTTTCTCAAAATCAGAAGTAAATTTGTTGTTAAATTCATATCTGTGTCTATGTCTCTCAGATGTTATTCTTTTGTTATCATCTATAAATTTGTTAGACTTGTAATATAAATCATAAGAAATAGTATTTTTCGAAACTTTTGCTTGCCATCCTCCAAGTCTCATTGTTCCTCCATATACTCTTTTTTTCATAAATTTATTCTGCTTTGGCATAAGAGTAATTATTGGATGTTTGGTTTTTGGATCATTTTCAGTAGTATTCGCATCATGCCAGCCCAAAATATCCCGAGCGTATGCAATTGTTGCTAGCTGCATGCCATAACAAAGCCCTAAATATGGAATTTTACTTTCTCTTGCAAAAGATGCTGCTTTGATCATTCCTTCTGCGCCTCTTTCTCCCCAACCAATTGGCACAATTATTCCATCTGTTTTTCCAATTACAATATTTGGATCATCTGTTTCTAATCTTTGCGCACTCACCCATCGAGTTTTTACACCAACGTCTAATCTCCAAGCTGCATGGTCTATTGCATCAAATAATGCAGCATAAGAGTCTCTAATTTGATAATCACCTGTTCCAAAGTATTTTCCAACAATCGTAATTTCTATTACTTTCTTCTTAGGTTTTTTGACATTTTCTATAAAAGATTTCCATTCTTGTAATTTTGGTGTTGTTATACTTAAGCCCAATTTCTTTAATATTTTCTTATCTAAATCTTGATCATGAAGAATAAGAGGCAGTTCATAAACTGTTGAAACATCAGGCGCAGAAATTATATCTTCGGATTTCATGTTGCAAAATAACGCAAATCTTTCTCTTCTTCTTTGGTCAAAATACTTTTCACTTCTTGCCACAATAAAATCAGGCTGAATTCCCAAAGAATTTAATGTTCGAACAGAAAGTTGAGTAGGTTTGGTTTTGGGTTCACCCAAATGAGTAGGGGTTGGTAGATAACTTACGTGGACATGAATCACATCTCCAGGATTTTTAAGAGATAATATTCTTGAAGCCTCATAGAAAAAAACATTCCAATATTCCCCTGCTGTTCCTCCGAGCTCTATTACGACAATATCAGCTTGTTTTTTCTTTGCAACACTTTTAATCCGATCAATAATTTCACTGCTTATATGTATTGCTTCTACATCTTCTCCGTTGAATTCAAATTTTCTCTCCTTATCTATTATTTGCTGGTAAATCTGCCCCATAGTGACAAAGTTATCTCTGCCCATATCCTCATCCAAAAATTTCTCATACGATCCTAGATCCATATCAGCCTCAGTCCCATCTTCGCACAAAAATGGATCCCCATGTTCTATAGGGTTTATAGTCCCAGCGTCAATATTTAAATATCCTTCAAATTTGATCGGAGCGACTTTATATCCTGCAGATTTGAGAAGAAAAGATATCGAGGCAGCTGTAGTCCCTTTACCTATTCCAGATATTACTCCTCCTGAGACAAATATGTATTTAGTGTGCACGATTCATATTACCAAAACAACATTTTCCCGTCAACTAGGAAAAAAGTAATTATTCATTTCTTCCCAATGTAACTGTCATTTCGAACGCAGCAAGAAATCTCGATGGGATTCTCACGGCTACTTTGTAGCCTCAGTATGACAACTTGTCGGCAAAACTGAATACATACGGAATTATTATTTAAGTTTTTTTCTCCCAGACAACATCCATGTCTTGAAGTTGATAATTTGGATTGTACGAAAATTGCTGAGGAGAATCGAATTTAAAAGTTTTATCCACCTTAGCAATTCTTTCATCAAGAGATCTTTCAAATTCACCACCAGTTCTGTTTGTTCTTATAGATTTATTTTTAGAAAAAACAATCATATCGAATACATTTTTATCAGCAAATTGCTCAAGGATGGTCATAATGCCCTTAAAAAGTGCTGACTCATCAACTGAGTATAAATATGTACTTGAAGGATTAAGTGACGCAGCAAGCACTCCTTTTCCATCCTGACGGAAGTGATGCAATAGAATAACTCCTTGACACTGCAACGTATCTGATTCCTGAAATACCAGTTGGAGGTAATTTGGCATATCCCACATGTTTTTATCTAGGCTCTTGGCGGGGTTATCGCCAGCAACACATACACCTCCAACCATTCTCGCGTTGGCACTTTCTTTGCTTTTGGTTATATAAGCATATAGAACTTCTCTTTGTTTTCCTGAAATAGACTCAAATTTACTAAGTTCCGCAGTGATTTTATCTCTTTCTTCTTCAAAAATATCTATAAGTCTTTGAGTAGTATAGCTAGCGAATTCATCCTCATCATATCTTCCTTCTTTTATATCTTTTTCAGTTTTTAAGACTTGCTGAAGGTCAATCTCGCCCAAATGAATATTTTTAGGATCAATTTCTTCTCCGTTAATTATTCGTAAAGCTTCTAGAGTTTTTTCCCTTTGTGATCTAAGTTGTCCATAAAATGCTCTAGTCTGTGGATTACTAGAAGTTGAGGCTTGTTTTTGTAATCCCTTAGTAATTCCTTCATAACGCCCTATTATTTCTCTTACTTCATCTAATTCATATTTTCTGCCCCTTCTTTTTTCAAGTATCCTAGCTGCTTGCTTTAAGAAAGTTTCCGAAGGCCCTAGTTTATCTATTCGCAGCCTATTTATTAAATCATTTTGTTGTGCGAGTTGAGCATCTTGAGATAGCTTTCTAAAATAGTGCGGCATAAGATTTGATATTGCAGGATTTCTCCATGCCATCTCAACAAGTCTTCGGTTAACCTCTTTGATTCGATCTGAATAAAATGCTCCAATCTCGCAAAGAAGTGCATAGTCTTGGTTATTTGCCCTGCTAACTCTATCTCTCGTACCGGTTATATAGTCACTTATATCTTCAAAATTCGCAAATTCGTAGGTAATAAATAATCTTTTTATGGTATTTGGATTTGTTGATCTTGTCCCATAGATAGAATCAGTAAGAATCAAGAATAACTTTTCATCTGGTGAAGAAAGAGAATTAACATCTAAACCTTCAATTCCTCCTTTTTCTAAGATTTCTTTCAAAGTCCTGTCAATTTCTTCATTAAATGCTTCGTTTATTTTATTTTTATCATGTCCTAGTTGATTCAATTTATCAGCTACTTCCAAAATTGGTCTTTGTACTTCGTCTTTGACTGAATCATCTGGAGATTCGCCTTCTTTAATTCGTATTTCGCTCTGTGTTAAAAGATCTATTTCATATCTAGGTTCGATCTTAAAACCCGCTATATCCTTATTTCTATCCGTGCAAGTATCATTATTCTCATAATTAGTCCAATTTCCGCTATTATTGGGATATACATGTCTCAATAAATCTTTGTAGTAAGGTCTATTTCTTTCTTCATCTGTGATTAGTGAGGAACCAGTCATTTTTTCAGCTAAAGATTTCAACTGAGCAACATAGACTTTCTCATATCCTCGCTGCTTTGCTTCCTTATATCCTTTGATGGTGGTTGGGGATATCGCTCTAAATTGTTTTGCAAATTCAAGAAATAGCTCTTTTTCCTTGGTTGAGATAACTGAATCGGTAAGACATTTTTGATAATCTCTAATCACTTGATATGATTTGTTTCCAAATTCACCAACAAGTGTGTTTAGAAACTTGATATCAGATATATCTTTTAATAGTGTATTTGAATTATTTAAAATGAAGTCTCTGGTTTCTCTCATTTTTTCAACCATCAAAGCACTTGCCACTTTTGGAAAAGCAAGAGCTAGTTCTCGACTTATATGGTTGTCTTTAAGAGATCTTGCTGCAGTTGCGATATCCTGTCGGTTGGAATAATTAGCAGTCATATCTCTAAAGAATTGAATATCTTGATCAGTCGCAAGGAAAGTATCGGGAAATATTAGAGCCAAATCAAAAAAATTACTTGATACAACATCACTTGCTATAATTGGAAGCTCAAGAGCTCTTTGCTTGGTAAGTTTTGATTCGCCAACTGCTTGAAGTGTTTGTACAAGTTGATATGTTAAAGTGTCGTAAGTATTGCACATATTAGAAAAAAATTGGATAGTTTCCTGATCGACAAATTGCTTACAAAATTCACTAAGAACTCCATAATTATTAGTTAGCGATGGTATTGTCTGATAAGCTTTCAAAAATATTTCGATATTTTTAGATTCCAAAGATAGATCATGTAATTTTTGCAAAACCAAATTGCTTTGAAGGTAATCTAAAGCTTGAGGATTTGCTTGGTTGTTTATCATTGTTTTTGCCAGTATTTCAAACTTTCTAATTTTTTCCAACCTCGCATCCCATTCTTTTTTTGCTTCTTTCTCTTTTTCAGCCTGCATAAGTTCAAAAAGCATTTTTCTTAATTCGAATCTTATAGAACCCTGAATCAAGGTACTAGCTTCTTTAAATATCTCAATATCAATATTTCTTATAAGTCCTCTTTTAGTTATGATTTGCAAGATAGACTCAATCGATAGAGCTTGGGCAGCTATTTTTTTTAATTTAGGGTCTATTGTTTCGTTGGTATATGTTAGTAATGCAAAATCCTGGATAGACTCATGTATTTCATCGTAGTATCCATATTCGTCATCTCTTAATGAACCAATTGTTTCAAGAACGACTCTAAAGGTTTTTAACTCTGGATAAACATTATCAGCTTTATCTAAGATATTTTTCCATTCAGCTTTTTCACTTAGATATCTTAAGGTATTTCCCGCTTCACGGGATCGTTCGCTTGGGAAAGACTCTCCCGCTAATAAAACTAAATTTCTAATCGCGTCTGGTGTTGGGTAATACCTTAATTTATTAATAGCTCCAGTACCCACTGGATCTAAAGATTCATTGAGTAAAGTGTCATAATGTTTTCGGTCCTGTTTTTGTACTTCGTCGCTAAATAATTCATTAACTTTACTTGAGTTTTTTACTGCTTGCCAAAAAGTTATATCTTTGTGTACTCGTATTCCCATCTCATACCCTTCAAATTCCTGGTATACTTGTCCTTTAAATGTCATTGTGTCTTTCCACGAGTAACTTGGGTTTGGATATATTTCTGTGTAGATTAGGTTTGTAAGCTTATTCTTCAAGTCCCAGTAGTTATCACCGAGTAAACGAGATTCAACTGACTTTTTAATTGAGGAGATTTCTTCCGCAGCTATTCTGGCAACAAAAACCTTAATAATTTCGTTATCCCAGTTTTGTATAATCGGCCCAAGAAGCCAACTTACGTTATTATACATAGAAGTATCTTTAAGATTTCGTAAATATTGTTCTTTTTTGGGCTCCGGTTCGTCTCTGTGGTCAATATAGTTATTTAATACTTTAAAAAAAAATTCTTCCTTTTTTTTAGCTTCTTGAGGATTTTTTGTCTTTTCGCCCAGTTCAGGTTTTATTATAAGTTGAATATACTTTGTTATTATATCTTTAGGAATTGTTCCGTCTTCAAGTATTTCTTGCGCTAACATTTCGTAATGAGCAATAATAGATTGAACTTCCTGAGCAACTTTGGTAAATAGAATTTCTTGTTGAGTTGGAGAACTTGTTGTTTCTTGTTTTGTTACTTCTTTATCTTCTCTCTTAGTTTCTTCTCTACCTAGAAGCTTTCTAATTCTTTTTAAGAGATTCAACTTTCTTTGTTCGTCATTTGTGGTTTTAGAAACCTCCACTTTCGTGGAATTACTTTGATAGAATTGATTAGATAATTCTTGTGCGGTTTTTTGACTTTTTTCTCTTAATTCTTTGAGTCTTGAAGCAAAATCATTTTTTGGTTCAGGTACAAATTCAGGTTGCTCCTTTTGCACTGAAGGTTTTTCTAGGACTTGAACAGCTGAAGAAGAAATGGCTTCGCCAGTTTCACCCATATATATAATCTAATATCATTTTTATGTATAATGCAACAATATGCACAAGGCGATTTTACTTCTTAAAAAAATCCCTAAAGAAAAGGTGACCACTTATAAAGAATTGGCTAGAGCTTGTGGTACTTCACCCCGAGCAATTGGAAGAATAATGGCGAATAACAAAGATCCAATTAATTATCCATGCTACAAAGTCGTTGCCTCAAACGGAGAACTTCACGGTTACAGCGGGAATGGAGGAATTTCCGCTAAGAAGAAGCTTTTGGAAAAAGATGGAATTAAAATTATAAACGGAAAAGTGGATAAAAAATATTTTTATAAAATTCCTTTTTAATTCATTAATGAAATTTTCGATGTTCCATTTTCCTCAGCTTCTCTAGCCTTTTTTCTTAAGCGAGAAAATGAGCATTTAATTACATAATAACTAACTCCAATAATTTCAGCAATTTGACCAATAGTATTACCTTCAGCTTTGAGTTGCGCGACTTGTTCATCAAGTTCGATGGTTCTAGACATTCTTTTTTCTATCGCTTTAACTTCCGAACTAATGTATTCTTTTAATTCTCCATTTGGAAATTTATTTAGTACTATATCCCACTCCCTTACAACTCCTCTTGTCATTTGGGGAAATTGAGAAAAATATTTTCCAACAGCCTTACCAAATTTAAGAAGGGCACCTATTGATCCATCATAAGGATCATTTTGTGGGTCTTGAGCTCCTATAGCTATCGTATATGAATCATAAACAGCTGTAATATTTTTGGTAACTAGTGGGATAAATTCTTCTCTTAAAAATACATCGTCATTTGTTTCATTTACTAAAATTGCCAGTGCCACATCTCTCATATTTGTAATTTCTAATCCATTTTCTCCTGACAACTCAAGAGACATATGTCCAATTAGTGTATTTATAAATCCTGCTTGTTCGTCGGAATTTAATTTTTCTATATTTGATACTATTTTTCCAATAATGCCACTTTCGTCTGTGCGGTTATTCACAATTATTCTGAGAATGTCCTTATTACTTACTATCTTATTTGCGTATTCAGAACCGGCATCTGGTATTATTTTTAATAGCTCTCTCATTCGGCAATTTTATCAAAATTCACATCCTATAGCAAATTGAATAGGAGTGTATTATCTTTTCGAAGATTTTTGTAAGAAATCTGGTATCAATTCTTTTTATTTATTAAGCTCTATCTGTAATTTCGTCAAAATTATTCATAGATTTTCTTGAGCGGGATACGAGAATCGAACTCGCTTCTCTACCTTGGGAAGGTAGCATACTACCGGTGTAC
>CAYJRY010000003.1:847-51720 GCA_964372855.1 uncultured Gammaproteobacteria bacterium | reverse complement strand
ATTGAATGAACTGGCTCCCATAATACTTTCAAAATTCGGAATATAAATAATAATATTTATTGAATGTGCAATCTCTGCTATTACTGCATCTAAGCGCTCTTCAAGTTCCCCTTGATTTTGCGTACCTGCAAGAAGCACATCAACTAAAAGTTGATGAAATCTCTTGTGATACAAATTACCCTTCAGATTTCCCATAAAACTTTCATATGCCAGAGACTCAACAAGTGTATTTCTGCCACTTCCTGCCTCACCTACTAAAACTACTGATTTTTTAGCACTCATTGCCTCCAAAACCTGTCTGTATTCTTTCTCCCTACCAACAAGTAGAGGCTTTTTGTTTAATGCATCTGAAGTAATATCAACCATATATTTTTGTGTTTCAACAGTCCACCCATAAACCCATGATTCTCCAATTCCTTCGCCCCAGAATTCAAATCTTATTGGCCTAACTATCTCTTCCTCCATATAGGAATTTCTTGCCCAAAATAGAATGTCTAAAAATTCTTCTTTTTTTAATTTCTTATTAAATAGCACGTTTGTTTGATATTCAGTCATCAGAAGATAAGATACAAATAAATCCATTGTTGTGACAAATTTACCGCTTAATTTTTTTGCAGTTTCAAATGCATACGTAGCCATTGATTCTTTTGGAATCTTCAAAAGTTTAATATCTGACACCACTAAATCTGACTTTTGTAAAATAAATCTAATCTGAGGTTTATTTAAGAGACTATTTACTATATCATTCGAACTTTTGGATGAAATAAATATACTCAAAGCCTCTATCGTGAAAGAATTATAAATATTTTTTCTATCATTATCTTTTACAAAAACAGAAGGTCTCATCCTGGCGATTTTGAAGCGGAAAAAAACCTCAAACATTATAAGAATTGATAGGAAAAATAAAAAGGGATTTTGATTTATTGTAAATGTGGGCGAAGTTAAGGCTTGAATAATAATAACCCATGACAAAAATATAAAGGCAAATATTCTAATAACCTTTACTAATAAAAGATTATAAAAATGAAAGATTCTTGCAAAATCAAACATATGGTCTTAGAAAAAGAAAAGTTTTATAGTTATTATTGGCCAAATTATAAAAGTTATAAAAATTATCGCCTGTATTAGCAAAAGAAAGACAAATAACAAGATACCAACCAAAATAAACCATGTTTTGATAAAAATTCCCATCCCAATTGAGAATCCAATCAACCCTTCTCGATATTCATTTTTCCAGGGTTTAAAATAAGTTTTTATTAAAAGAGGGAGAGAGAAAAGGTGCAAAAAGGCGTTATCAAGTGAGACAAAATACGCTATTAATCCTTTAGGAACCTCAAAATACCAAAATCTCAAAAACCTCACAGGCAGCATGAATTTAGTATAGAAACTTTGGCGTTAAATTACAAATACACAGCGTTATTTGTCAACTAGCTTCTGGTTTATATTGACAATTTATGCCGATCGGTTAATTTCGTCAATGTTCCGCATATTCGAACAAATTAAGGAAGTTATTAATTATTAAGATTGCGAAGATTGTCTTATGTTATCCATTTGTCCTTGCACTAAAGTTTTTAATTCCCCTATATCCAGTTTTGTAGTCATACCTAATTCAATATCTGGATCGTCTATGCCACCTTCATATTTAGCAGTAACTTTGAAGCGAGAGGACCCGCTCTCTTCATCTTTAAATGGTCGAATATTTAGATGAAACGGGTCAACTTCAAGTTTTAAAGGACCAACTTTTTGTTTTTGTCTCTTTGTGATAGCTCCTTCCCAAGAAAGCTGAAAAGTAACTTCTCCAGGATAACCTCCCACATCCTGAACAACAACAAAATTACCTTTTCCCCGCAAAGTCTCTTTATTGATCTCATCCATTAACTCTCTTACTTCTTTTGTTATAGGAGACTCTCTCTCCAACTCTCTACGTTTTGACAAACGACTTAAAAACTCTTCTAAATCATTATTCATAATATTTATTATAGCACGCTAAAACCATCCTTTTCTTGACGAGCCTTCTTCTTGAAACTCTCTGAGTAAATCTTTCTGGCGGCGGGTGAGGTGTTTTGGGACGACGACTTTTATCCGCACATAATGATCTCCCCGTCCGCTGCCATGAATATGGGGCACTCCTTTTTGCCTAAGTCTTATTAGACTATCTGGTTGCGTTCCAGATGGAATCCGAACTTTTACTTCACCATCAATTGTCTCAACATTCACCTCATCCCCCAGTGCTGCTTGAGAAAAAGAAATCTCTTGCTCTGTTACTATATCTACCCCTTCTCGGCGAAATCTTCTGTCGGCAGTTACTTCAAGAACAACATCATATTCTCCAAAACGAATTCTTGATCCATCATCAACACCGGCTGGAATTTTTATAGTTTGACGCTTACCATCGATTGTGACAGTTTTTGTTGCTCCATGAACAGCCTCCATAAAATCAATACCTAGAGAATAAGTAGGCCGTCTCTGACGAGTACCAAATGGGGAGGCTCCACCAAAAAACTGCTCAAAAATTTCAAATGGATCAGAAAACCCGCCGAAATCAAATCCCCCCTCTCCTCCGGAAGTTGAGTATGTATAGGTAAATGGACCGTATCGTCCTGTTCTTGTCCCTCCAAATCCTCCAAAAGGTCCACCCGCACCAAATGGTCCTTGACCTTGCTCGAAAGCAGCATGGCCAAACTGGTCATAAGCCTGTCTTTTTTGAGGATCAGACAAAACTTCATAAGCTTTTGTCACCTCTTTAAACTTACCCTCAGCTTCTTTCGATTTGTTTCGATCCGGATGATATTGAAGAGCTAGCTTTCTATAAGCTCTTTTTATCTCATCTACAGAAGCAGTTTTTGAAACCCCTAAAATTTGATAGTAGTCTTTATTTTCCATAATTCATATTATACTAAATACCCCACTTCGTTAAAACTCCGCGGGGTCATTTTGATATTTGATTTTTGATATTTAATTTAGTTCACTACTTCGCCCTCAATCGGCTCGTCTTTGTCTTTTTTCTTTTCTCCCTTTCCTTCAGTTTTTTGTTCACCAGTTCCCGGGCCTTGTTGACTATCTCCTGTTGTTTGTTGGTTGTTGGGAGTTGTCTGTTGCGATGAGCCATACATTGCCTGACCAATTTTTTGAAGACTATCTGACAGATCTTTTGTCTTTGCCTCTAAATCTTCTTTTGTACCACTATCAAGAATGGATTTGAGAGAAGAAATCTTTTCCTCAACTTCTTTCTTAGCACCTATGTCAATCTTATCTCCCGCATCTTTAATTGATTTTTCTGCGGTAAAAATTAATGAATCTGCTGCATTTCTTGCTTCAATTTTTTCTTTCTTCTGTTGATCCTCAGCGGCATGAGCTTCTGCCTCTTTGGTCATTCTTTCAACTTCATCTTTAGAAAGACCTGTTGAACCAGTAATCTTGATGCTTTGTTCTTTCCCAGTTGCTTTATCTTTTGCTTTCACATTTAAAATCCCATTTGCGTCAATATCAAAAGTTACTTCAATTTGAGGAATACCACGTGGCGCTGGCGGAATACCACTTAATATGAACCTTCCTAGGCTTTTGTTATCAATTGCCATTGGACGCTCACCTTGCAAAACATTTATCTCAACTTGGGTTTGGTTATCTCCCGCAGTTGAGAATACTTGAGATTTAGAAGTTGGGATTGTTGTGTTTTTAGAAATTAAAGGTGTTGAAACTCCGCCTAATGTTTCAATTCCCAAAGTCAAAGGAGTCACATCCAATAGCAACACGTCTTTTACCTCTCCTCCTAATACGCCTGCTTGGACTGCTGCGCCAACTGCGACAACCTCATCTGGATTAACTGATTTATTGGGTTCTTTGCCAAAAAACTTTGAAACAACCTCAATCACCTTTGGCATTCTAGTCATTCCGCCAACCAATACGACCTCATCAATGTCTGACGCTGTTATTTTCGCATCTTTTAATGCTTGCTCAACTGGTTTAAGTGTTTTTTGAATAAGCTGATCCACTAATTTCTCAAGGTTGGCACGAGTTAAAGTCATTGTAAGATGTAGAGGACCTTCTTTTCCTTGAGTTATAAATGGCTGATTGATTTCTGCTTGCTGAGAACTTGACAATTCAATTTTTGCTTTTTCCGCAGATTCTCGAAGTCTTTGTAAAGCTTGAGGGTCTTTTCTTAGGTCGATACCATTTTGCTTTTTGAACTCTTCTGCAATATGATTTATAATTACCTGATCAAAGTCATCTCCGCCTAAATGTGTATCTCCATTTGTTGATTTTACCTCGTATACTCCTTCACCTAACTCAAGAACAGAGATATCAAAAGTTCCTCCACCCAAATCATATATAGCAACTGTATGGGCATTTTTCTTGTCAAGTCCATAAGCTAAAGCTGATGCTGTGGGCTCATTAATAATTCTTAAAACCTCAAGTCCTGCAATTTCCCCAGCTTGTTTGGTAGCTTGACGCTGAGAATCGTCAAAATACGCAGGAACTGTAATGACTGCTTGTGTAACTTTTCCGCCCAAATAACTCTCAGCATCGCCTTTTATTTTCTGAAGAATCATTGCTGAAATCTCCTGTGGAGTAAATGTTCTTCCTTCAACCTCAACAACTGCCATTCCATCGCGGCCTGATTTGATCGTATAAGGAAGCCATTTCATGTCAAACTGAACCGACGGATCAGTAAGCTTACGACCCATCAATCGCTTTATAGAGAAAATTGTTCGCTTAGGCTTTAGAACTAACTGGCGTTTTGCAACGTCACCAACTATATGGCTTATAGGATCAACAACTGAAGGAATTACATTCCTTCCCTCTAGTGAATGGATGACTTTGGGAGCTCCACCCTCCATTACCGCAACGCATGAATTGGTAGTACCTAAATCTATTCCAATAATTTTTCCCATATATTCCTATTCTTATGTCATTCTGAGTGCAACGAAGAATCTTTTTATTTATTCATGGGATCCTTCGACTTCGTTCAGGATGACATTATCATGTCACATATAGTCTCCTTTTTGCAATTCTTTTTTAGCTTTCTCTTCTACTTCATTCTCTATTTTTTCTTTCCCAACTATTACATCTGCTTCTTTTAATAAGGATTTGTCAACCCTGTGTATATAACCTGGATATACTTCTTCTAGAACTTCTCCTTCACGACCATTCTTGGTATCGATCGCCCTCATTAATCTTGGATCGAACTGTTTTCCTTTTGTTTCAATCTTTTCAAGACCTTCCTGAGTTAAAATATCTTCAAATTGTTTTACGGCTAATTTTATTCCTTCATCTTTACTAGTTTTAGCCGCAAATATTAGTGTATATAAAACTGGTAAAAGATGCAATATAAGCTGTTTGTTGGCTTTTAATATCCAATCTCTTCTCTCCGTCTCAACTCTTTTTTCTAAATTTCTATAATCTGCCAATAACCGCTTATTCTGATTCTCTAATTCTTCTATTCTTCGTTTTAAAAGTTCGCTATTTTCTTTTTCAGCCTTACGATCACCATTGTCTTCATTCTGCTTTATAGAATCCTTGTTTTTGCTTTTTGTATCGTTTTTATCCATATTTGTTATTTTTGTATTTTATTTTTAATATTTAATACTACTTTTACCATCCCGAAGCAATTTCTTCTATCAAATCTCCAAAATATCTAACTGTAGGGACAATTTGAGTGTAATTAAGACGGCTTGGCCCCAAAACTCCTACCTCACCTGTTAGCTTCATGGGAGTTTGATAGCGAGTAAAAACAAATCCGTATGGGCCTCTAAGAGTTGGGCCTAATTCATCACCCAAAAGTACTTGTACATCATTTGCCTCAATATTCTCAAAAAATTTTCTGCAATTCTCAAATTCATCAAGAGAGGAGAGTAAATTTTTTGTTACATCTATATCAAAAAACTCAGGCATATCCAATATATTTGCATAGCCTGAGCAATATACATTCCCATCCATTGTAGATATTACCGCTAATGCTTTGGTTTTATTGGCCAATGATTTAGCGGTCTCTCGTAAAAATTTTACTTCTTTATTTCTAAAATCCCACAAACTTTCTTTTACAGCTGTTTCTTCAGTTACAGAAAGATCTTTTTCTTTCATAAGAGTTTTTACATAAAACTTCATTCCCGTTGGTGTTGGAGCTCGCCCTGAAGAAGTATGTGTTTTTCGAAGATAGCCTTTTTTTGTTAGAGCCACCATTTCATTACGAATAGTAGCAGGGGATGAGGATAAGCTGTATTTTTTCTCAAGTGTTTCTGATCCAACAGGCTCAGCTGTTGCAATATACTCTTCAATAAGGGATCTTAAAATTTCCACTTGTCTTTGTGTTAAATCATTCATAATATTTCACCATATCATCTTGAGATTCTTCACTTTGTTCAGAATGACAGTGAGAATGAAAATTAGCAATTAATATAACACGAGTGCTAATTATTGTCAAGGGGTAAAGTAGAGCTTTACTCACTTTACTCCTCAAATCCCGCATGCGCACTCTTACGACGCATTGGATGTAAATCATAAGAACAAGTAAGCGAAGTAGCGGGATCAGGCAAGAAGGAAATAATATTATGTTAAACTTAAAATATGCGCCGTAAGAAAAAATCTATTTGGCTCTTAGTCACGAGCTTCTTGTCACTAGCTTCACTTATTTATCTGATCTTATCCTTCCCGCCCTCTTTTGAATTTCACCTGCCGTATCGACAGATCAAATTTCATATTCTAGTGGTCTTTTTCCTACTTCTTTTTCTTTTTGGTATATCTTTCTTCTCATATTTATTTAACAATATAAGAAGAGGAGCTTTTGTAGCTACATTTATAACACTCTATTCACTTCTTCGTTTCTATAAGCTAACTAATATCTTCTTTTTATTCCTTTTAATCTCGCTTTTTTTCACTCTTGAGCTTTTTTTCTCCAAGCGTCGATAGACTTAATTAACAGAAAAAGACATTAAACCAAGGAATATAATAGTAATTATTGCTAAAGCAAGTGCGCCACCAACAAAGACTCCTATCCTACCTCCAAACTTATGCTGAAAAAATCTAATAAAAGTTATACCAAAAAGCAGGACAATTATGAACTGTATAATAAAAATAATATTGCGAAAAGATGGAGCTGACTCTACTGGGACTATCGCATATCTGCCAAAAAATGAAACACCAGTAACAAGAATTGACAATAGCATTGAGAGGTAGCCAATAATTAATGTTCCTAAGAAAACCAAAATACTTTTTCCAAAAGTCTTCACCATGATATAATTGTTCTCATGCCTAAATTTTTTATAACAAATGCTATTCCATATGTCAATGCAAAACCTCATATTGGACATGCATTGGAATTTGTACAGTCAGATACAATTACAAGATATCACAAAGTCTTAGGAGATGACACTCTTCTTCTTTGCGGAGGCGATGAAAACGCGATTAAAAATGTCCAAGAAGCTATAAAAGCAAAAAGACCGATTCAAGAATTTATTGATGAAAATACAAAAAGCTTTTATGTTCTTTCAAAAAAACTAAATGTCCAATTTAATGTCTGGCAAAAAGGAAGCGATACAAAACATCATCTTTCTTCACAGAAATTATGGGAACTATGCTTGGAAAATGGCGATATTTACAAGAAAAAATATAAAGGCCTATATTGCATTGGATGTGAATTATTTTATACAACACATGAGTTGGATAAAAATGGTGAGTGTTTTGAACACCCTGGAAAAAAATTGGAAGTGGTTGAAGAAGAAAATTATTTTTTTAGACTTTCTAAGTATCAAAATCAGCTTCAAGATTTATTAAAGTCAAATGAGTTAGAGATTGTGCCAGTTCATCGAAAAAATGAAATGTTAGCATTTCTTAATCAACCACTTGAGGACATAAGTATATCCCGCTCAAATGAACGGGCAAAAAATTGGGGAGTACCAGTTCCTAATGACTCAACCCAAAGAATGTATGTTTGGTTTGATGCATTAAATATTTACCAATCAGGAGTTGGTTTTGGGCTAGATGAAAAAAAATATAATAAATGGTGGCCAGCAGACCTTCATGTCATCGGAAAAGGAATTCTTAGGTTTCATGCAATTTATTGGCCGGCATTTTTACTTTCTGCCCATCTAAAACTCCCTAAAAAAATATTTGTACATGAATACATAACTGTTAATGGTCAAAAAATGTCAAAAACTTTAGGAAATGTGCTTGATCCAATTCCTTTAATTGAAAAATACGGAGAAGATGCAATAAGATACTATTTTCTTGCCAAAATTTCACCTTTTTCTGATGGTGATTTTTCAGAAGAGAAATTCAAAGAAACTTATAACGCCGACTTGGCAAATGGGTTGGGTAATCTTGTTGCAAGAGTTGCTAAACTATGCGAGAAAGTAATCTTGGAAAAACCACAAAATCCAATATTATCGACTGAATATAAAAAAGGCTTAGATAATTTTAAATTTAACGAATCTCTGGAAAATATCTGGGGTGAAATTCGTAGACTTGATCAACAAATTAATGAATCAAAGCCATGGACTATTACAAATAAAGATAAATTAAAACAGTTCTTGCAACCAATTGTAAATAAAATTATCTCTATTGCATATAAACTCAAACCTTTCCTCCCCGAAGCCTCTCAAAAAATCGAAGAGCAATTTAAGGAACCAAAAATAAATAGCCAAAAACCTCTTTTCCCAAGAATATAACAATGAATAATTTTATAGATAAAATAGCGTTTATTTTTATCAAAGACAAAAAGATTCTTGTTACTCGCAGCATTGGTAAAGATGCATGGTATTTACCAGGAGGAAAAAGAGAATCTGGAGAAACAGACGAAGAAACTCTAATCCGTGAAGTAAAAGAAGAACTTAATATTGTAATTCTGCCAGAAACAATAAAATATTATGGCGCCTTTAAAGCTCAAGCACATGGAAAACCAATAGGAGTTCAAGTAAGAATGACTTGTTACATGGCTGAGCTTGATGGAAAAATAACTCCAAATAATGAGATAGAAAAATTTGATTTTTTTACATCTAATACAAAAGAACCCCTTTCTCCAGTAGACTATCTCATTTTCGCTGATCTAAAAAAGAAAAACCTGATTGATTAAAATTAGATTTGTCAGGTTGTCGTCAAGTATTTTATGAAAGAATATATGATAAATAATTCTGCAATAATATTTATTAAATATGCCTTCTGTTGAGGCCTTAGAAAGAAGAGATACAAAAGTCTTCAAAGGTTCTTTCGTCGAAGCGCATGAAACCCGCAGATTCCCTGTTTTTTTGGATAGAATAGGAAGAAGTGAATTAAAAGAAATTATAACTTCGGAAAATCCTTGGTCGTATTGGACTATGGAAATTTATAGAAAAGATATAAAGGGGCAAGGCGGGCTTGGCATGTTGGCTTCAGATACTGTAGAAATTGCGGAAAAACTTGAGATTCCAATGGTAGTAGTAACACCATTTTATACTCTGGAACGGTCTCATAAAATAGAAAATTTTCAACAAAAAGAAACAAGACAAAGAATAACTCCTGAAGAAAGAGGTTTTAACAAGGTTGGAGAAACGCAGATACGAACTAAAGTTCACGATAAAGTCCCCTTGGGAATTTTCGTAAAAAAAGAGGGTAGCGTAACAATATTAACTGTTTCGGAACCTAATATTGGGGAGCTATATCAAGATTTTAATAACAGCGACCATAGATTTTATCAAGAAATAGCTTTAGGTTTTGGAGGGTGGAAAGCATTGAATTTGCTAGGAGTAAAACCATCGATGAATCAGCAATTGAATGAAGCTCCCACTGTTTTTGCTGCATTAGCTCGGTTAGATGCCAGAGTGCAAGAATTAAAATCCACTCATCCTGAAGCCGAGCCTTTAGCGATATTTGCAAAAGCCTTAATTGAGAATAAAGAAAAAACCATTTATACAAATCATACCCTTGTTCAAGCAGCTGAAGCAGAGTTTGATTTAAGACAATTTGAGCATTTTGTTTTTCCAAATATAACAAGCGTTGAAGTTAAACAATGGTTAAGAAATAAAATCCATGGAAAAGGAGGAAGTATAAAACTAAGTACTCTTGCTATTGATTTATCCAGCAAAAAGAATGGAGTTAGTAAAGCGCATGCAAGAGAAGCAAGTAGGGCTTATAAGGATTATGATGGTAATGAAGTTAAGTTTGAAGAAGTAACGAATGGCATATCATTAACGCGTTGGGGAGACCCAGATATTTTAGAATTATACAGAAGAAGCGGGGTTATTGATGATTTTGACTTACCAATGCGAGATTTTGTTGAAAATATAAACTATATAGATGTTTCGGAACTAAGGCGAATAAAAAAAGCTGCAAAAATAAGACTGATTGAAGCTCTGAAGGAAAGACAAGATCAATATGGAAATGTAGTGAATATTCCGCATGATGCCAAAATTTTTAATTGGAGAAGAAGGATTGCAGACTATAAAAGACCGGGTATGTTGTTTGAACATCCAGAAAAACTTGCAAACATTCTCAAAGAGGAAAACAGTCATCTTATTATGGCTGGGAATGCTCACCCTTCAGATACAAACATGATCTTTGAACTCAAAAGGATCTTAGATATAGTTGATAAAAATCCAGTTCTTAAAGAAAGAGTGCATTTTATACAAAATTATGACGAAGATTTAGCTAGAGTTTTAGTTCATGGAGCAGATATATCTATTAATACACCAGTTGTAAAAGACTCAAGAGGAAGAAGAATTACCACTGAAGCGTGCGGAACTTCGTGGGAAAAAGATATACTTAATAATGTTATTTTAATTTCAACTGATGATGGAGGAATTGCTGATTTAACAGTAGAAGCTGAAGAAAAAGGAAATTCCAATTTTAGACCTAGTTATCTTCAGATTAACGGGGATAATTATAATGATGAGGTAGACTCTTTATATCAACAAATGAGAAAAGCTGCAAATATACAAGATTCGGATGATGCATGGAAAGATTATATAACACAGCAACTTGCAGCTTATCTTCCTATTATTTCCGGCGCGAGAATGGAGGCAGATTATATAAACCTTGGTTTTCCTTCAAAATTTTAAAAACTTACTAATATGAGGGCGAAGTTATAGGGATATCTAGCCCAAGTCTTACCAATTTTTTAAATTGCTCTCTACAGATCTTAAAAAGCAGTCTTTGATTTGACTGCTTTTTATCCTGTCGTTTTATCTTTATTAAAAATGGTATTTTCATAATTTATCCCGCCTTATTTTGCAATCTAAAAAGGATATAAAATGCTGCCATACTTCCCATTGTAAGAAGTATATCTATATTATTCATATGCTCAGATACTCTCATGCGCACATATATATTCAACAAAGTTTATGTAAAAAAAGTGTAAAGAAATCTGATAATATTTGGATATGGTTGATGTTCATTGTCATTTGAATTTTCATGCATTCGAAAAAGACTACGATGAAGTTATTAAAAGTGCATTCAATGCTGGCGTAAGTAAGATTATTAATGTTGGTACCAAAATTGATTCAAGTATAAAAGCTGTTGAGCTAGCAAATAAATACGAAAATTTGTATTCAATTATTGGTATTCATCCCCATCATGCAGATAAATTAGAGGAAGGTTGGGAGAAAGAACTCGAGATACTCGCTAAAAGCTCGAAAAAAGTAGTGGCAATTGGAGAGATTGGCATGGATTTTTTTAGATACAAATCGAATGGTATTGTAGATCCAAATATTCAAGAGAATGTATTCACTAAACAAATCGAGCTTGCTTATAAACTCAAATTACCGCTTCAAATACATAATCGCCATGCAGGAGCGGAAATTCTTAATATACTATTAAGTCATAAATCAAGTTTACTAAACCCTCCCGGCATGTTTCATTGTATGTCAGGAGATTTAGATTATCTTAAAAAAGTTCTTAACTTGGGTTTTTATATAGGATTTGATGGGAATATCACTTATAAAGGACTGCCGCCTGGAGAAACAGTTGAGCTAAAAGAACTTGTAAAATACACTCCGCTTGATAAAATCGTGACTGAAACAGATAGCCCTTATTTAACACCGCAGCCTCTAAGAGGAACCAAAAACAAGCCAGAATATGTTATACTTATAGGTAAATTTATAGCTAATCTTAAAGAAGAATCATTTCTAAAAGTGTCTGAACAAACAAGTATTAATGCTAGAAAGATATTTAATATATGACTAAATTCTTTCAGATAATTTTTACACGTTATCCAATCAAAACGCAAAGGTTTCTGGAGATGTTTCCAGGTATTGCCTCCTGGACTCTCATTCTTTTTCCTATTTGGGGATCTTTAACTATTCCTTTTGTTGTTGCATATTTTATATTGTTTTTTGATGTATATTGGCTATATAAATCTTTTTCTCTTGCAATTTCTGCATATATAGCATCAAAAAAAATAAGAGACTCCGAAAAAGAAAATTGGCTGGAAAAAGCAAAGAAACTTAGTAACTTTGAAAGAGTTACGCATGTCATAATAATTCCTAACTTTACTGAATCTATTGAAAAGCTAAGAGATACTCTTTACTCAATTTCAAATCAAACATTTCCTAAAAAACGTCTTTTAGTTGTTCTAGGAATGGAACAGAGAGAAAAAAATGCTAAAGAAAAAGCAAATATTTTGATTAACGAATTCAAAAACACATTCGGTGCTATTTTAGCAACATATCACCCGGACATTCAAGGAGAAGTAAAAGGTAAATCTTCAAATCAATCTTATGCTGCCAAAATGATTTATCAAAAACTTTTACGAGATGATACCCTAGATTTAAATTTTACAACTGTTTCATCAGTTGATGCTGACTCTATATTTGACAAACAATACTTTTCATATTTAACATACAAATTTTTAACTGATCCCCATCCATATAATAAATTTTGGCAGTCGGCAAATGTGTATCATAACAATTTCTGGAAAATACCTGCTCCTGTTCGTATTATTGCATTTTTTGGAAGTTTGTGGAGAACAGCGGTCTTAGTTCAGGGAGATAGGCTTATATCTAATTCAACATATTCGCTATCTTTTAACCTTCTTAAAAAAGTCGGGTTTTGGGATACCGATGTAATTCCTGAAGACTATCGAATATTCTTTAAAGTTTTTTACAAACTTCATGGCCAAGCTTGGGTTGAGCCGATATTTTTAAAAACATCCATGGATTCACCTCGTTCTTCAAGTTATTGGAAAACCCTAAAAAGTAAATACCAACAGGAACAGCGTTGGTCATGGGGAGTATCGGATGATCCGCTATTTATCAAATGGTGGCTAACAGTTCCCAATGTTCCTTTTTTCAGAAAGACAATAATGCTTTTCCATGTTCTTTTGGATCATTTTCTCTGGCCTGTAAATTGGTTTGTAATCACAGTGGCTGCAAATATCATCCCCTTAATAAACCCGGTCTTTTCAAGAACAACACTGGGTTATAAATTACCTAGTTTAGCAGGAATTATTTTGACTTTTTGTTTGGTCGCAACTTTTGCCATGATATTTATTGATTTCCAAAATAGACCAAAAAACGCTGCAGCTTCCAGATTGAGAAAATTTTTATTTCTTCTAGAATTTCTATTTCTCCCGGTAGTTGGATTCTTTCTTTCAACTCTCCCAGCACTTATTTCTCATACCCGTTTAATGATTGGTAAAAAAATTGAATATAAAGTCACAGAAAAACTATAGTTGCTCTTCATGAAAGGAATTGAAGCACTTAAAGATAATGTAAGCTATTGGTTTCTGCTTTTTATAACTCTCATATTTTTCCTACTTAGATTCCCTTCTCTCTATGAACCATACTGGTATGGAGATGAAGGAATCTATCAATCAATTGGTATTGCTCTAAATAAAGGGAAAATACTATATAAAGAAATATTTGATAATAAACTACCATTGCTATATATAATTTACTCAATTCTGAAGTCTGATCAATTTCTAGTCAGACTTTTATCATTAATTTTTGGTATTTTTACAGTCACTTCTTTTTTCTATCTTGCAAGAAGGGTTTATGAGGACCATAAATTAGCCAAAATAGCTTGTTTTATAGCAACCTCGGTATTTGCTTTATTTTTCAGCCTTCCTTTAATTGAAGGAAATATCGCAAACGCAGAAAACTTTATGCTTCTACCAATTACATTGTCCTCGCTTTTAGTCTATAGTGCAGTTCAATCGAACGGTAAGTTTTTAAAATTTTTAATTTCCGGATTCCTTTTGGGCATTGCTTTTCTTTTTAAGGCTGTTGCGATTTTTGATTTTATTGCTTTTTTAACTTTTTATTTATTTGTTAACACAAAATCCAATCAAATTGTTCTTTCAAAACTGAAGCTATTTACTGTTAGTCTCCTTATCCCAATAGTTATTACATCAATATATTTCCTGTATAAAGGAGCATTTTCTGATTTTATTTTCGCAGTATTTACGTCAAACATATCTTATGTAAATTATGAAAATACCATTCTAGGAAATATCCCCTTATTAATTTTTCTTAAGTTTATAATCTTGATATCAATAATTTATTATCTTTACGTAAGAAAAAAACATCTTACCAAGTCTTTACTATTTATTTTAATTTGGCTGACATTTTCCATTTTCAATGCTCTTTTCTCTCAGCGTCCCTACACCCATTACATGATTGTTTTACTGCCTAGTTTATCACTTATGCTTGGAGAATTATTTGTTGACAGGAAATATCAAAAAAAAATTATAGTTATTACATTATTAGTTCTAATAATTCTACTCACAAATTTTAATTTTTTTGGCTTAAAAAAAACATTTCTTTACTATTTAAATTTCGTGGGTTATATTTCTGGTAATATTAACTCCATGTCCTATTATTCTTTTTTTGATAAAAATACGACAATTGATTATGAAATTTCATTTTTCATAAAGCCCAAGCTTAACAAAGATGACTCAATCTTTATTTGGGGAAACAATGCTCAATTATACAAATTATCCAATGTTGCACCCGCAACAAAGTATATTGTTGAGTATCACATTTCAAATTATAAAGATGGACTATATACGACTAAAGTTGCGCTTGAAAAAACAAAACCTAAATTTATTATAATTATGCCCGATCAGAAACCTTATCCTTTCTCCTTATCTGAATATTTCAATAAAATAAATATTAACGGTGCATCAGTCTATGAAAGAATTTTTTAAAGATGTTATAGAAGATAAAACTACAAATTGGGGATTTTTAATGTCTCTAGTGGTTATAATAATTGCATTTATATTCACCGCTTTTTTTTATAATCATTTACCTCCATTTATCCCCATTTTTAATCAACTCCCATGGGGAGAAGAAAGACTAGGTATAACTCTCACAATATTTATTCCTATTTTTATTTCAGTACTATTCTTTGTTATAAACTTAATTACATCAAGTTTAATTTATAAAAGCATACCCCTTGTATCGCGCTTATTAGCTGGAACAACTCTTCTTATTTCGCTACTCACTTTTCTTTTTATAATAAGAACTATAATACGTATTCTTTAATATGACTTTGCAGCTTGCCTTTTTTGTTTCTTTTCTGTTAACTGTAATACTTACATTTTTATCGATAAAAATAATTAAAAAAATTGGTTTACTTGATGATCCAGGCAAACGCAAACATCCGGCAGTTATACACTCAAAACCAATACCAAGAGGGGGAGGAATTCCCTTATTTCTGGGTATTTTTGTAACCTGTTTGTTTTTCCTTCCAATTACAAAAATTACAATTGCTCTTTTTGTAGCCTCATTAATTTCGCTAATTGTTGGAATAATGGATGATCTATACGATATCTCTCCGTACGCTAGATTTGTAGCTAATATAGCTTCTGCTTTAATTGTTGTTTTATCTGGAATTAGTATTCCCTATATTACTAATCCTTTTGGTGGGATAATATATTTAGATTCAATAAAAGTCACGATCTTTACACTTTCTGATATCCTTGCAATTTTCTGGATAGTTTGGGTGATGAACATGTTGAATTGGAGTAAAGGTGTGGATGGTCAAATGCCTGGAATTGTTGCAATATCAGCTTTTGTAATTGGAATTTTAAGTCTAAGGTTTGCTAATTTTGATTACGCAAATATGCTAAGTGCAAATTTATCCTTTATTATAGCGGGTGCAGCGTTAGGTTTCTTAATATTCAATTTTTATCCTGCACGTATATTTCCGGGTTATGGTGCAACTGCAGTCTATCTTCTTCTAAGCGCAGCCTCTATACTTTCTGGGGCTAAATTAGCAACTGCTATTTTGGTAATGGGAATTCCTATGACAGATGGAATCTTCACGATTATCAGACGTTTGCTTTCCGGACGCTCACCTTTCTGGCATGATAAGAAACACCTCCATCACTTATTGCTAGGTATTGGTGTAAGTCAAAGAGGCATTGCGTTGTTTTACTGGACAAACTCTGCTATATTGGGATCACTCGCTCTTATTCTGTCTAGTAAAGGAAAACTATTTGCAATAATAATGCTTATGGTTGTTGTTCTGGGTACATTGCTTTTCCTAAATCGAGTGCTTAAAAAAAACATATGACGAAATTATTTTACTATACGCTAAAACTTACTCGGCCTAGGCAATGGATAAAAAATTTTGCAATTTTTGCAGCAATAACCTTCTCTGGAGAGCTTTTCAATTTCAAATATTTACAAATAACTATCTTAGCTTTTCTAGTTTTTTGTGGCTTATCATCGGCAAGCTATATAATAAATGATATTTTTGACATAAAAAAAGATAGACTTCATCCGTTTAAAAGATTTCGGCCTCTTGCGCATAATGATTTATCTCTAAACTATGCCCGTTTAGTCGCAACAGTTTTAATAATCGGATCATTGACTGTTGCCATAACAATAAATCCTACTTTTTTCATCTTATCAATCATATATTTACTCATTCAATTTTTTTATTCAACTATTCTTAAAACATTAGCTGTTATAGATATCCTAGCTATTGCAAGCGGTTATATCCTAAGAGTTTATGCCGGAGCGCTAGCAGGTGGATTTCATATTTCTGTATGGCTTCTTTTGACAACAATATCACTCTCACTTTTTTTGGCAATCGGCAAGCGAAGGTCTGAGTTAACTCTTGTTTCTCAAAACAAATCTTTGAATATTGCCGATATCAGGAAAACACTTTCTCATTATTCTGATAGGCTTCTTGATGTCTATGCTTCGGTATTTGCAACATCCACATTTATTTCTTACTCACTTTTTACTTTTTTGGAAAACCCAATTGGATTTAAAATAAACATTGACATTCTTCTGCCAGATTTTTTGCCAGCTTTTTTCCACAAAAAATGGCTGATGATAACCATTGCTCCTGTTGTGTATGGACTCATGCGATATTTACAAGATATATATGAAAAGCATGAGGGAGAAAGTCCGGAAAGAGTTCTTCTTTCAGATAAACCTCTTCTAGCAACCGTTATAATTTGGGTTTTTCTAGTTATTTCTATAATCTACCTTATTGGTTCTTAATTATTTTTGTTTTTCAGCATATGTAGAACTTATCCAGCCACTCGTTATAGCCCCAGAGGGTGAGCTTAGTTTAATCTCAAACCAACCTTCTTTCTCATCCAATAATTCGTAAATTTCTCCTGGCGTAACTTTACCAATCTCAGTAGACGATAAAGAACTTGATTCTCTTACTCTTAAAAATCCAACTGGCGTGTCAAGTATTAATACCCTTGAGATTAATGCTGATTTAGTCGCGACTTCATTCTTTGGCATTGCCTCCAAATAAACTTTTGAGACTAATCTATAACCCAAGGTTGTTTTAATTTTTAGTAACTTATCTTTATATCCTTTATGAGTAATTCTAAGATCGTGATCCGAAGCGTCGACATTTTTTAAGACTATATTTGATATACCAACTGGTTTTTCATCCAAAAAAATATTTGCATTCGAAGGTAATGTTTCGACCATAATTTCAGCATCATCCTTACTTTTTATTGGAGAAAGGGAGACAATACTTCCCTCAGAATTACTCTTATTGATAAAGATTTTATCAACAACGGTTACTGTAGATTTGTTGATATTTATTTTTTCCTCAAATGGATTTAGATTATTTGCTGGAGTAAGTCTAATCGTGTAATCTCCCACTTTTAGAAGATTTGGGTCTTTACACAGACACAAAGGTGTTTCCCCAACCAGTTTATCATTCAGGTAAACTTTACTTTTGGGAGTGGAATTAACTTGAAGAGCTCCTTTTCTTGAGCCTAATTCAAAATAATATATGATACCCAAAAAGATACTTATTGATATAAGTATTGGAAGAATAAACACTAAAATCTTTTTCATAAACTTGAAATATTATAGCAAAGTCAGAGCGTATCTCTTGCAAATTAAAAATATAATAGATATATTAAAATAAATGGCGTTATTTAATTGGGTTAAAACACATAAATTAATTTCTCTTCTTGTCTTAGTAATTATCTACCTTTTATTCAAAGACAATATTTTACTTTTCCCACAAAGACCTTTATTTACTACTCCTTCAATTGACTATGGACCTTACAGTAGACAAGAATTGCCTAACATGGGCGAAGGTGGGGTACCTGAATTCTCTCAATTAAAAACTCAAGAATCGAATGATTTTTCGGGAAATCGAATTGTAATTCAAGAATCTAATATCTCACTTCTTGTTGAGGATGTTCGAAAAATTGGAGATCAAATACTTGAATATGTAAAAAGTAATGGCGGATATTTGGTTTATACATCTTATACAAGACCAACTGAATCTCCTTTCGCAAGTATAACTGTAAGAGTACCTACAGATAAATTAGACCAAGCCCTTTATTATTTCAGAAGTCTGGCTGTTAAAGTAGCGAGTGAAAATTTGGTGGGAACTGATGTAACAGAGGAATACACTGATATTGAAGCAAGATTATCTACTCTTCAAAAAACCAAAGCTAAGTTTGAGGAAATTTTGGATAAAGCCACTGATGTTGCGGATATTTTAACTGTTAATCGAGAAATTATAAATATCCAGTCACAGATTGATGCGTTTGTTGGACAGAAACTTGCAATTGAGAAAAACGCGAAGCTTACAAAAATTACTATTTATCTCTCAACAGATGAGCTAGCACTTCCATATACTCCAGATAAAGTATTTAGACCCGATGTTGTTTTCAAACACGCTGTAAGAAGTCTCTTAAATACCTTGCGAATTGGCGCCGAAGCTCTAATCTGGCTCGCAGTTTATTCTCCTTTAGTTGCAGCCATTATTGTAATTTATATTCTATATAAACGCTATAGAGTAAAGAAAATAAAAACTCCCTCAAATTAAAAATCCCCTTTCGGGGAAAATTTTTGATATTTGATATTTAATTTTTGATATTTTTAGTAGTCCATTCCTCCCATACCGCCTGGAGGCATTCCTCCTGGCATACCAGCATCCTTTTTGTCTGGGAGGTCGGTTACTAATGCCTCTGTTGTTAGAACCATCATTCCAATACTTGCAGCATTTTGAACAGCAGAACGAGTGACTTTTGCAGGGTCAACTATCCCGGCATCAAGCATTGATTCAAATTGCATTGTCATTACATTGAATCCATAATCTGTAACTTTTGAATCTTCCAAGTGTTTTACAACCCACCCCTCATCGGCTCCTGCATTTTTGGCAATCCATCTAGCAGGATCTGCAAGGGAATTATAAAGAATATCAATACCTACTTTCTCATCATCCAAACTTAAACTATTTTTAAGCTTAAGAAGTGCTTTTCTTGCACGAAGAAGTGTTACTCCGCCACCAGGCACAATTCCTTCCTCAAGTGCTGCTTTTGTTGCTGACACTGCATCATTTACTCTTTCTTTTCTATCCTTCATCTCAACTTCTGTTGCAGCTCCAACATTTATTACAGCAACACCACCCGATAGTTTTGCCAACCTTTCTTGTAGTTTTTCTTTGTCAAAATCAGAGGTTGTCTCCTCAATTGCCCTTTTTATCTGAGCAATTCTTGCTTTAATTTTAGATACCTCGCCTTTCCCACCAATAATTCTTGCATTTTCTTTATCAGCCCAAACCTTGTCTGCTCGTCCACAATCCTCAATTGTCACATTCTCAAACTTTCTCCCAGTATCTTCTGATATAACAACACCGCCAGTCAAAATAGCAATATCCTCAAGCATTTCTTTTCGTCTATCTCCAAATCCAGGAGCTTTAATCGCAAGAGTGTTAAAAGTTCCTCTTAACTTGTTTACAACCAATGTTGCCAATGCTTCACCCTCTATCTCATCTGCAATTATTACTAAATTTTTAGAGACTTTAACCAAATTTTCTAAGAATGGCAACAAATCATTAAGAGCAGAGATTTTCTTGTCTGTAATTAAAATATATGGATCTTCAATTTCTGCTTCCATTTTGTCTGGATTTGTCACAAAATATGGGGATGCATATCCTTTATCAAACTCCATTCCTTCTTTGTAGTCAATTGATAATTCAAGACCTTTCCCTTCCTCAACTGTTACAACTCCATCTTTACCAACCTTTGCTAATGCCTCAGCAATAAGTCCACCAATTTTAGGATCCTGAGCTGAAATTGTTGCAACCTTCGCAACATCAACGTCTTTTACGTTTTTCGCCATTTTCCCTATTTCCTCAACAACTACATTAACTCCTTTCTCCATGCCAGATCTCAAAATCATAGGGTTTGCTCCAGCAGTTACGTTCTTAAAACCAGTATTTATAATAGATTGCGCAAGAAGAGTAGCTGTTGTTGTTCCATCTCCTGCTACATCATTTGTTTTTGAAGCTGCTTCTTTTACAAGCTGTGCGCCCATATTTTCAAATGGATCTTCAAGTTCAATTTCTTTTGCAACTGAAACTCCATCATGGACAATATTCGGAGCACCCCATTTTTTGTCCAAAGCAACATTTCTCCCTTTAGGCCCTAGTGTTGTGACAACAGCACGAGCAAGAATATTTACTCCCTTAACTAATGCCTGTCTTGCTTCTTCAGAAAATTTTAATTGTTTAGCCATACATTCCGGCGTTTAGCTGTTTAGCTTCTAGCGTCTAGTTAAAATTAACTGAACGCTAAACGCTAGTTGCTAGACGCTAACTTACTACTGCAAGTATATCTTCTTGACTAACCATTGTCCATTCCTCACCATTCACTTTTACTTCATTACCGCCCCATTTTTTATACATAACTTTCTGTCCCTTTTTAACAACCATTGGATTAAGTTTCCCATCTGATGTTATTTTACCAGGACCAACTGCCATTACAAGGCCAATTTGAGGTTTTTCTTTTACAGAATCTGGAAGAATAATTCCACTTTTTGTTTTTGACTCAGCTTCAAGAGGTTTTATAAAGACATTGTCAAAAAGTGGTTTGTAAGTTAAATTTTTATTATTTGCCATATAAATTTAATCAACAAAAAATCACATTATTT
Source organism: uncultured Gammaproteobacteria bacterium (assembly GCA_964372855.1). GTDB lineage: Bacteria > Patescibacteriota > Microgenomatia > Levybacterales > UBA12049 > JACOXT01. Next base: position 30,379 of record CAYJRY010000003.1, on the reverse strand, counting down.
AAAATGGTCAGTAATAAATATATACAACAAAACCCATTCACTTGTCAAGATCCTATAGTTTAGATTAGAAATCCCAGCGTTAGAAATCTAAAAGGTAATTGTGTAGCTACCTGTTTGTTCGCCATTCATGTCGCCGGCTAAGATAGTGTGAGTGCCGGTTACGTCAAGTAAACAAGTTAGAGTAATAGGTGAGGTGCCTTTCTTTGAGCATCGTAATGTTCCATCTGGACGATAAACTCTCATCTCTGGTTGGAAGACTGAAGAGGTGGCAGTCATTGTTACCACAACGCTTGTACCTGCTACACCAGAAAATGTGAAAGAATCCATTTCAGAGGTCATACTAATTTCTAAAGCTATGGTCTCGCCTGGGTTGATAGGCGTTGCATTAACTGGATTGTTGGTGCGCTGAATGTAGAATGTATAGCTCCCAGTGGCAGATCCACCGTCGCTTAATAACACCGTATGAACGCCATCTTTATCCAAAGTGCAAAGCGTGTCAGAAATAAGAGTGCCACTCTTAGAACATTTTAGTGTGCCATCTGGGCGGTAGACTCTCACGTAAGGTGCAAGCGCACCTGATGTTTTGACCATTCTTGTTACTACCCTGTCGCCTATTGCGCCTGTAAAGGTGTAGGTGTTCATTTGGGAAGCAACAGTGATATCTCCTGAAACAGTATCGCTCAAATTCAGTGGAGTAGCGATCATGGGGCTGTTTGTGCGCTGGATATAAAGGTTGTAATCGCCAGTCTCATTGCCGCCGTTATCGCCAGCCAAAACAGTGTGAGTGCCGCTAATTTTCACTGTGCACAATAGATGAGATATAAGACTGCCGATTTTATAACAAAGAAGTTTTCCATTTTGGCTATAAACCCGAACTTCAGGTTGAAAAAGTCCAGAAGTTTTGACTGTATTTATCACAATGCGATCATTTATCGCTCCTGTGAAGGTGTAAGTTTTCATTTCAGCCAAAGCACTCACTGTCCCTGAAATGGTTTCACTCAAATTCAGTGGAGTAGCATTTACAGGATTATTAGTGCGTTGGAAATAAAGATTGTAGTCTCCAGTCTCATCATCGTTTAGGTCGCCCAGACGTAAGGTATGCGTGCCAGTGTTCTTCAGAAGGCACAGCATATCTGCGAGCGAAGTACCCGACTTGGAGCATAGAACTGTGCTACCATCCGGTCGATATAGCCGTATTTCAGGCTGCATGGTGCCGGATGTCCTAACCATCCTTGCCAAGAATGCTTCACCGATTACTCCATTAAAGGAGTAACAATCTTCCTCTCCTAGTGTGCTGATTGCGTCCGAGGTTGTTGACCCAAAATTTAAAGGAATACACCCTCCTCCAACAGGAGGAGAAAACAATACCTCAACACCTCTTTGTTGAAGTTCTGGAATATGAATATTATATGCCTGTTCATTTAGTGGGTTGAGTTGTAAGTTCAGAAAATCCCCCAGTCCTAATGCCATATTATTTGCCAAAGGCGAGATATCAGCTATTTGATTCTCATGAACTTCCAGCCAATTTAATGGGAGAGCGGCGAATGCAGAGATGTCAGTTATCTGATTTCTAGAAATTTCCAAGTGTCCTAAATTAATCAGGTTAGCCAAAGGCGAAACGTCAGATATTCGATTTTCCGCGAGGTCCATTTCCGTGATTCCGGTTAAGCCAGCAAGTGGCGAGAGATCTACTATTTGATTCTGCTCGAGGTACAAGCCGTTAAGGTTCGTCAAATTGGCAATGGGTGAAATATCAACTATTTGGTTACGGTAGAGTTTTAGTTTGGTTAGTTTCGTTAATCCAGCAAGTGGTGAAAGATCGGATATTTGGTTTTGCCAAAGCGTGAGGCGGTCAAGGTTTATTGCATATTCCAAACCAGTTAGGTTGACAATATCTCTATTTGACGCATCCAATAGGGTCAAACTAGCCATATCTTCACTCGTTATATCTCCAGTGGGTTTATTTAAGGCTTCTCTTACTGCGGTCTCAAGATTTGGATCAGGAAAAGTTACAATTTCAACTGTTTGAGCTAGAACAGAAGAGGGTATTGAAAAGGTAGTAGTAAAAAGTATTGCTGGAAGAAAGAGTATTAGAAGTAAAATAGTAGAAAACTTCATCTTTTTGTTTGTCAAGAAATTGCAATGCATAACATATTATCATACATTTTAACAATTGCAAGTAGCAATTTATATTTTATTTTTTTCAATCATTGTCATTAGTGCTTCTTGGGGAATTGAGATTTTGGCATGAGTAATTAACCGAGATTTACCTTTCTTTTGAGCCTCCAGAAGTTTATCTTTTCTTCTCCTATCTCCGCCACTCATTTTTTGTAAAACATCTTTTCTAAAAGGAGGAATTTCTGATCTGGCAACAATATTTCCATCTACCACTCCCTGAATAATCTGTCTAAATTGCTGACGAGGAAGAGTATGTTTTAGTTTTTCTGTTTTTGCCCTTGCGACAAATTGTGCCTCATCTTTATAAACTAGTTCGGAGAATACATCAATTACCACATCATTCACTTTTATTTCAGTTCTTACAAGATCTGCTTCTTTATAGTCGGTAAGCTCGTAATCGATACTTGCAAATCCATTTGAGGCTGACTTAAGGTCTGATGAAAGTCCTCGTATAAACATAGAAAAAGGCATGTCATAAATTATACGAACAAAACTTTCATAATAAGCTATATCTAATAACTGGCCTTTTTTATTTTGACATATATTCATAATATCTCCCAAATATTGCTTTGGGGTATATACGTTCAGCTTCATATATGGTTCTAGTATTTTATCTCCTATCCTTTCATATAAAACTTGGGGCATAGCAAGTAAAATTTCCAAGTTAAATTCTTGTTTTATCCTGTCTTTTATAATTTCCGCATGCAAAAGCCCCAAAAATCCTACTCGAAATCCACTTCCTAAATACGAAGAGTATTCTTCTTTATAGGTTAAGGCTGTGTCGTTAAGGGTTAATTTGGTCAAAGATTCTTTAAGGTTTAAATAGTTTTCCGTATTCCTAGGGTACATTCCAAAAAAAACCATTGGCTTTGGAATCTTATACCCTGGAAGTGGTTCTATATTTGATATTTGATTTTTGATATTTGATATTGTTATAGTGTCACCAACTCTAACTTTCTTGATATCTTTTATACCAGTTATTATATATCCTATTTCTCCAGATAATAATATACTTGATGACGCTAAGTGCGGAGTGAAAAATCCAAGGTCAGTAACTTCAGACTCTATGTTGTTTTGGTAAAATCTGACCCTTTCTCCTTTTTTGACTTCACCATCAACCACCCTAACATAGGCAACAACACCCCTAAACTCATCATATACTGCATCGAATATGAGAGATCGAAGTGGTTTTTCTTTTTGACCAGAAGGTGCAGGTATTTTTCTAACGATTTCTGAAAGTAAAAAATCCACATTTTCCCCAGTTTTGGCAGAGATCAGGAGGATCTCTTCTTTCTTAAATCCAAAAGTTTCACCAAGCTGCCTAATCACCAAGTCTACATTAGCACTTGCTAAATCTATTTTATTAATTGCTGGAATTATTGTTAGTTTCTCCCTTTTTGCTTCTCTGAAATGAGCAACAGTTTGAGCTTGAACTCCTTGGGTTGCATCTACCAAAAGTATTGCTCCCTCACAGCAAGCAAGAGTTCGGGAAACTTCGTAAGAAAAATCAACATGCCCAGGAGTATCGATAAGATTTAGGATATAAGGTGTAGCGTTTAGTGTATAGTTCATTCTAACTGGCGCAAGTTTAATAGTAATTCCACGACGTCTGCTAATTGGATTTTGGTCCAAAAATTGCTCTCTTAATTTTTCTCTTGGAATAGTATTCGTCAATTCCAAAAGTCTATCTGCTAAAGTTGATTTACCATGATCTACATGCGCAATAATTGCAAAATTTCTAATATTATTTTGGTTCATGATTTATGGTTTAAGTTGTGAAGTATCTATGACCTCTGAACTTTTACTGAGGATATCCTTCCAATTGCCGATTTTCCTAAAAATTAAAAGGTATGTTGTAGCTTCTTTTACATTGAAAAGCCAGGTTAGAAAAAGATACAAAGTCAAACCGCTAAAACTTGATATTCCTGTTAAGATGATTAGGTTTATTGTGCGTGTAGTATCAAAAACTAACTGATCAAGAAGTTTAATCGGGACGTAAAGAGCAATCCCAGTAAAAAATGTTGCTAGAAAAATTTTAATTGTTGGGAAAAACAGCATTTTCTTATCAAGTCCTCCTACATACTTATTGAGCAAAATCATAAGTATAATAAGCTGAATAATATTTGCGATTGTAAATGACAAGCCGATACTTTCAATACTCAAGCCTTGAATCATTACAAAGTAATAACCAAAAATTATAAGAATAACTGTTGCTATGGAGCTAACAATAAGAGGAATTAAGGAATTATGTAGTGCATAAAACGCTCTGTACAAAAGAACAATCAATGCTTGCGCAAAAATAGAAATAGAAAGAAAAGCTAGAATATGGCCAGTCAAAACTGTGGCTGGCCAGTCAAATTTATCTGCACCATAGGCAAGCCTGACAATGGGGATACGAAGAACAAGAATCAAAACCGATGCTGGTAAGATAAGATAAAGCATCTGAGTAAAGCTAGTCAAAAAAGTTGTCTTAAATTCAGCTAAGTTATTTTTCTCCCTTGATAAAATTGGAAATGCCGCCTGGGCGATACTGAATCCAATCAGGGATATTGGAGCAAACATAAGAGTTTTTGCTGAATCAAAAAGTAAATGCATACGTCCAGGCTGTGCCATATACGCGATAATTGCCGCAAGAATAATAGTTCCTAACTGTTGCACGCCGACTTGAACAGTGCGCGGCCACATAAGAAAAAATACTTTATTTAATCCTCCTCCTTTTAGAAAATCGATTGTTGGCTTGAAATTAAATCCGACTTTTCGGGCAAGAGGAAATTGAAGCGCAACAAAAATTATCGCACCCAAAACGATACCTAAAGGCACCGCGTAAATTCCGGCAAACTCATGAAACAATAATATACCTGCTATAATTCCCAGATTATAAAATGAGGCTGCTATGCCAGGAATGAAAAAATGGTTATATGATTGAAGCAACGCGCTGAAAAAAACTCCAATTATATAGATTAGTTGGCCAACAACAATAATCTTCGTGAGGTTAGCCATAAGGGTCATATCTTCATTTGAGAAATTTTGCCCACCATTAAAAATAGAAAGGATCTCCCGTGAAAAAACAACGAGAACTAAAGAAATCGTAATAAAAATCACTAGACCTAGCGCCAAAAGAGTTGATGCCATCGTGTGCGCGTTCTGTTCTTCTCCTTTTGATAAATACTCAGAAAATACTGGTATAAAAGCAGATGCAAGTGCTGCGATGATAGTCAGCTGAAAAACAGTATCAGGGAGAATCGAGGCATAACTATAGATGCCCAAAGTATTTGATGGTCCAAAAATTGAAAATAACAATCTTGTCTTAAGAAGCCCCAAAATTTGAGATAAGACAACAGTAGCCATTATAACAAATGCAGCTGACAAGATATTTGTTTGGCGAGCAAGTAAAATTTCAATGCTTTTTTTGATAAGATTTTGGGGCATATTGTATTTACAAGTATAGCATGATAAAATATTTTAATGCCAATAATAAAGTCTGCTAAAAAAAAATTAAGAGCTGATAGAAAACGAAGTAAGCAAAATGCTAAATTTTCTAAAAGTATTGAATTATCTATTAAAAAGGTAAAAAAAGTAAAGTCAGAAAAAGATTTTAAAAAAGCAATAAGTATTTTAGATAAAGCTGTAAAGAAAAATATTATTCATAAAAATAAAGCCGCAAGACTTAAATCAAAATTATCAAATTTTCTCCGCTTTGACAAAAATTGAAAAAACACCTACACTAAATCTGTAATGGAAAACCCATCTGCCTCTATAAACTTAATTAAAAAAGAAACTGAATCTTCTTTTGACAAGTTTATCGATTGGGCTCTAAGCATTGGTCGCTTAATTGTAATCATAACTGAAATTATTGCCATTGGAGCATTTATTTATAGATTTTCATTAGATGAGAGATTAATTCAGCTTCATGCAGAAATAAAACAAAAACAAAATTCTCTTGCTTCTCTTAAAAAAGATGAGGAAAACTTTAGGAATTTACAAGGTAGACTTTCTTTAGCGTCTAATTTATCAAAAAATGGCGCTTCCGTTTATAATACTTTTCAAGACATAGTCGAACTTACCCCTGAAGATTTAAATTTTAATGATTTAACACTTAGCAAAGACAGAGTTGTGATAAATTTGGATGTTATATCTATTTCTTCTTTGAATGTTTTTGTTAATTCTTTAAAAGCTTATCCAAATATTAAATCTTTAAGTATAGATAAGATAGAAAATGTTCCAAATGTTGGAATTTCTGTTGCTATAACGGGACTTTTGAAATAAATATGATATCACAAAAAGATAACCAAAATAATAAAGTCAAAGAGAGCTACTTTAATACTTCATTAACTTTTTTGAAAGAGGAAAAAGCTCAAAAAATAACTGGGGTTACCTTAACACTGCTTGCTTTATCTTTTTTTGGTTTTTTTGCTATCAGCCCTACTTTTTCAACTATTGCTAAGCTAGTTAATGAAATTAAGGAGAATGAATTCGTAAGCAAATCTCTTGAGGAAAAAATAACAAATCTCTATAAATTAAGAACTCAGTATGGAAATATTCAAAACGATTTACCAATAATAGATGATATTCTGCCAAAAAAAGCCAATATACCTACTCTTGTGGCTCAAATTCAATCGATTGCCAGAGACTCAAATATTAAGATAAATAACTTTCAAAACTTTGAAGTTGAACTAATCAAAAACCAAATGGAGAAAAAAGATTATTACACTTTCAATTTTTCCTTGACCGGTGAAGGCAGCTATGCAAGTATAAATGAATTCATTTCGAATTTAATCTCGATGCAAAGAATCGTTGTCATTGATACATTGACAATTGAAAAATCACAAAGTCTTGACAATCAGAATTTGGTATTTTCAATTAACGCAGAGTCATTTTTTAAAAAATAAACAATATGGTACAAAATAGGCAGCTTATAATTTTAGCTTTGTTATTAATATTTGTTATGGTCTGGATTGGAGGAAGTGTCTACCACAATCTGACTAAATCAACAATTTCTGAAGTCACAAAACAGGAGATTTTACCAATAAATCCTACTTTTGACACAAATATAATTGAAGATCTTAAAAAAAGAAGAGTAATCTCTCCTAATTTCGAGGTTACAATTCCAACTCCCACTATTCAGGAAACGACAGGATCCGCAGTTATTATAGAAGAAGAGCCAGAAGAAGAATCCGAAATTGACGATCTAAATATTCCATGATCAAAAGCATTCTTGACAAACGCATTCCAACTCTATTGGGTATTAGCTTGATAGCATTTAGCGTAATACTACTGTCAATTTCTATAAGAAGTAAAACTGGGTTTATAAGTACTGCGATAACCTCAGATGAACCTAAAAATATAACTATAACAAACATATCTGACACATCATTTACTATTTCTTACATTACAGATGAAAATTTAACAGGAACCATCAATTATGGTAAAGATCCAAGTGTTGGTACTTTTGAAATAGAAGATTTAGATAGAGAAAAAAGTGTTGTAACACCTCGTATTATTCATTCAACTACGCTTAATAAGCTTACGCCAAATACTAAATACTTTTTTGTAATAAACTCTGGTCAAACAACCTATTTAAATAACAATGCCGCATTCGAAATTCAAACACCTCAAGCAATTTCTTCAACTTTTCCCAAACAAAACCCAATAACAGGGAAGGTTATTGTTCCAAACACAAATATTCCATCAGTAACAATCGCATATCTTACTATAAAAGGAGCCCAAACCTTATCTACTCTTGTGAAACCGGATGGTCTGTTTATTTTCGACTTAGATTCTCTTCGTTCTGAAGATTTATCAACCTTTTATACTGTTGATAAAGATGCAAACATTAAGATAACATTTGTCAATGATTTTTTTACATCCCGAGTTTTGTCGACTTATTCTGAATCAAATCCTCTGCCAACGATTACTTTATCCAATAATTATGACTTTACTCTTGACGATAAAACCCCTTCCTCAACAAAATCTGGGAGAATTGGAGGATTTGGAGCATTCTCTCCTGATGCAATAACTTCCACACCTATTCCTAAAAAAATAGCTACTGTATTTACTGCGAACCCATCTCCAACAAATTTTCCATCTTCAACGCCGACAAATACACCTATACCATCTCCCGACTTGACCTATGTAAATCAAATCTCCCAAACAGGAGATAAAAATGTAATGTTTTTTGCTATTCTAGCGCTTTTGATAACTTCTGCTGGCATAATTTTGTTTCTGCTTACTGCCTCAAGAAAATCCTTATGAAAATTGCAATAATTGGTGCTGGTTTTACCGGACTATCGGCAGCCTACTACCTATCAAAATTAGGCAATACTTTAACTTTATTTGAAAAAGATGAAAATCCTGGTGGATTGGCTGTTGGCTTTAAATTACCCAAATGGAATTGGTCTTTGGAAAAACATTATCATCACTGGTTTACAAATGACTATTCTACGCTCAATTTAGCGAAAGAACTAAATTTTGAAGTCATTACAAAACGTCCAAAAACATCCACTTTAATTAATAATTTAATTTATCAGCTAGACTCGGTAAAATCATTACTGGCTTTTCCGAAATTGCCTATTTTTGATCGTGTTCGTATGGCATTTGCTCTAGCTTCCTTGAAATACAACCCTTTTTGGCAGACATTAGAAAATATTAAGGCTACTGATTTTCTTCCAAAAATAATGGGTAAAAGTAGCTATGAAATGATATGGAATCCTCTATTTACCAAAAAATTTGGAAATTATAAAGATGATATTTCCCTTGCATGGTTTTGGGCGAGAATAAATAAAAGAACGTCAACTTTAAGTTATCCGAAAGGAGGTTTTTTGGAGTTCGCAAATATCCTTGTTAAGAAAATCGAGAAATTAGGAGGAAAAGTTTTTTTTAATACTCAAGTAGAAGAAATAGATGCGCAAGAAATTGGTGTACAAATAAAGTATAAAATGGAAAATGGAAGGTGGAAAATGGAAAATTATGACAAAGTTATTGCAACGCTTCCTTCATTTCACTTCCTAAAAATTGCACCACATCTTCCGCAAGTTTACAAAAATAAACTTATGAATTTGAAGGGTATAGGCGCAATCAATTTAATTCTTCGTTTAAAACAACCATTCCTCAAAGATGGGACTTACTGGCTAAATATCTGCGATAAAGATTCGCCTATAATGGCAATTGTCGAACACACTAACTTTATGGATAAGAAATATTACGATAATGAACATATTGTATATTTGGGTAATTATCTTCCCTATGACCATCCGTATATGAAAATGAGTGCTCCCGAACTCTTAAAAGTCTATACCCCTTATCTAAAAAGGATAAATCCTAACTTTGAACTTTTAATTTTGAACTTTGAACTTTTTAAGGTTCCTTTTGCTCAGCCTATAATCCCGCTCAATTATTCAAAAATTATTCCTCCATTTGAAACACCACTTAAGAATGTCTACCTTGCTAATATACAACAAGTCTACCCTTGGGATAGGGGAACCAACTACGCAGTTGAGTTAGGAGAAAAAGTAGCAAAATTAATATTGACTAATTCTTAATTACTAATTTCTAAATAAATCCCAAGCACCAAATACCAATTGGGTATTTAGACATAAGTCATTTATTAGAAATTAGGTCAAATAGATTTTAGAAATTTATATGCTCTACATCATTAAAAAACATCGCTCGTTAATCATTATATTCCTTGTTATACTGATAGGTGCTTTTTTTCGCTTCTATAAACTTGATTGGGGAGAAGGTTTATATACTCATCCTGATGAATATCATATAGTTGCTTCTGTTAATCAATTATCATACCCTGACCAAATGCATCCCCACTTTTTTTCATACGGAACAGTAACTATCTATCTAATCTATTTCACGAAAGAATTACTTAACTCTATTAGTCAAATATTTAATCCTTTCTTAATTGGACGATTTTATTCAGCTCTGTTTTCTACTTTAACTATTTTCCTTATTTATAAAATCTCAAGAGCTTTTATGGATAAGAGATTTTCTCTTCTTGCAGCTTTTTTTGTTGCTATAACAGCCGGACTTATTCAACAGGCTCATTTTGCTACGCCAGAATCTACTCTAATATTTTTTTTACTATTGTCTTTACTTTTAATGATAAAATTTCTACAGAACAACAAATTACTTTTTATTGTCTTCTCATCAATATCTTTTGGTTTCGCGTTAGGAGTAAAAATAAGCTCTATTGTTCTTGTATTGCCTTTTATTTTAGCTATCTTATTCAAATCATATTCTAAAAACAAATCTCATCTAAAATCATTCTTAAAAACCACGCTAAAATTTAGTAGTTTATTATTAATAAATATAGTTATTGCCTTTGCCACATTTGCAATTGTTGCGCCTTATGTTTTTCTTGACTACAAAGCCTTCAAGGGAAATGTTGATTATGAAGGAGGACTGGCAATTGGAAAAATACCAGTTTTTTACACAAGGCAATTTATCAACACCACTCCCGTATTGTTTCAGCTAGAAAAAATCTTCCCTTATACCTTAGGCCCATCTCTTTATATTTTTGGGATTTTAGGATTTATCTATCTTATTGTAAGAATTATCTCAGAAATCTACAACAATAAAGCAACGAAGCAATTTAACAATACGTTAATTTTTATTCTAATTCTAATTATAATTGTATTACTGTCTCTGTTCCTACCAAATGCTTTTCTTTTCGCAAAATGGACTAGATTTATTGCCCCAACTTTCCCTTTTTTTTCAATTTTCTCAGCGTATTTCTTATGCCAACTTACAAACAAAATGAAAACTTTAGGCTACTTATTATCTTTTGCAGTAGCTACTTTTAGTTTTATTTGGGCTATAACGTTTTTTTCAATTTATGATAATCCAGATGTTCGAATAACTGCGTCGAGATGGTTAGAATCTTATTTGAAACCTGGTTCGAACATTTTAGTTGAGGGAGGAAATACTGTTGATCTACCTCTTAATGGTAATTTTCAAAGAATCTCATTGGATTTTTATGCCTTAGAAAAAGATATCTTAACAAGAGAAAAAATTATTGACGCTTTATATTCATCTGATTATTTCTTAGTGCAAAGTAGACGAGTATTTTACAATCATCAAAGACTTAAAAATTTTTATCCAAAAACTGCTAAAGTATATGATTCGTTATTCGATGGGAATTTAGGATTTGAGAAAATAAAAGAATTTAGTTCATTCCCAAAACTATCTTTTTTTGGATTAAAAATAGAGTTTCCTGATGAAGAAGCTGAAGAAACCTGGAGTGTTTTTGACCATCCAGTGATAAGAGTTTTTGAGAAAAAGAAACAATTAACTAGAGAAGAGTATGCTAGATTTACTGAATAACCTTTTTAATATCGGCTATGAATATCCTAAGCACTAAATTTCAAATTCTAAATAATATCAAAATACAATTACTGTATTTGATTGCTATACTTTGCTTGGCTAGTTTTTTAAGATTCTATGGATTAAATTGGGATCAAGGTCACCATCTTCATCCTGATGAACGAGCGATCGTAATGTTTGCAATGCCTCTTGAATTTCCCAACAGTCTTGAAGAATTTTTAAGTACTGAAAGTCCATTAAATCCTCATTTTTTTGCTTATGGTAATTTTCCACTTTATTTACTTAAAATAACCGCGTCTTTTTTAGCAAACTTTGACCCTTTATATCTTTCTTACGACAAAATAAATCTGGTCGGAAGAGCTATCTCAGGAATCGCAGACATTGGAACAATTTTTATAATTTTTCTAATTGCCAAAAAATTATTTAATAGTAAAGTAGCACTTCTTGCCTCTTTTTTTTATGCAATATCAGTATTTCCTATCCAAACAGCGCATTTCTATGCTGTAGATACACTTTTGACATTTTTTATAACCCTTACACTTTTTCAACTTATACGATTCTATGAAAAACCTTCACGTAAAAACGCAGCTATTGTTGGTGTATGTTTTGGATTGTCGCTTGTAACAAAAATTAGTGCTATTCCTCTTGTAGTTGCAATTTTTGCCGCAATTACTGTTGATTTTATACTCATTTTCCTAAAACAACCACATAAGCCTCATATTTGGTTCCCACATGTGCCAAGTTTTTTGAAAAGACTAATAATTGATGGTTTAACGATTATTGTTGTTACCATTATAACTTTTGCAATATTTCAACCTTACGCGCTTATTGACTTTCAAGAATTTTGGAAACAAAGTAATGAGCAAAGAAAAATGACATACGATGCATTCACTTTTCCCTATACATTACAATATGTTGGAAAAATTCCATATTGGTACGAATTAAAAAATATGTTTTTATGGGGATTAGGCCCTATACTCGCAATGCCTTCTTTCTTAGGAATTTTTTATGTCTGTTATAAAACAATGAAACAATGGAATAATGGAACAATTATAATATTATTATTTTTCTTAACCTATTTCATTATCGTTGGCAACTTCGCGGTTGGTTGGATGCGCTACTTGCTTCCTCTATATCCTCTTTTAGCCATTTTTGCTGCGGTTTTTATTTATCAAATATATAAATATCTAAGGCATCGCATTAAATCCAATTTTATACTTAATACTTTATACTTAATACTTTATACTTTCTTATTAGTTTGGCCTTTGTCTTTCATGAATATCTATACCAGACCAAACACTCGTGTTTTGGCCTCGGAATGGATTTATGAAAATATTCCCTCTGACAAAACTCTAGCTATCGAACATTGGGACGATGGGATGCCGATTGGTGGAAATATTATCTATAAAACTTTGGAACTTCCTATTTACGGAATGTCTGATCCTTCTTTGGAGAGAGAAATTTACCAAAAAGTTCAAGAGGCAGATTATATAATTATCGCCAGCAACCGCTTATATACTCCACTTCAGAGGATTTATAAAAATTGTCAAAAATGGATTCTTCCCAAAGACAAATGCTCTCATAATGCCAATAAATATTACCAAAGGCTTTTTAACGGAGAATTGGGATACAGGAAAGTCGCTGAGTTTGAAAATCCTCCAACGATTCCATTTTTAAACATCTCAATTAATGACCAAAGCGCCGATGAATCATTTACTGTCTATGACCACCCAAAAATATTGATATTCCAAAATTATAATTCTTTATGAGGGTTTATTGGATTGCTTTATTTCTTATTTTGATACTAGCATTTACTCTAAGATTCTATGATCTTGGACATATTCCTCCCGGGATTCATGGAGATGAGGCAGAGTGGGGACTTATAGAACAAAAAGTGAACAGAGGAGAATATACTAGTTTTTTCTCACTCGGTAATATTGGACAGTATTTTGATTTTTCAATACTGAGTTATAAGGTTCAAGGTTTATTTCTTAGAATTTTTGGAGATACTGTGTTTGGTATTCGATCATCATCTGCATTTGCAGGATTTCTTACGATTATTTTTTTTATTATCTTGGCAAAATTAATATTTCAAAATAAACTGATTATATTGCTTATAGCTTTATCATTTGCAACATCCCATTATCACATTGCATATAGTAGGCTTGCCCTTTCAAATATTTGGACGCCTCTTTTTGCATGTATTATTATTTATTTTTTGTATAGGACAATTAAAGAACAAAATTATATAAATGCAATAATTGCAGGTATATTTCTTGGATTATCTTTATATTTTCACCATACAACAAAAGCTCTCCCTATAATTGTAGGAGTTTTTACCTTTATATTTATTATTCAAAATAGAAAAAAAATATTAGTTTTTAAGAAAATATTTTTCATTTTTATAACTGCAGGGGTCGTTTTTTTACCGCAAGGTATTTATTATTTTTCAAATCCTGGCACCTACTCACCTCGGCTCAATGAAGTTTCCGTATTTAATCATCTTGATGAGTATTACAAGCGCTACAATACAGATAATGTCCCAAGTGTTTTATTCTGGCAATTTATAAATACATTAAAAGTATTTAATTTCGGTGGAGATATTGGTTTTTACTTTTATGGATATCAAAAAGGATTACTTGCCCCAATTATTGGATTTTTTACTATTGGGGGATTATTAATATCTTTTTTTAAATATAAAAGTAATAAATCGCAATTATTGCTGATTTGGTTTTTTGTTATTATACTTTTCGGCGGGACAATTACTATAGATCCTCCATCAAGTCAAAGACTAGTAGGACTTATACCGGTGCTTTTTCTCTTTGCTGGCATAACCATTGAAGAGTTTCTAAGATATAAAATTCGTTTTTTAAAATTAATATTAATTATGATTTTCGTCATTAATGGATTTTGGGATTATAAAATTTATTTTAATGATTATATACGCTCAAAGGATGGTTGGGCTCAAAGAGAACCAGCAACACAAATCGCTTACTATCTAAAAAATCTAGGCCTAAACTGGAAGGTTTACATGCTTCGCGAAAATACATGGCTTTATTTCAATCATGGGACAATACGATTCATTAATCCTGAATTAGAAGGAGTTGATATAGATAATTCAGAACAAGTAATTCCTATTTCTAATTCAACTTCTAAAAATATAGTATACATTATGCCGCCAAATTCTCCTTCAATGAGTAAAATTAAGTATACTTATCCATATGGTAAAGAACAGCACTTTTTCAATGGTGTCGACAATTCTCCTTCTTTTTGGACTTACGAAATAAAAAGAATAAATTAAAAATCAGTATTTTACTATACCAATCTCTTGAAAAGCTTTAAGATTCCCTGTTTCCATCCAGTGGTATGTGTAATTCCAGATGCTATTGATTTAACTTCTTTATAATTATCCAAATACCACTTATACGCTTTTATTAGAGCTTGTGAATTTGAATATTTTGGTTTCCAATTCAAAGCTTTTTTTAGCTTTTCATTTGAGACAAATGAATCTTTATCTGCCGTATCATAAACCCATTGATATAATGGGGAAACTCCGATTTTCTCAAAAAACCACAATATGTTTTTTACCAAAAATGCTGGTGTTTTGAGAATTTTAGAACCTGATTTGGAAAACTTAAATAATTCCTCCAAGTCTTCTTTAACTGTATTAAATCTTTCTGCTCCAATATTAAAAACTCCATTGTATGATTTTTTGTGTTTAAGACAAAATCTATAAATCACATCAACAAGATCATCAACATCCAAAAGTTGATATTTATTTTTGCCACTTCCGATTACCGGGATTTTTTTGCCATCATGGATCCAGTCGAAAAGTATTTCAAAAACTCCCAATCTCCCTGTGCCAACAAATGTTTTTGGTCGAATTATTGTTATGTTTTGGCCTTTTTCAATTGCATCAAAACATAAATCTTCAGCGACAATCTTTGATTTACCATATGCTCCTACTCCGACACGAGGATCATCTTCAACTATTGGATGTTTTTTGGGAACACCGTAAACAGCGGTTGATGATATAAAAATAACTCTTTTTACCTTATGTATTTTTGCAAGTTCTAAGATATTCTTTGTCCCATCAATATTTGTCGTATAAATATCTTTTTCTTTCCAAAGAGGAAGAGCAGCAGCAGCATGGATAATAACGTCTTGTCCTCTAACAAAACTTTCAAGTTTATTTTTATTTCTAACGTCACAAACAGCTAGTTGGGAATTTGAAGGATATTCTTTCTTATTAAACTGTGCAACATCAATAAGCGTAATGTTATTAAACTTTTTATGAAGATACCATGCGAGGTGCATGCCTAAAAATCCTGCTCCGCCTGTGACTAAAATTTTCATAAAATTAATGCTATAATCTTAATTATAATATAATCTTAATACAAGGTATGAATATTGGATTTGATCTTGACAAAGTTTTTATTGATTATCCATTTTTTCTCCCAGATTTTATAATAGACAGACTTTACAAGAAAAAAGCAAATGGGCAGCTTATTTATAGGATTCCCAACAAACCCGAACAAATGCTTCGCCTACTGATTCACCATCCATTTCTTCGCCAGCCAATTAAAGAAAATGTAGAATTTATGAAAGATTTGGCATCCAAAAATACACACAAACATTATCTAATTTCAAGTAGGCTTGGTTTTTTAAAAGAAAAAACTTTGCATCTTGTCAAAAAACACCAACTTAACAAACTTTTTGAAGATTTATATTTTAATTTTGAAAACAAACAAGCGCATATATTTAAAAATGAAATTATCCAAAAGCTCAAAATTGATATGTATGTTGACGATGATCTTCACCTCTTAAAGTACCTAGCACAGAATAATGCTAAAACTAAATTTTTCTGGTTGAATAAAAAAATCAAAAAAAACTTAGGAAAAAATCTTTTTGCTATCAAAACTCTTCCTGAAATGTTTTCCTGATATGCCTTTTTCAGATTTATCATCAATATTTCAATGGTGGTTAATAATTTTTATAATTGGCATTGCTTTCCTACCCCTAACAAGCATATTATTTAAAATCTTCTTGGATAAAGGATATATATTTTCAAAAATCATCGGTATTGCTTTGGTGAGCTATGTAGTTTTTATTTTGGGAATTCTAAAAATACAACCTTTTACTCAAGTATCAATTTTTTTAGTAAGTGGAATTTTTTTACTTATTAATGTTTTTCTTCTTGTCAAAGTTCCACCTTTGTCAAGATGGAACCTTTTAAAATCGTGGAAAATATTTATATTTGAAGAGATTATTTTTCTATTAGTTTTAATATTTTGGTCTTTTATACATGCCCATGCTCCAGATATTCATGGTCTTGAAAAATATATGGATTTTGGTTTTATAAACTCAATCTTAAGAAGCGAATATTTTCCGCCACCTGATATGTGGCTTACTCCTTTTTCTATAAATTATTATTATTTCGGACACTTAGTAACAGCTGTTTTGACAAAATTATCTTTCTTACCAGCTTTAATAACTTATAACCTAATGCTTGCAACAATATCGGGATTTACATTCGTCGGCGCATTTTCAATCGGAGCAAATCTGACGCATAGCGTCATCCTGAGCAAGCGTAGCGCGTCGAAGGATTCCATGGGATTCTTCGCTAATACTCAGAATGACAAATTGAAAATTCTGCTTGTAGGTTTACTAACTGCGTTCTTAATAACTTTTGTTGGAAATCTCCATACGATCTATACTTTTTTCAAACCATATGAAAACGAAAAACCAGTGCCGTTCTGGCAATTACCATTTTCTTTCGATACTTTCCCAAATGCTTATTGGTATCCCAATGCCACTCGATTTATAGAAAATACTATTCACGAATTTCCTATTTACTCATTTGTTGTATCTGATCTCCACGGCCACGTCTTAGATATACCTTTTGTGCTATTAACCATAGCAGTTCTCCTTTCGTTATTAATATCAAATTTCAAAGCACAAAATCCGAAACAATACCAAAACTCCAATGAACAAATTACAAAAACTTTTTTGAATTTTGTAAATTTGAATTTGCTTCGAATTTCGAATTTCGAATTTCGAATTTTACTGCTAATAAGTTTCTTGTTAGCAATCATGTACATGACCAATGCATGGGATGGGATAATCTATTTTCTTCTTGTCGCGCTAGTCCTTTTAGTTATTTATATAAAACAAGGTCATATTTCAAACACCGAAATTAAAAATGAAAAAATAAAAGTGCAAAATTACAGTGTAAAATCTAAAATTTTTAATTTTTCATTGTCGTTTTTAATTTTTCGTTTTTCATTTTACATTTTGTTAATAGGAATTTTTTTCTTTATTTTTACTCTTCCTTTCAATCTCCATTTCAAGCCATTTGCCTCTGGAATTGGAGTTTTGTGTGCGCCGGAATTTCTAACAAAAATTGAAAAAATTGGACCTTTTCTTTTTGAAAAAGACCACTGCCAAAGGTCACCTCTATGGCAGCTACTAATCCTTTATGGTTTTTTCTATTTCTGGGCAATATCCTTTATTTTCTTTCTGTTTAAGAAAATAAATCCGAAGCACGAAGCTCGAAATCCGAAACAATACCAAAATACAAATGACAAAAATTCAAAACGTATTGAACATTCGGTTTTTGAAAATTTGAATTTGTTTCGAGTTTCGAGTTTCGAATTTCGAATTTCCCCATCTGATCTATTTGTCCTAATCCTCATCTTCATCTCAACTTTTCTTATTATCATTCCCGAATTTATTTATATAAAAGATATTTATCCTGCCCACTACCGAGCAAACACTATGTTCAAACTCGTATATCAAGCTTTTATCCTACTCTCCATCTCATGCGGTTACATAATCACCAGAATAATCATTAATGGAAAATGGAAAATGGAAAATGGAAAATTTATTTATTGGAAATTTGCTTATTTGTTTATTGGTATTATTGGATTATTTGTAGTATTTATTTATCCTTACTTTGCAATCAATTCTTACTTTGGAGAATTAAAAACCTATCATGGTCTTGATGGAATAAAGTATCTTAAGTCTTCCTATCCCACTGATTATGAGGCGATTTTGTGGATAAACAAAAATGTAAAAGATCAACCAGTTATTCTTGAGGCACAAGGGGATTCCTACACAGACTATGCAAGAGTATCAGCTAATACAGGGCTACCGACAGTTTTGGGATGGCCTGTTCATGAATGGCTATGGCGTGGAAATTATGATATTGACAATCCTCCGGCAGATCCATCCAAAATATATGATCGTCCAGCACCCCGAATTGAAGAGATTACTACTCTTTATGAATCTCAAGATTCAGAAGAAACAAAACGATTGCTTGAAAAGTATAAAATCGAACTTGTATTTATCGGAGACTTGGAGCGCCAAAAATACCCAAATCTCAACGAGCAAAAATTTAAGGAGTTGGGAAATATGATATTCGAAAAAGGAGAGACAAGGATATATAAAATAGATCTCTCCTCACTCTAATGATACGTATTATTAGAGTGTTTATAATCCAATATTTCACTTTAATAATATATATTATTAAAGTATTTACAAATTCTAAATTAACTACTACCATTAATTTTTAGCTAAATAAGAATTAAAAGGGAAGAATAATACTCTTTACTGAGTGAATTGAAAGGTCGCGAGCATTTGGTGATTATTCTATTGCTACAGTTTTGATAATTTTATCCATCTCATCAATTAATATTTGATTATAGTTTTTAGGTACCTCGTATGTGATGATACCAATATGTGTCGGACTACCATAATTTTTGCCATCAGTGCTAATACAAAAACCGAAGGTAGTCACATTAGGATTATTTGTTTGAGTATCTAGCTCAAGCCTTCGTAGTGTCCCAATCCCAGATTCAATTTGTGTGTATTTTTTATTCCTATAATCACCATATGGTCCTTCAGGAACTTCACCTTCAAATATACATCCGCCACCACCAAAGGCATCCTGAAAAATTGTAATTAAATGGTTCTGTTTTGAGAGTGTTAATTTATGATATCCAATTTTATCTGTATCTATCTTTAAATTCCAGTCAGTTGGATGTTTAATAGAATATGCCTTAAGCGAATTTTCAGGCAACTGAGTGCTTTTATATGTCGTCCAGTTCGCAGTCTCATCGGGGATTGGAGTTGGGATTGAGGTTGGTATGACTTGGTTTTGTTGGTTTTGGACGACTGTCTGACTTTGTCTTGTTCCCAAAAGATAAGCACCAATAGTAATTAATACAAAAAGTATTCCAAGACCAAGAGGAATAATAATTGATTTGCGAGATGAATTAACCTGCGATGGCGTTGGATTCGTCGGCTGTTGTGCTTGTAATTGTTCTTGCGGATTATCCATTTCTAAACTATGACATACAAATCTCAAAGATGTCAAATTTGTAAAATGATTTGAATCATTTAACAAGAGATTGCTTCTCTCTCGGCTTCGCTCGAGATCACAATGACAAATCCACCGTCACTGTGTAGGGATTGGGATTATGTTGCAGTTGCCTATTTTTATTTCACAATCAACAAGCTGCTGAATTTCTGAAAAATCTGAAGCTCCTCTTCTAGGTATTAAAACCCACTGATTACCAAATTCTCCAGATGTCGGCGGGTTAACAAAGATCCCCGGATCATTTGAATAGGCATCTGTGTAGAAAAAAACCACATTATTTATTTTCGTATCTTTCATTTTTTTAGCAAGCTTCACAAAATCATCATATTCGCTTTGTTTTATATCTGTATGAAGAGAGTCTTGAAAAACATCGTACAAACTCATAACTTTCGCAGGATTAAGAAGGGTTGTTAGAGAAAACGCTTTATTTCTAAATGCCTGTATTACTAACTCCTGCCTTTTGCTTCTTGCAAAATCAGTCCCCTCAACTCCTTTTGCATGACGTGAGCGGACAAATTTTAAAGCAGTAACTCCATCCATATGCTGTATGCCTTCTTGAAATGATATATGTTCATACCGACACGGAAATGCTTCAAATATTGCACTGGAGGTTGCACGTTTTTCAAATTCTTCACCCTCAAAACCACAAGTATCAGTCTCTTTACCAGAAATTGGATATTCCTGATCTTCAAAGCTCCTCTCAACCTCAACATCTATGCCCCCAACCATATCAATTGCCCTTACAAATCCATTAAAATCAATCCTTAAGACATAATCAACCGGCTGATTTAAAATTTTCGAAACTAAAGTTTTTGTAAGAATAATTCCACCATCTTTTCTTTTTTCCTCCCCATAAGAATATGCTGTGTTTATCTTTGCTCTCAAATCCTCAATCCACAAATCTCTTGGAATTGAGATAAGTGTTACTTTTTCTTTTTCTGGGTCAATACTTGCATAGATAATAGTGTCTGTAAGAAGAGGTCCCTCATGTCTGCCTCCTCCAATTCCCAAAAACAACACATTTACCCTTTCCTCTGTTTTTTGTAGGGCAATTTCTTTCTGGAAAAAATATTGAAGTAAAGTAGGCATCCATCTTATAACTTCAACAATAAGCCTTCCAAAAAAGATAACAAAAAGAAAAAGAAGGATTATCGCAATTAGTTTTTTACGAGTTATGAATAATTTGCGTAAATTCTTTGACATCAAGACTAGATTTTCCAACCAAAACTCCATCAATATTGGGCATAGTCGTAAAACTTTTGACATTATTTTTATCAACGCTTCCTCCATACAAAACTGGAATTTCACCTAAAATTTCTTTTATATTTTTTGCCATCTTATCTGCGTTCTCTGGTGTATCTGGATTTCCTGACCCAATTGCAAAGAGTGGCTCGTAGGCTATTAACATTATTTCCGCAATTTTGAACTTTGAACTGTAACTTTGAACTTTGAATTTTGAACTTTGAACTTGATCAAGATTTGAAACACATAATATTGGAGTGAGTTCATATTTTAAAGCCCGATCTAACTTTTGATTCACTGTTCCATCGTCTTCTCCAAAATTATTTCTTCTTTCTGAATGGCCAACAATCACATAATCAGCGAATTCTTTGATTTGTTTACCATTGACTTCTCCAGTAAAGGCTCCTTCATCAAACGGAGAAATATCCTGCGCCCCCAATTTAATATTTGATTTGTGATTAATGATTAATGATTTAAGAATTGAAAGATTTGTGAATGAAGGACAAACAATAGCTTCTTTACTCATTAATTCTAAATCTTTAATCTTTAATCCCTCAATCCAATCTTCAGCCTCTGATAATGTCTTATTCGATTTCCAATTAGCGATAATATAAAACTTTCTCATGTGGTAAAATGACAATAAGTTTCATTGTCAGAATGACAATACTATTAATTATACGTTATGCGCAAAGATATCTTCAAGGACTTAAATAAAGATCAATCTCGTGCCGTTAAACACGCTGACGGTCCAATAATAATTCTAGCAGGTGCAGGATCCGGGAAAACAAGAGTATTAACGCATAAAGTCATATATCTAATTCAAGAAAAAAACATAGATCCTTTTAATATCCTAATGGTCACATTCACTAATAAAGCCGCAAACGAAATGAAAGAAAGAGTCCAAAGAGCAATTCCAAGCTCAGGTTCGGTAACAATATCAACATTTCATTCCCTATGCGCAAAAATATTAAGACTGGATGGAATACACATTGGGATTCCTGCCGATTTTGCAATATATGACACTCAAGATCAATTAGATGTAATAAAAGAAGCTATGAAAATGATAAATATTTCTATTAGAGATTACAAACCATCATCTATCTTAGCAAGCATCTCCCAAGCAAAAAATGAGCTAATAACAGAAACTGAATATTCAAAAGTTGCAAGAGGGAATTTCCAAGAAATTGTCGCAAGAATATATCCTGTCTACCAAAGATTGCTTAAGGAAAATCATGCGCTTGATTTTGATGATTTATTACTAAAAACAGTTTATCTTTTTGAAAGCTACAATGAAGTTTTGGATAAATACCAAAATAAATATAAATATATCTTAATTGATGAATACCAAGATACCAATCATGCTCAATATTCTCTTACAAAACTCTTGGCAAGTAAATATAAAAATATATGTGTTGTTGGAGACTTTTCTCAAAGCATTTATTCTTGGCGAGGCGCAGATTTTACCAATCTTAGTAAATTTAGAGAAGATTTCAACGACACAAAAATATTTTCTTTATCACAAAACTACAGATCAACGCAAAAAATTCTGGATGCGGCCTCTTCTGTAATTGCTAAAAATACAACTCATCCAGTACTTAAGCTTTGGACAGAAAATGAAAATGGAGAAGATATTGTTATTTATGAAGCAAGAAACGAGCAAGATGAAGTAGAATTTATCTTGCGGCAAATTCAAGGATATTCCCTTTCTGACATTGCAGTCTTATATAGAACAAACGCGCAATCAAGAGTGCTGGAGGAAGTTTTTCTGCATCATGGAATACCATATCTTTTAATTGGAGGAACACGATTTTATGAAAGACGCGAAATAAAAGATGTGCTTTCATATTTACGAGTACTTTCAAACCCCAAAGACAAAGTGTCATTAAAACGAATTGAAAAGCTGGGAAAAGGTAGACTTCAGAAATTTCTTGAATTTCAAAAACGCTTTAGCGATAAACCCACCATTGAAATTTTAGATGAGGTCTTAAAAAAAACTGAATATTTAACTCTTTACGACGAACATGATCCGCAAGATCAGGAAAGACTCGAAAATATCAAAGAGCTTCGTTCTGTTGCTATTGAATTTCCAAATTTATCACAATTTTTGGAAAATGTTGCGCTTGTTGAGCAAGAATACCTGCCTGATCATCCCAAGTCAAATGGGTTTAAGAAAAATGCAATAACACTTATGACACTTCATGCTGCAAAAGGGTTAGAATTCCCGGTTGTATTTATGATTGGTATGGAAGAAGGATTGTTTCCACATAGCAGAAGTCTTATGGAAAAACAGGAACTTGAAGAAGAAAGAAGACTTTGCTATGTGGGAATGACCAGGGCAAAGCAAAAACTTTTTTTAAGCTATTCCCAAAAAAGGTTATTTTTTGGACAAAGGACTTCAAATATTGTTTCACGTTTTGTCCTGGAGCTTCCGCAAGAAGTACTTGAAAAAAACCTATATGGATTTAAGATTGAAAAAACCGAAAATACAGAATGGTTATGAATATACATCCTCTTCAGTCAAGGCAGTGGGGTGAATTTAGGCAAAAAACAGGAATTAAAGTAATTAGAGAAAAGAATTTTCAATTAACTATTCACAAAATCCCCTGCCTGCCGGCAGGCAAGGCCCACCTTCCTTGGACTATCGGTTATATACCAAAAGGCCCACTTCCAGATAAAGAAATGTTGACTAAATTAATAGAAATTGGAAAACAGGAAAAATGCATTTTTATTCAATTGGAACCAAACATCGAAAAATCTCAAATTTCAAATCCCAAATCTCAAAATGATTGGAAATTGGAAATTGGAAATTGGAAATTGCAGCCAGCAGCGCATCCGTTATTTACAAGATATACTTTTATCTTGGATCTTACCAAAAGTGAACAAGAGCTGCTGGCTGATATGCATCCTAAGACTCGATACAATATAAGGGTTGCGCTAAAACATGGTGTAAAAATAGTTGAGGATAACTCTGATGATGCATTTGAAACGTATCTAAAACTAACCAAAGAAACAACTAAACGTCAGGGCTTCTATGCGCATACAGAAAACTATCATAGATTGATGTGGGAAGCCTTAAGTCCTCGGAAAATGGAAAATACCCGCCTGATGGTGAGACAGGGAAAATCGAAGATGGGAAATTTAGATAAAGATAAACTCACTGCCCATTTATTTCTAGCAAACTATCAACCAAAAATTAATAGCCAACAACCAATACCTCTTGTGGCTTGGATCGTCTTTGTTTATGGTGACACTCTTTATTATCCATATGGCGCATCATCAACTCATTATAGAGAAGTTATGGCATCAAATCTTATGATGTGGGAAGTAATTAAATTTGGCAAAAAATTAGGATTAAAAAGATTTGATATGTGGGGTTCGCTCGGCCCAACGCCTGACCCCAAAGATCCATGGTATGGATTTCATAGATTCAAGCAAGGATATGGACCGCAACTTGTAGAATTTATCGGAAGTTATGATCTTGTTGTAAATTTCCTTCTTTATCAGGTGTATAAATTCTTAGATAAAATACGTTGGTTTTTTTTGAAACTTAAATTTTAAACGTTCAAATTTTATACATCCTGATATTATTTTCTTTATCATATTTTTCCAATGGTAAGTTTATTTCATATCGATAACTAACTATTCGCGTTCCTTTGCGAAGCTCTTTTTTGAATTTTGGCAAAAGTCTATTTAATGCTCTCGGGACTAGATAAACAAATACAACTGTCGCCTCGGAGATGTTAGTATTAAAAAAGTTTTCTCTCTTAATTTTCACTTTGTCGTACGCTTTAATAATATATATTATTAAAGTAGAAAGAATTGCTCGAAGCGGATCTATTTCTATTCCAGCGCACTTAGCGCCAAATTCTTTAGCAGCAACAATAAGAGCTGTTCCATCGCCTGATCCCAGATCATAAACAATATCTTTCTTACCCACCTTTGCCAATCTACACATAGCTCGTGCAGTTTTTCTATCCGTTCTCCACCATGGCGCCCATGGACTATCAGGCGGCCAAAACCAAGACAGTAAAATCAACAAAAATATAATTATCAAAATTAATACTAAATTGAAAATCCAAAAAAACATATAAGAAAATTCTAAATCTTAAGCACCAAATTCTAAATAATGCTCAAAATCCCAATGATCAAAACTCAAAACTTTTTGAATTTGGAATTTATTATTACTTTACCAAGAATTTGTTTTTTATCTATCCATCCTAATCTTCTACTATCAAAACTATCTTTCTTATTATCTCCAGCTATAAAATATTTTTCACTATTTATTTTAATAATCCTTTTTATAAACACCTGATCCTTATTTCTAAAAGCTATAATATCTCCAATTCTTGGCTTGAATAATAAGAAGGGGAGTCTGCTTACAAAAACCATTTGATTATCCTGAATTGTGGGCTCCATACTGTGGCCTGAAATCTTAAAGATTGCAAAAAACATGTTACTTATGTAGAACAATTTCTAATCCTGTGGGATAAGGAGATTTAACTCGCACAGATTGCAATCCTTTTGTTTCGAAAAATATTATTGCCAACTTTTGCACATTCTTTAAAAGTTCTTCAGCAGCATCAATATTTATTTCCTGTCTTGCACGCGAAGCAAGCTTCATAATTTTAAATACTAATTCATGAAGATCTGGATATTTTTTAAGATGTTCTTCTTTGAAATAATCTGCCCACAAAACCCTTACCTCATGTTTTACTAGCTCTGCGTGCTCTTCTTTTACTTTTGTAAGCCGCGCAATTTGATGAATAATCTTTTTTCTTTCTTCAAATTCTGGCTCTCCTTTTACAGTCAAATCATTTATCATTTGTGTCATTCTTATCACGGTATGAGCTGCCATTTGCGCCATATGAGGATCATATATCCCACACGGAATATCACAATGTGCATACGCAACTTTATAAGGCAATAGCTGTATTAGTAACCAATACAATGTTTTCATATTTCAAGTTTAATACTACTACCAAGACATTAACTCTGTCAATCCCAGAAATAAGTGGAGATAAAAACAACATATAATTCCGTTAAGATGTTAAGGAGAGCATGAATAAATATTCTCGTATGGTACTGAAGGCCAGTCAATAGTTGCAGATTTATTATTTTTATTAAAAGTGAATTGAGGAAGATTGAAGTTAGGATTACTTTTATAACCTGACGGCGCTACAAGGCTTAGCTGTACAGTTATAGATTCATTTTCCTTTATATTTTTTGAGAGATAATAGTATCCTAAGTTATCTGTTGATGTTGAAGTAAATATGCTAAACTCTGGCATACGATAAAGATATGCAGTTGTGCTATTGTTGTTAATATTACTTTCGCCCGCATCTCTAATTCCATTGCAATTTGTATCAGAAAAATTATGTCCTCCTATCGCAACTGATATATCTTGCGGCACACTGACAGTAAAAGTTCTTGTAATAATATTTGATTCATTACCTGCTTCATCTCTAACTTGTGCTGAAAATGTATGATTACCACTTGAAATATTCTGAAAACATTGAGAAAAATCTGTTGACCATGCTGTCCAATCCTGGGAATCAAATCTAGATCTAACTTTTATACCTGAAGATTTAGATATATTATCAGTTGCATAAATTGGAAAGCAAAAATTATTAAATTCTATAACAGAACCATCGCCTGGTCCAGTCATCTGAGTTATCTGTGGAGCAGTGGTATCTCGTATACTAGTTGGCTTAGGAGTTAGGGTAGATGTTATAGTATTTTTCGCAGAAGGCGTTATTTGAGACAAGGTCTTTGTTGGTATTAGCTGTTTCATTGTAGGGAATATAACTTGGGAAGGTGTAACTGTAGGAGATGGAAAAGTTTTTTCTTCTTCAGATACTATTTTTAACACTTCCTCATTTGAAATAAAAGGATAATAAATTTTATTTTTTATTTTATCTTTAGTTACATTCCACGGACTTCCTTTAGATGATTGTACCGTATATGTATTGTTATTGTCTATTTTCGTAATTACACCTACGAAATCATTTTGATAATCTTCTGGTTTGAAAATTACTCTATCACCCACTTGTGGTTTTTTAAAAAGATACGATATTCTTTCAGTCAGTACAATATCTCTATACGCAAATGGTTTTATGGGCGATCCAGACACTTGGTAAGGATGAATTAGGAAAAGATATGAAAGAATGATAATTATTAAAATAGGCAAAAATATAGAAACTAATTTAAAAAATAATTTTCTTTTAGGTTTTGGGTTACTAGGAAAAGAGGAATTTTTAGTAAAATATTTTTCTTCGATTACATCTTGAAATTCCATAATTTAGATAATATCACACCGCTATAGCATTACATAAACTGACAAGTTAACTGATTACTGCACCGTAATCCCATTCCCCACCAGTCCATTATTATTCTCATCTGATTCATATCTTTTATTGTCATAATCAGCAATGGCTCCTAGGTAGTATTCTCCTGGTGTTAGGGTTGATGGAAGAGTAAGAGTTGCAGTTGCAGTACGTAATTGGTTAATAGCTAAAGAGCCAACAGATATTGTACCGATACGAATATCGGAGGTTGTAATAGACTGATCAGTTGAGAGATATATTCCTGTTGTTGAGTAGGAGACTGATCCTAATCCTTGGTTTTTGGTTGTTGTAGTAATACCAATTGAAGTACCAATAATTGCCTCTGATGGACCAGTGACAGATGTTACAACAAGATCTGCTCCAGGAAGAATTGTGATTTGATTACCAAGGAGTGTATTATTCCATTCATTGGTTTCTTTTACTTTTTGATTGTAATCAGCTATAGCTCCAAGGTAGTAAACTCCTGGGGTAAGAGTTGAGGCTAAATTTCCTGAAGGGTTAGAAGATTTAGTTGCGTTAGGGGAAAGTCCAGAAGACAAAGTAAGAGTTGAGATACGAGTATCAGAGGTTGTGATTATATTGTCTTTGGAAAGATATATTCCAATATCAATAGATTTCGATGGTCCTTCACCCTTATTTGAGATGGTTATTGGTATAGAAATATTAGTTCCTGTGTAAGCAGAAGTTACACTACCATGAGATGTTACTACAAGATCAGGTAAAGCTACTTTTATAGTTGATGTGGTACACAAAGTATTGTTTGTTTCCGAAGACTCTGTATTGGTATTAATACTATCTGCCATTGCACAGATATAATAGTTGCCAAGAGGAGTTGATGAGGGAATAGATATTGTCCAGGCAGTAGTAGAGCTTGTTTGTCCGGGTGCTAAAGAAGATATATTTCTTTTGTTAGTAAAGACTATATCATCTGCTCCACCGTATACTTGGTCCTTTGATAGATGAAACTCTGTGACAATAGCAGAAGCTGTTGCTGTTCCTTGGTTTTTGATTGAATGAGGAACCTTAATATTCCCTCCTGGGTATTGGACGAAGGTTGTGGTTGAGAGGGAGGTAGGTAGGAGGTCGGGACGAGGAAGTTCACCTACAAAGTGTAAATCACCAAATATCTGTCCATCATTACCATTCCCAGTTGCATCTTGAGCTTCTCCATCAAAATGATATAGCGCCATTGTGTTTGTGTCCGGAATGAATGGCTCTGCAATAGGAATAAAGTTGGACGAATATCTTGCTATATTTGAGATACGGACTTCATCTATCAATCCTTCGAAGAAAGCTTCAGGATTTTTATTCACATTCATTAAAGCCCCAATAGTTAGAGGTAGATCGTTTTTACATGGCCTAGCTACTTTTACTGCAGACTCTTGTTCCACCTTGTGTCCATCTATGAAAAGATCTAATACTCCCTCTTTAGATATTACAATTGCAATATGTTGCCAAGCACTAATTGTCTCTTCATCTACTTGTTTATAAAAATCAATGAATTTTCCTCCTTCAGCACCAAAAAGGCAGGAAGAAGAATTATTATCTTGTTCACTTACTCCCGCAAAATAGTGCTGTAGTAGATTACTATCAAATTTGGTATTTCCTATACCAAGAAAAAGAGGGGTAGGATTACCTATAGGATTAACTTTATCAATTATCGGCAATAGAGACGTCGTTAAACGTTTAGGACCTTTAAACCAGACTTCTATAGTAAAGTCCGATTGTAGATTTGTATTAAATCCAGGTATACTAATATACGAAGTTTTTCCATCGAACACAGCTGTTTTTCCAAAACTATTCATAGCAAAAGGTATAGGTGTTGGAATCGGAGTAGGGGTGGGATTAGGAGGGCAATAGTTTTCGTCTCCAAGAGTTTTGCATGCATTTAGTCTTTTGCCAATTGCTTTATCAGAGAAAATAACGTCTCCTCTATCTCTTAAATCAATTTCTATTTGATCAGGGGTAAGCGTCATATCCTTTGCGTGCATAAGAGCAACTACTCCTGCCACATGAGGAGCTGCCATAGAGGTACCCTGGTAAAGAAGATAGTTAAAC
>CAYJRY010000003.1:0-837 GCA_964372855.1 uncultured Gammaproteobacteria bacterium | reverse complement strand
GCTGCCATTGATGTGCCTTGAAAGAACTTATACTGGTTACCAGGATATGTAGAATTGACCAAACAAGAATCATCTAGGCACTTCAATTTGTCTCCACCTGGTGCGGCAAGATCAACTGTTACTCCGTAATTTGAGTAGTAAGCTCGTTCATCTGTAGGCCCTGTCGAAGCAACAGCGATAACATTATTACATGAGGGAGGAGAGAAATTGGAGGCATCATCATTACCATTTCCTGCAGCTACAACTACGACTACTTTCTTACTATAAGAATAGGATATTGCATCTTGTACTGCTTGAAATTGAGCGCAACGAACACGTGCCCCAAGACTAATGTTAATTACCTTAGCTTCATTATCTGCAGAATATATTATGCCTTTTGCTATATTATCAGTATTTCCATATCCATAAAGATCCAAAACTTTTACTGCCATAAGTTTTACGTCCCAATTAATACCACTAACTCCTATACTATTATTAACTAAAGCTCCTATTGTGCCTGCAACATGTGTTCCATGTCCTTCATCATCAATAGGATCACTATCATTGTTGACAAAATCATATCCTCCAATTACTCTACAACCAGTACCTAAACATCCACCCAAATCAGGATGTGTATAATCTACTCCTGTATCAATCACAGCTACAGTTACACTATTTGATCCCTTAGTAATGCCCCAGGCATTCTCCATTTGAATTCTTTGTAAATTCCACATTTGAGGATAATATGGGTCATTTGGATAAACATTTGAGGGAGCAATACTTGGAGACAGAGGAGCTGCTGTGGGTGAAGGATTTTGTATAGCTCTTACTATAAAATTAGGCTCTGCGTATTCAATA
>CAYJRY010000002.1:54287-79210 GCA_964372855.1 uncultured Gammaproteobacteria bacterium | reverse complement strand
GGTTTCTGCGGCAGCAATTCTCACAGCTTGTTCCATTGTTGCAACATCAAATTTTTCCAATTCATCTACACTTTTACCACCCTTACAAACAGCTTGCCAAATTCTATCTCCACTGGTAGGAAATAAAATCAAAGTTTTAACCTGACTTTTCCTCAAATAATCCCCAAGCTCTGAATAATCCAATCCTCTATCATAACCTCCGGCAACAAGAGTCTCTGTGTCAGGCAATGCCTCAAGTGCCTGAATAGTTGCTTGAGGAACAGTAGACAGCGAATCATTATAAAATCTAACGCTGTTTTTCACTCCTATATACTCCAGCCTATGAGACAAGCCACCAAAATTTTTCAAAACACTTCTTATGCTTCTAATATTTACATTGCAAAGAATTGCAACCATTACTGCCGCACAAACGTTTTCCAAATTGTGTTTGCCCAAAAGTTTTATATCTTTTATGTCTACAACACGAAACTCTTTATCATCTTTTCTAACCCAAATACTATTATCTTTTAAGAAGCAACCATTATCTGGTGGTCTTTCAATGCTTGTATAAAAAATCTTTGCTTTTGTATAGATATCAGACTCATTGCTTGCAGGATAATCACGATTTATAACTGCAAAATCCCCCTCATTTTGAAAACGTAAGATATTTCGTTTTGCAGAAACATAATCTTCAATTGTTTTGTGATAGTCCAAATGCTCCTCAAGTATCATAAGAACTACAGCAATATTGGGACTTTTTTTTGCGTCTTTTAACTGAAAACTTGACAATTCAAGAACAGTAATTGATTGATCATTTAATTTGTCCAAAAACTCAAATGGGGGATGTCCAATATTTCCTCCTAAGTACGCATCTTTTATGTCAATTTTAAGCATTTCATAAATTAGAGTTGAGGTAGTGCTTTTTCCTTTTGTTCCAGTAACTCCAATAATTTTCCCTTTTGCATTTGATAAAAAAATATTTGTGACAGTAGTATATGGAATTTTTAAAAGCTCTTGTTTAACGCCAGGAGATTTTATTGCGATATCATATTTTTTTTGATCTTCTAAATAATCAGTACCATCTTTTTGATCAACAATATCAATTAAAGAATTTGGGAAATTTTTATGTAAATATTCATATGCCGCTTTTCCTTCAACTCCTCTTCCAACAATTAGTATATTTTTATTTTTTAGATCTTCTAATCTCATAATGTTTTGTAAAATTTGATAAGTTTTGTGTCATCAAAATCTCCTTTTTCTATAATTTTTGAAAGAGCTTCTTTTACCTCAACAGGTTCTCCAACGCACTCAAAAGGTTTAAAGTCCTTTATTGCTATTAATTCTTTTAGTGTTGATATGAGGTTTTCATCTTCAAAAAGATTTTTTTCAAAAATCGAGAGTACTTTTTCTTTTGGTAAAAATGCTGAAAGCATTATAAAAACAAAAAGGCATTTAGCACACTCGCCACACCATCTATTATCGCTTTTATATACAATTCTGAAATTTCTGTTGCAGCTTGAAAATACATTAAAATATTTTGGATAATTGACAAATTCTCTTGTTATTTCAAGCTCATTCATATTTCTGAGAGGAGAAAAATAGTAGATGTTTTTTGTTACAAAGTTTTGCAGATAATTATTAAAAAGTTTTTCAAACTCAAAAGATTTGCTCCATTGATGATTAATTATTTGTCCTAAATACTTAACATTTCCATAATTAGCACTCTTTTCATTACCAACAGCTAAATATTTATAATCATATAAAGCTGCACATAATATGCCACAAAAAGCATATATAGCAGAAACTGGGATATGACCATTGTAAACACCCTTCTTCTTGTTTAGCTCTAATAATTTAGTATCCAATTTTCGATTCATAATAATAGTAGGTTTGCCAATAAGCTTAGCAATACTTTTTTTAATTTGTGAATCTTCTGTTAAAAGATCAAATTCTTTATTTTCTTTTTTAAACATTTCAGCGACAACAATTGAGTCTTTACCCCCACCAACTCCCAAAAGATAACGATTCTTGAACGAATATAAAATTGGCTTAACTACTATATCTTCATAGGGAAAATTTACTAAACCTCTAAAGTCAATTTTGTTCTTGTAGTAAAACTCTCCCATGCCCTTGGTATAGATAGTATTCCAAAATTCTGCTCGTTCTCTAGACAACTCTAATCCCTTAAGTTTAATATCTCTAGGGCAATAAGTTTTCCAATAGCTAATGCCTAAAATAAGCATCAAGTTATCTAATATAGATTTTAGAAGCGATGAGTGTATCTTTTTACTGTCAACTGGAGGAAACGAAACTTTTTCTGTAAAATCTATTATTCTATTATTAGCTTTTAAAGTAAAATAAAAAATAACCTCTCCTTTTTCAAAATTAGACTCGTATCCTTCGAAAACAAACTGATCATTTTCCATAACATGGGTATTATACCAACAAATCTACTATGGAGTTACAGATTCTCTTTATAGAAAATTGGAAGGAAACGATACTTTCAGTCTTCCCAAAATTCCTTGTGGTTGAATTTTTACTCTTTTGGCATTCTTAATTGCTTCGAACAAACCTATACTTATTACTTCTGGATTAGCCCCAACTACTTCTTTATTGCTGAACTGTAAACCTTCAAACATCTTATCGTCATTTCTTTTTACGCTTAGACGCACCTCATTGCCCTCGTATAATGTAGGATCCAAATCTCCGTGTTTAGGCATTTTTTTAATATCCCATTGTAATATTAAGTTTGGTCTACGATATTGATCTTGTATTTTAGGTATCTCAATAAATACCCTCGCGTCTTTCCAGTTTTTTCGTAAAACAGAAGCAGCATCTTTGAAGGCATTTAATGAACCAGTATTCTTTAAAATATCTAAATCTCTTGCTTGCATTCTTTTCCAATCATGTCTTTGTCTAACCTCTGCAGCTTGTTGCCGACGCTTTTCTTTAAGCCGACTTTGTTTTTCCGTATGAAAATCTCCAACCCAATTGGTTAAATTTTCTCTTTCTCTTTCAGTCATTTTACTTCTCCTTTCCAGGCAGAGAATAGTGCTAGGGGTCGGATTCGGACCGACGACCGGTCGCTTATGAAACGACTGCTACTACCGCTGAGCTACCCTAGCATATTAGCATGTAAACCTTCTATTAGACCTATGATTCTACCATAAAATCGAGAAGGTTGCGAAACTTCCACAGATAAGGTTCCATAATGATCATTAAAATTATCATATATTTTCTTATTTGTTACCTTTTTAAAGCTTGTTTTTGTAAATTGAGTCAATGGAATACCTGTAATTTTCGACCAATATTCTTTAACGAGATTATCCCTATTTAAGTGCATATAGTTAATACCAACTCTACATCTTATATCAGAATTGTCAATAGCAAAACATTTTTGTAGCCAGAGCAACAAAAATCTTATCAATCTGGGATCTGAATTACAAAATGACAGTCTTCTGCCTTTCCTGTATCCTTCGCCCCAATATAGAGCCAGTCCTGCAATCAGAAATTCTCTTTCGTTCAGTTTGCCTATACTTATTATTCCTAATTGTTTGTATTTTTCCATATTCTTTTTCCATCTATCTCTCTGCATAAAGGCGTTTTTCAATCGTCCACGTTCTGCGCCTTCTAAGCTAGATTTTCTTAGACTTTCTAATTGTTCTATTGTTAAAATAATATCTCTTACCCATCTACTGGCTGAACTTTTAGATACCTTGAGATATTTTGCAATTTTTTTAATACTTACTCCTCTTTTGCGTAATTTACGTGCCTCTAATCTAAGCAAGAATTTCGCCATAAAATAAACCTACAACATATGTAAGTTTTTATAGTATATGGAGGTTCCATTCAGTTGTCAATCGGGGTTTTATTGACTAATGTAGATACTTTTGTTAATATATAATTTACGCGCGGGGTAGTGTACAGTGCACGTGAGGCTCAAAATGGGCCCTTTTATTAGTAATAATGAAAGAGAACTTAGCTATATCGGTAAAACCCTGCATTTATCGAAGGGTAATACCGAGGGAACCTAGCTGAACTGGGGATCCGTAGAGACTACACGCTAAGGTACGTTCAGTTTACATGAATGTATATGATATAGTCCGACACTCTGAGTAATCAGAGCAACAGTTTGCATAATCTCACAGGTTGGGCGCAACTCCCAACCCCGCAACACAGTTCACATTAGAAAAACAATTCCCACCACTTCCTCCAATTAGGCTTTTCTTCTATTTTTTTAGGCAAAATCTTATTTTCATCAGCTTTTGGGACAATAACAATAGCCTCGTTTGGTTTGGTCATAAAAAGCTTGTCTCGAGCTTGTTTTTCTATAAACTCCTCTGTTTGAACATAGGAGAGTTCTGATTTTAGCCTCCTATTTCTCTCTTTTTGATAATTGAGTTCTTTCTGGGCATTAAGAGATAGTTCCTCTTTCTGCCAAATCGAGGCTATTGAACGAATTAGATTATTGATTATAATCAAACAAACAAAGATAGCTACAAAAAATAATATTTTTTTCACACTTGACTTAATTGAATTTCCTTGATATTATAGGATAATCTTATATGAAAACTGTAAAAATTCGGGACGCTCATGAGCAGTTTAAAAATTATTTAAAAGATAAGAAACGCTCTTCATCTACTATTGTAGCATATGGAAAAGACATAGAGCAGCTTGTTGGATTCTTAGAAGAGTTAGAAAAACATCATGTTAATGAGGTTACAAAGGAAGATATTGAAGCTTTCTTAGCGAAAATGGCGAAAACTGGCTATACGCCTAAATCTGTTTCGCGAAAGTTAAATTCTACCCGAACATTCTATAGATTCTTAAAAGTCAACGAGTATATAACTGATGATCCCTCATTGTTAGTTTCACATCCAGAGTATCAACTTGCTCCTCCAAGAATACTTACTCCGACTGAATATAGAGCACTTCGGGATGCTGCAGCCGGAGACGAAAGAATGTACGCGGTAA
Organism: uncultured Gammaproteobacteria bacterium; assembly: GCA_964372855.1. Classification (GTDB taxonomy): domain Bacteria; phylum Patescibacteriota; class Microgenomatia; order Levybacterales; family UBA12049; genus JACOXT01. The sequence continues at coordinate 74,257 of CAYJRY010000002.1, read as the reverse complement.
TTGAATTATTGCTTCAAACAGGAATTAGGATAGGAGAACTAGCTAGTCTTAAAATTTCCGATATTGGAAAAGATACTCTTCGCATCCCAGCAATTGAAAATAGGCCAGAAAGAACTGTTCCTTTGAATATCCGGGCCAAAGAAGCCTTGGAAAGATACATCTCAGTTAGGCCACAAACTAAATCTGATCATTTATTTGTAACGAAATCTGGCAAACCTTTTTTGATAAGAAATATAAGAACTGCAGTTGAGAGGTACTTTAGGCTTGCTGAAATAAAAAACGCAAAGGTCAATGATCTTAGACATACCTTTGTAGCCCACCATCTCAAACATGGTGTTTCTTTAGTCCTTATATCAAAAGTTCTAGGACATAAAAGGCTCTCAACTACAGAGAGATATTTAGAATACGTCAAAGACCGCGCCAAAGAAAACTCCATCCTCTCACAGCTTTAAGATTAAACTTCTGATTGTGCTATACTGAATTAAGTGTCAGACAGGCGAAGGATTTTTGGTGAGAAATTTGTTGAATTAGGAATCACCTCAAGCGTAGTGCGCCCGCTTGGGGACGATCCAAGCACCTGTTGTTTATAAGACAACCGCTCTTCCGCTGAGCTACGGGCGCATCTCTTGAAAAGAGATTAAGATATTAGGATACTTAGATATTAAGTGCAATTTCAAATTGAAGTATACCACAAATTAACAATAAGTATCAAAAGAATCAAATGTATCAAAGGTATCAAATGAATAAAGAAAATTATTGTACTGCATTTGCGTAGCGGTAAAGTAAATACGCGACTTCTCCTCTTTTTTTATCAAAATTGTTATAGTCTTCTTCTGACCAATAATCTAAAATTCTGCATATTTCTCCTTGCGCTTCAATCTCTAAAAGCGAAGTTTTAGCAATTTCCAAAAAACTAATTTTATGTCTATTACTTGTTTTTAAATACCCTTCTACAAAATTAGAAATAACAGAAACTATACACCTCCTCATTTGTGGTCTTAAACCAAAATCTTCGCTTTTTGGCAGCTTATCTGTTAAAGAGTATACTAATTTAATAAACTCTTTCAATCGTTGCCAGAGTAAAAGTTTGTGATACCCTTTTTCTCTTTTATCTCTCATCTCCCTTTGGTACTTTTGATACTTTTCCTACCTTTGATACTTTTATAATCTAGCCCTCTGCGCTATCTCTGCCTCAACAGTCTTAAGGTCTCGTCCATACTTAAGACGAGACAATTCTCGAATTAGCTCCGCAACCCTTGGATTAGATAATTTTTTCTCATCCTCCATATCCCGAGTCAAATCCATAGAAAAAGGCGCAACAGGTTCACCATTAACAATTGTTTTGACATAAGTATTATATCTTTCTACATTTATCAAATCGGGTTCTGAAAATACAGGCTGGAATTCATGCTGAAGGTAATTCGCATCCGTTACTCCTACTCTAAAAGAAATTATTGTCCCGACATTGCCAAATATTGCATTTTTGACCTCTTCTTCCATCTGTCCTATAAACTGATTTGCAACTATTAAATTAAGCCTATATTTACGGGCTTCTGAAAGAATCTGCGCAAAATCAGGCGTTGCGAAATTCTGAAATTCATCAACATATAAGAAAAAATCTCGTCTTTGATCTTTTGGCATATCCTGCCTGCTCATTGCGGCGACCAATATCTTAGGAACCAAAACCAGTCCTAAAAAACTCGAATTCTCCTCTCCAATTTTACCTTTTGAAATATTAATAAGAAGTATTTTCCCCTCATCCATAACTTGTCTAAATTTAAATGCGCTTTCTGATTGTCCAATAATATTCCTAATCATTTTATTCGTAACAAATCTTCCAAATTTTGAAACTATATAGTCCAAAACTTCAGACTTGTGAAAATCAGATGTTTGGGCGATCTGATCGGTCCAATATCTTCTGATAATAGGATCTTGTACTTTTGGCAAAAGCTCCTGAACAAAATGCGGATCTGTCAAAACCCTTACGACCTCAACAAAAGTTGAACCTTTCTCATACATTACGGTCAACATTGCATTTCTAATTGCATGTTCAAATCTTGGTCCTATAATACCGGTTTTATTAGGATCAAAAAGTTTATACATAAGTCCAATTATTGATGAGACAACGTAATGTTTCTGTTCTTCTGTTTGGGCCTCAAGCATATTCAGCCCCATTGGCCTTTCTGTGTCTGAAGGATCAAAAAGAATAACATCCTCTGCTCTTTTTGGTGGGATTAAGGGCAATATATCATCAATTAAATCTCCATGAGGGTCAATTACAGAAACTCCTTGACCTTCTTTTATATCCTGCATAATCATTGCTTTTAAAAATTCTGATTTTCCAGTTCCAGTTTTGCCGATTATATACATGTGACGCCTTCTGTCATCCAAGTCCATATAAACAGGCTTTGATAATCCCCTATAAGTACTTTTTCCTAAATAAAGTCCAGATTCTGGGACCGAAGCCGGGGCTGGAGCTCTTTTTGCGTTAATCCAATAAATATGAGGTGTTGTAATAGATTTATTCGGGAAGTGATATATAGTCGCCAATTCTTCGCTAGTTAACACAGAAGGACTTCCTGTCATCGGAAGATAACGGTATATAAAATCATTGATGAAGTTACCGGAAGATATAATTTTACTTTTAGTAAATGAGTTATCTCCATCGAATTGGCTAAAAGCACTAAGAATATTATTAAGATGGGCATCAGCCTGTTCTTTGGAAGTTGATGATACAACAATTCTTATGACAGTATTAAATCCTGGCTTATTAATTTTATTCTCAATACCTTCTAATTCCTTCGAATCTGAGGAATATTTTGCAGTTTCTGGATTTGCTTCAGTTTTTTTAGTTTTAGATAGGTAATCCCGTCCTGTTTTTTTCCAAGAACTTGAGGCTGGAGTTATTAGGATTTGGATTGCTGCCCCTTCTCCTTCTGTCATTTTCGCTAAAACTGATGTAATGGATGATAGAGGATCAACAGGCAAATCTTTAAAAACTTTAATAGGTTTGTAGTTTGAGTTTTTGAGCTTAAGACTTGCAAACGCTACTTTGCCTTCTTTTGAAAAAATATTATAATCATTTCCGATAACCATTCCTTCCTTCTTCATTATATCTGAATTAACCTCCTTTATCTCAGCATCTGGGTAGGCGCCATTAATTTGTTTTTCTACTAAGTCCTTCAGTTTTTTGGGTGCGTATACAAAGAATCGAATATCTCCAGGTAATCCAACAATCTCAAAGCTTAAATGTGGACCAAGCTTAAAAGTTCCTCCGCTCCCTATTGAGGTTATACTTGCAAATAACTGCTCGGCAGTATCAATCTTTATCTCATTATCCCGTGGAAGTGCTACTTGTAAAAGAACTGATTCAAGGGAATTTTTTTCTCTATCTTTATGTTTTACCCAAAGGATAAAAAAATATACAAAAAAATATGCCACAAAACCAACTGCAACTATTATAAAAAAAGCAAACAATAGACTTGTTAAAAGCCCCATCAAATCCAACGTAAGAAGACTTTGTGATAAATTTTGAGTTATTTCCATAGTTATATTAGCTTCCCTCTTTTAAAATTTCTCAGATACACCTCTAGTAGGCCGAATTTTGGATCTGTAGGTTTTAGCTTTTTCATCTGTTGTCTAATTTGACTTCCAGTTTTAGGTAAATCAGCAAATATTGTATTAGAAGTTTTTACCTGTGTAGATTCCGCCGAATTTATTACCCCAATGTCCCTTTGTGTATTAGTTAGCAAAACAGCATCATTACTCGTCTTAACACCAATATCTTTTAACTCTGGACTTAAATCAATAGGCGATTCTGTAGGTTTAATAACTTCGGATAATGTACCTACTGAACCATTATCCTCAACAGTTGAACCAACATTGGAAGTTTTGTTTTGAACTACTATTCGATCATTATTCATAAATAAATAATACCACTAAAGTTGAAATCAGACAAACACATTATTTAACGCTTGACTAAAAAAGAAAAAATATATAGAATTGTAAGGATTTTGTAAAGAAATAGAAAGAAAAAAGTAAATGCCTTATTTTCAAAACGATTTATTCTCTTTAAGTATATACTATAACACTACAAATACAAAAATAGTTATGGCACTTTTTACGCCAATAGTAAATACCGGGTATATTCCGCAAACTTATAAAATTCTTAAAAAATATTTACCAAGTATTTTAAGGTCTAAGTGTTTTAATAAATATAACTATCCTTTTAGAAAAGAGGTGAAACAAACCGAAATAGGTCATCTTTTAGAACATATTCTATTAGAAAATATTTGCCTTCTAAAAAAAGAGTTAGGGTTACGAAATCCAATACATAATGGATTAACAGAGTGGAATTGGAAAAAAGAACCAGGTATATTTTTTATAAACATAGACGCTTCTTACAAGGATAAGGATGTATTTGTTAAGGCTTTAGATAAAAGTATATTTCTTCTCCTATATATCTTTCAGACGGCTCCACAAATAAAATCTAACTTCCTTCGTCTATCATAGTTTATACTATTGGTGCTGTATAGAAGTATATTAAGTCTTTTAAGCCCTTCTCAAAGGATAGAAGTATCTTTTTTAATAGTTGTACTATTTTATTTCTCATAATCCAAATAATAATCACTAAAAACATTTAATCAATAAAAATCGTGTAAAATTCCTGTAAGAAAATATGATACAATTCCCTTACTATGTCTTATACCATGCTTATTGTCGAAGACGATATTGATCTTAACAATTATTTAAAAGATACCTTAATACAAAAAGGGTACAAGGTAGTTTGTGCAGCGAGTGGCGCTGAGACTTTAAAAATTATTAAGAAAATAACACCTGATTTAGTTTTATTGGATATAAAACTCCCAGATATTAGCGGAGAAACACTGTGTCTAGAAATAAAAAAGGTTTATCCTACCATCCCTATTATTTTTTTAACAGCTAATGATACTTCATCTCATGTTGTTAGAGGATTGGAAATAGGGGCTGATGACTATATAACCAAACCGTTCAATATCGATGAGTTGCTAGCCCGCATCCGAGTGAGACTTAGAAAAGATATTCAAACAGATAATATGATTTTAAAAGCAGATGATCTAGAGTTAAATAAAAAAACACATTCCGTTAAGCGTCGCGGGAAAACCATTTCGCTAACCCCAAAAGAGTTTAAGCTTCTTGAATATTTTTTACTTAATAAAAATCAAGTTTTGAATCGCGAGCAAATATTAAATAAAGTATGGGAATATCACTTCGATATCGAATCAAGAGTAGTTGATATGTACATAGGCACTTTAAGAAAAAAAATTGATAGCCCTTTTAAGAAAAAACTAATCCATTCCGTAAGAGGATTTGGATATATCTTAAAGGACATTTGAGATGATCAACCTATTAATTAAAGCAAGAAGAGTAATATTGTCAAAGGGTTTAGGTAAATATGCATCAGCTCCACAATTTCTATAAGTTACCCCAACGCTAGGATGAGCAGAAAAAAGAATAATAGGTATATTTTTAAACTCATTTTCTTCTTTAATTTTTTTACAAATATCTCGCCCATCAACTTCTCTAAGTAAAACATCAAGAAGTATTATATTAGGTCTATTTACTTTGATCTTTTTAAATACATTTTCACCATCATCGGTTAAGACATTGAATCCTTCCTGATTCAGCATAAAAGACAATGAATCAAGTATTGCCTTATCATCATCAACAACTAGTATAGTTTGTCTTCTCATTGCAAAGGAAGGTTGAAAAAAAACGTTGACCCTTTACCCTGTTTACTCTCAAACCAAAGTCGACCTTTATGTTTTTGAATTATTTGAAAAGATAAATATAGTCCAATTCCAAGACCTGAAGATCCCTGCCTTTCCCCCTTTACCCTATAATACTTTTTAAATATCTCCGATCTGCTTTTTTCCGCAATACCAATACCAAAATCCTGTACAGAAACAGTAACAATATTATTGTCTGAAAAAGTTTTTACAATAATTTTATCTTTTTTTGGTGAGTATTTAATAGCATTTGAGAGTAAATTTGACAATACCTGACCAATTCGTTCGCGATCTGCAAAAACAATACGTTCTGAATTTTGTTTGAATATTATCTTATGTCTTTTTGATAGGTATCTATAAACTTCAACTATCTCCTCAATTAATTGACCTAAATCAAAGCGCGAATAGTTGAATGATAATAAGCCTAATCGAATACGCGAGATGTCCAGCAAATCGCGGATTAAATGTCTTGTTCTTTGGATTTGATCATTTGCTTTTGATAAATAAAGATTCGATAATAAATCTTTCCTCTTTTCAAATATTTTTTGAAGTGTTTGAATATATACAGAAAGTCCAGTTACAGGGGTATTTAACTCATGACTTGCCATACTTATAAACTCATCCTTTCTTTGCTCAAGCTCTTTTTCATGCGTTATATCTCGTAAAATTGTTGAAATTTCTCTAATTTTTCCATTCTTATCTCTAACTGGAGTATTGGTAATTGATACGGGAATAAATGTGCCATTTTTTGTCATACGAACAGTTTCATAAGTATCCACCTGATTTCCTGACTTTATTTTAGCTAGTATCTGTACAAGCTCCTCTTTTCTATCTTTGGGAATAATTACTTCAGCCGACTTTCCGATTATTTCAGATGATTTATATCCAAAAATTTTCTCGGCTGATTTGTTCCAACTAAGTATAGTACCATCTAAAGACTTTGAAAATATTGCGTCTTTTGATGAATTAACAATAGCAATTATTCTGTCTTTCATTTCCTCAGTTTGTCTTCTAACGCTTATGTCACGCAGATCTATAACAATTGCTCCAATATAAGGTATTCTTATATTATTAATAATCGCAGCCTCAAACCATATAAATGAACCGTTTTTATGTTTTAGGCGAAATTCCATAGTTTTACCCTTTTTAGGACTTCGCAAAACTTTTTTTAGTTCCTTTTTAAAATTATTAAGGTCGTCTTTATAAACAAAATCAAAAATATTCTTACCAACAAGCTCATATGGATGATAGCCTTTATAATTTATAACAGAATTATTAACATATTTAATCTTGCCTTCTTGATCAATAAGCTCAATAACATCAGAACTAGTCTCAATAAGCGTCCTAAAATATTTTTGGTTATTCTCTAAAAATTTTTGTGCTTTCATTCTTTCATTCATAGCTGCGACGATACTTAATATTGTAATACTAACAGTTCCCATAAAAATCTCAAGTAGAAGAAGTGATTCATTAAAACTTTTTGCTTCTTTTACGAATGGACCCTTACCATATAAAGTATTTAAAAGAGCTATCGCTGAAAGTAAAAAAATTGCAGTTACCGCTTCTTTCTGACTCAGTCTAAATGCGATCCACACAAGAGGAGGAATAGATAAATAAATGTAAGGAAAAATTCCGCTAAAAATAAGTTCTCCAATTATAAGTAAAATTGTAAAAAGGAAAAATACCTCATATATTCTTTTTCTATTCCAAAGAGGCTTTATATTCCTAACCCAAATAAGAATTAATGGAGTAAAAATAAGAGCTCCTCCCATATCGCCAAACCACCATGTAGCCCATATTGAGAAAAAATTACCTGCCCTCTCCAAGCCACCCAAAAGGAGTGTTATTGTTCCAATTGTCGCACTGATTGTTGTTGCAAAAATCGCAACAAGTACTGTAAATTTAAAAATATCTTTAACCTTGTCAAATGCATTCACTCCGTTGGCGTAATTTTTTATAAGATAGCTCCCTATCAATCCTTCTAGGCTGTTGCCCAGCGCAATCCCAAGGCTGGTTACCATTGTTCCTGTGGTAGTCAGATTTACCAAAAATGCTCCAAGAAAAATAGCAGGAAAAACTCTTGCTCCATACAAAAGAAACATAGCAAGAGAAATACCAGTAGGCGGCCAGATCGCGGAAGCGCTTGGACTAACAAAAGCAAGCTGAAGTCCAAGTTTGCCGCTAGCAAAATATAACATCGTAACAACTATAGTTAGTAGTAAATCTCTTTTTTTAAACATATTTATCTTTCTCCACTTTTCTACTACAATTGGTTTGAAAAGTCAAAGTTTTTATTATGTTGATTAAAATATTATCAATTTTTATTTTCTTGTTATCAATTTACTTCATTTTTGTATTCCAAAAAGGTTATAAATTAAAACATCCTCAAAAAATTGACACCCAAAATTTATATAAAGCTTACCCGCCAACATTAGAAAAAATCTTTAGCAACAATCACAATTGGACTGCGACTTTATCAGCAAAGCGGTTAAGAAGCCTAATCGCAACTGGCGATATTATGCCAGCTCGATCTGTCAATACGCAAGTCTTAAAACATAAAGATTTTAAATGGCCTTATCTTAAGACTGCGAGTTTAACTTCAAATGCGGATATTACTTTTATTAATTTAGAAACTCCACTAATCAAAAACTGCAAACCTACTAACGAGGGAATGATCTTCTGCGGTGATTCTAGAAACGTTGAAGGATTGGTATATGCAGGAGTTGATATAGCAAACTTAGCAAATAATCATGCTGGGAATTATGCTGAAGTTGGTGTTTTGGAAACAAAAGAACTACTCAATAAAAATGGAATATTAACATCAGGAATCAAAGGTTTTAGCATTAAAGATGTAAGAGGAATAAAATTCGCTTTTTTAGGCTACAATGACATAAGTATTCCCCAACCAGGAATTTCAAACGTTGATGAGCAAAAAATAATCAAGGAAATTAGAGAGGCTAAAAAGGAAGCAAATATTGTGGTTGTTGCATATCATTTCGGAGAAGAATACCGAAATCAACCAGATGAAAGACAAATCTACCTCGCGCGTTTAGCAATTGATAACGGCGCGGATTTGGTTATAGGCAATCATCCTCATTGGATCCAGTCGATTGAAATATATAAAAATAAATTAATTACTTATTCTCATGGAAATTTTGTTTTTGATCAAATGTGGTCTGAAGAAACAAAATTAGGAGTTGTGGGAAAATATATATTTTACGATAGTATATTAATAGATGCTGAATTTATCCCTATCCAAATTGAAGACTTTGGCCAGCCCTTTATTATCTCTGATCAAACCCTAAAAAAATCTATAATTGATGATATGAAGATCCGAAGCATAAAATGATATCATAAAATTATGCTAGCTAGAGTTAACTCATCAGCTGTTGTGGGATTAGATGCCGTACCAGTTGAAGTAGAGGTTGATATCGCTACTCAAGGACTTCCCTCTTTTACAATAGTTGGTCTTCCAGACAAGGCAGTTGAGGAAGCAAAAGAAAGAGTAAGATCTGCAATAAAAAACTCAGGTTTTGATTTTCCAGCAAAGCGTATTACTGTAAATCTTGCTCCAGCTGATTTACCAAAAGAGGGACCTTCCTATGACTTACCAATTGCTTTAGGAATTTTACTTGCCTCCGAACAATTAAAATCAGTTTTAAATGATTCAATTTTCATGGGAGAATTATCACTTGATGGAAGACTAAGGCATACATACGGAGTCTTGTCACAAGCCATTTTGGCAAAACAGAAGAAAATAAAAAGAGTTTTTCTTCCACTTACAAACGCCAAAGAATCAGCAATTATTAAAGGAATCAATATTTATCCTGTACCCACTCTTTCTGATCTTTATCATCATCTAACAAATACAAAATTAATAACTCCTCAAAAACATCTAAGTCTTAAGGAGTATTTTGATGATAAGGACTTTGAATTTGATATGATAGATATAAAAGGACAGCACTTAGCAAAAAGGGCTTTGGAAATTTCAGCAGCGGGTTCACACAATCTTCTTCTTAAAGGACCGCCTGGCGCTGGCAAAACTCTTCTTGCTAGAACTTTCCCTACTATTCTTCCAAAACTTACCCTTGATGAAGCAATTGAAATAACAAAAATTTACAGTATCACAGGGCTTTTGGATAAAAAGACATTAATAATAAAAAGGCCGTTTCGATCCCCCCATCACACAACTTCACATATTGGACTAATTGGTGGTGGACATATTCCAAAACCTGGCGAAATTAGCCTCGCCCATAGAGGAGTTTTATTTTTGGACGAATTCCCCGAATTTCCTCGCTATGTTTTGGAGGCGTTAAGACAGCCTATGGAAGATGGGATGATTACAATCTCTCGTTCAAATGGAAGAATTAGTTTCCCATCAAAATTTATATTATTCGCAGCTCAAAATCCTTGTCCATGTGGATATCTTGGGGATAAAACTAGAGAGTGCAGATGCACTACTAGTCAGATTCTTAATTACCAAAAACGCGTTTCTGGTCCAATGCTTGATAGAATTGATATTCATTTAGAAGTACCTGCTGTTAAAATTGAGCATTTAACTAGTCAAAATTCTTTAAAAGATAAAGAAAGTTCTAATCAAATACGCCGACGTGTTCAAAAAGCACGAGATATTCAGTTATCCAGATTTAAAAAAAGAAAAATAACCTCAAATTCAGAAATGTCAAATAAAGATATCAAAGAGTATTGTCATTTGTCAGAGGATTGCCTAAAACTAATTCGTATGGCAGTTTCAAGTTTAAAGCTTTCTGCAAGATCTTATCACAGAACTTTAAAACTTGCCCGAACTATTGCTGATCTAGAAGAATCAAAACATATTAGATCCCATCATATCGCCGAAGCACTCCAGTATAGACCCCGTGTTGAAAATTAAGTAACGAATAATTTTTCTTTTTAAACTGTGTGCTACAATAAATCTGTGGATAAAATTGTTGAAAAAGGAATTACATCACAAGATGCCCAAGAAAAACTTAAAATTTTTGGTAAAAACGAGATATTAAGCGGAGAAAGAGCCGTTCCTTTATTCCTTTTTCTCTCTCAATTTCCAACATTTATAAATGCGATTCTTGCTAGCGCTTCACTTCTTTCTTTTGTCATAGGAAACATAATAGATGGAATTTTTATAATTTCCGTTTTAGTTATAAATGCGATTTTTGGCTTTGCTCAGGAATATAAAGCAGAAAAATCTCTCCAAAAACTCAAAGAGTATGTAAAGACAACTGTTAGGGCGATTAGAAACTCAAAAGAAACACAAATCCTAACTTCAGAAATCGTTCCTTCGGATTTAATTATTCTATCCGAAGGAGATAGAATCCCAGCAGATGGAAAACTCCGATCTTACAAACCAATCGAAGTTGATGAGTCTATTTTAACTGGAGAGTCTATTCCGGTTATAAAAAATAAGAATGATGATATATTTCTAGGCACTCTCATAACAAGAGGACGTGGAATCCTAATAGTTGAGAAAACAGGAATGCAAACTCGATTTGGAAAAATAGCCCACACACTAACTTCTTTGACTTCAGAAAAAACTCCTTTTCAGAGACGTCTTGATGGACTAGGAAGAACAATCACCTACACGGTAATTGGAATTACATTTTTTCTAATTCTTATAGGTACTTTTCAGGGAAAAGAGTTTTTGCCGTTGGCGATTCTTGCGATATCAGTAGGTGTTGCCTCAATCCCAGAAGGCCTTCCTGTAATTGTCACAATTGCATTGGCAATTGGTGTCTCAAGAATGGCAAAGAAAAAAGCAATTGTAAGAAAAATGGCATCAGTTGAAACTCTTGGTGCAGTTCAGATAATTCTAATTGATAAAACTGGAACTATAACACAAAATAGCCAAACAGTTAAAAAAGTTTGGCTAAGAAGTAAGGAATCTTTATCGCATCTTCTCAAAGCATGTATATTTGGTAACACTGCGTCTTTAATTCAGAAAGCAAATAGTAATTCTTTTGATATTGTAGGCAGTAAAACTGACGGAGCATTGCTTATTTTTGCCAAAGAGAAAATAAAAGACATTGAAAAAATAAAAAATAATGCAAAAATAATTGATGAATTCTCTTTTGATCCCGAGAGAAAAACCATTACAACAATTCTTGAAGAAGAGGGAAAAAATTATGTATATGTTAGGGGTGCTCCTGAAGTTATTCTTGAAGAAGCCAAAGTTGATAATCAGTCAAAAAAACACATTACTTCACTTATTGAAGAATACGCTTCAGAGGGACTTCGCGTCATTGGTTTTGGTTCAAAACTAGAAAAACATAGTAATTTACAAAGAGAACATTTAGAAAAAGATCTCAATTTCTTAGGAATTGTAGGCATATATGACCCCCCACGAGTTGAAGCAAAAGCTGCAGTTGAAAAGGCAAAAACAGCTGGAATTCGAGTAATAATGGTAACAGGCGATAACGAGTTAACAGCGCTTTCTATTGCCAAAGAAGTAGGGCTTATTGATAAAGATGAAGACGTAGTAACAGGAGAGGAAATTGAAAAAATGCCTGATGAAGAGCTCGAGAAAATAATTTTAAAAACTCGAATATTTGCTCGAAACCGTCCTGAAGACAAACTTCGCCTTGTAAATATATATAAAAAACTAGGGCTTGTTGTTGGCGTTACAGGAGATGGAGTAAATGATGCTTTGGCTTTGAAAAAAGCTGATGTTGGAATATCAATGGGTGAAAAAGGAACTGATGTTGCAAAGGAGGCCTCAGATATAGTACTAACTGATGACAATTTCTCAACACTTGTTCGTGCAGTTGAAGAAGGACGAACGATTTATAACAACATCACAAAATCTGTCACTTATTTAATCACTGGCAATCTTTCAGAAATCGCACTTGTTTTTTTTGGAAGCCTTCTTGGCATGCCAAACCCCCTCCTTCCTACTCAAATTCTTTGGATAAACGTTGTCACAGATAGCGTGCCATCCCTAGCATTGGCGTCTGACAATAAAGATCATGAGGTTTTAAAACTAAAACCTAGAAATCCAAATGCTCCTATACTTTCCAATCATAGGCTCATTTTTATTCTGGGAATTGGTCTTTTGTTGGCATTTATATTACTTTTGATCTTCAAGCTTTCTCTCGGTGTTTATTCTGAAACATTTTCAAGAACTATAATATTTAATCTCTTAGTTATCTCACATATGGCTCTTGCATTCTTAATTCGAGGAAAGTCAATATTTAAAATGAACAAATTTCTTATAATAGGTGTTGTTATTACCCTTGTATTGCAAGTTATAGTTACACTTACGCCATTTTCTCAAAAAATCCTTAGTCTTGGATTTTAGGCATTTGATATAACTTAAGCTCTTTCATAGGAAAATCTTTTTTATTTCGAGTCACTAGCTGACAATCCTCTACAATGGCAGTTGAGGCAATCAATGTATCAACCGTAGTAAGACTAATTCCTTTAGTTTTATAGTCTTTTAAGAATTTACCAGCGAGTTCGGCGACTCTTTGGGACAATCCTATAATCTTTGTATGAGCATAAAAAATTGGCAGAAACTCATTTGCCGAATCATCAGTCCATCCAGCCCTAAGTTCTATTATAGTTAGAATCGAAGAAAAAATTTCACCTTTTTCTCTTAATTTTGATATTAGATTTATCGCCTCTTCTTTCTTATTAAAAAAATTAATCCATTCACCAGTATCAATTAAAAATTTTGCTGTCATACTCCGAGCTTTTTTAATCTTATCAAATCATTTTTTCTTATTTTTCTAACCCATTTATATGGATTTTTAATATGAGGAAATGCTGGAGGTCCAGCAAGCAATTTTTTAAAAGCCTCGTCTCTACGTAAACGTTCTATTTTCTCCAAAGATGCCTGCGCGATAAACCTACTAATCCCCCTTGGAGGAACAGTTTTCCTAAGGTTCTCCACCAACTCACTGGGCAAGGAAATATTCATTCTTACATGATTAGTTAAACTATGCATTAGTACACACTCCTATTACACAATTATTATACATACTAAATACAACTTGTCAAGATCTAAACCATACAGGAAATTCAAATTGTATATTATTTAGTACGCCCTACTTGTCTCTTTATAAGCTATTGTATAGAGGAAAAAGAGTTGAGACTGCTGCCAGTCCGATTAACAAGGAAAAGATAATGAATCCTATTAAAAGAAAAAAATAGATTTTGTTTTATCCATACTTGTAATACTCTTTCTTCTTTTTAAATGAAAACCATACATAAACTCTATAACACAAAGGATAATTGCTATAAACAAATAAAAAATTGTTGTTGACTCGTTAATTTTAATACCATATTCTTTATAGGAACCAGATAATTGCGATGTAATAAAAAATATAACAATCGCGAAAAGAAGCTGTGCTGTGCCAAATATAATCAACAGAAGCGGTAAAATAGTTTTTCTTGAGTTTGATTTATTTGTATTTGAATTAGTGAACAATTGATTTAAAGCCTTAGAATGTAAATCGCTAATATTATCGTTATCCACAGTAACACTATTACATGTTACTTATAGACTGTCAATTTAGAGAAGTCTAATAATAAAAACTATAATAAATTCTGCTGCTTTTGATCCTCAATAAACCTTATCCCCAAATGTTCATAGGCGGATTTGGTGATGATGCGGCCTTTAGAAGTTCTTTTCAAAAACCCAATCTGGAGTAAATACGGCTCCAAAACTTCCTCAATAGTCCCTATGTCTTCTGAGATTGAAGCTGCAATTGTTTCTATTCCAACTGGACCCCCACCATGTTTTTCAATAATTGCTTTTATAAATCTAATGTCTGAACTGTCAAGTCCCAAGTGATCTACCTCAAGCATTTTAAGCGCTTTTTCTGACAAATCTTTTGTTATTTCTCCTTTTCCTCTAACTTGCGCGAAATCCCGAGCGCGTTTTAAGATCTTTAGAGCAATTCTAGGTGTCCCCCTTGATCTTTTGGCTATTTCTTTTATACTTTCCTCATCAATTTTAACTTTCAATTTTCTTGCTGCGTTTGCAATTACTTTCTCCAAATCCAAGTGATCATAAAAGTTAAGTCTATGAATCACACCAAATCTATCCCTTAAGGGTGCAGACAAAAGTCCTATTCTTGTTGTTGCGCCAATAATTGTAAATTGTGGAAGATCAAGGCGAAGTGTTCTTGCAGATGGACCTTTGCCAATGACTATGTCTAGCGCATAATCCTCCATCGCTGGATACAGAGTTTCCTCAACTACTTTATTAAGTCTATGAATTTCATCAATAAACAATATATCTGCCTTTTCAAGGTTAGTTAAAATAGAAGCCAAATCTCCAGCTCTCTCAATTGCAGGACCAGAAGTTACTCTAATATTCACTCCCATTTCTTTGGCAATTAAATGAGATAGTGTTGTTTTGCCAAGTCCTGGAGGTCCATAAAGAAGTATATGTTCAATTGCCTCTTTTCTTTTTCTAGCAGCAGTAATTGTGATTCTTAGAGACTCTTTAATAGACTTTTGTCCATAAAAATCCTCCCAATTTTTAGCTCTTAGAGAAGTAAACAAAACTTCTTCTTCAGGGTTTATATTATCTTTTATAATCTTTTTTTGTTCCTGATCTGCGCTCTGCCCTTTTGCCATAATTTAAAAATAAAAAATAAAAATGAAAAATGACAATGTAAAATTAAAAAATAAATGACTTTTTAAATTTTTATATGTGATTTTTATTTTTTCACTTTTCATTTTTAATTCAATCTATTTCCCCAGATACTTTAATGCCAATCTTATTTTATCCTCAACTTTTTCTGCTTTATTAGATGCATGTTTAATCGCGTCAATTGCCTCTTTCTTTGTGTAACCAAAATTCACAAGCGCAACGATAACTTCATTATTTTGAGTATCATTAGTTGTTAAATCAAATTCATCCAAAGATCCGAATTTATTTTTAAGCTCAATTATAATTTTTTGAGCATTTTTTTTGCCTAAGCGCGGAACTGATGTGAAAAAAGAAACATCTCCTTTAGTAATTGCTTTTATTATCGAGGCTCGATCTCCTGCTGAAAATATTGCCATTGCTGTTTTAGGACCGATACCTGAAACACTTATTAGGTTTTCGAAAAGTTTTAAGTCCAACTCATCTAAAAATCCAAAAAGAGAAATATTATCTTCTCTGACATGCGTATAGGTAAAAAGTTTCAGATGGGAATTGTTGGTGCTAGATATAACTGAACTTGCAACAAATACTTTATACCCTATTCCTCCAATATCAAGAATAATATAATTCTCACCTCTTATTACTACTTCTCCACTCAAAAACCCAATCATAAACTTAATATTTTTTTGCAAAGCAATTATAACATATGATAAAATATTTAAAATGCACTTTGATCCTAAAAACTTCTCAAATTCCTCTTATATAAAAAGAATTGAAAAGCCGTGGGGATACGAATTACACTTTGTACCTGAAAATAAGCCTTATATGGGAAAATTGCTGCATATTGAAAAAGGCAAAAGATTATCTCTACAAATCCACGATAAAAAAGAAGAAAGCTGGTTTATTATAAAAGGCAAAGCATTTGTTATATGGGATAACAATAAAGGGGAACTTATTGAGACAGAACTTGAATATGGTAAGGGTTTTTCAACGCAAATTGGCCAAAGACACAGGCTTGTAGGCATCACAGATTGCGATATCGTTGAGGTTTCAACGCCAGAGACAGGAACAACATATAGACTTGAGGATGACTACAAAAGACCAGATGAGACAGAGGAAATGAGAAAATCAAAAAACAGAGGTTGGAAAAATGACTAAAGTCGTATTAATATTGGCAGCTATAATAATTTTAATTGTGGTGGTGTTATTTTTTCCAATTTGAAATTGTCATTTTGGAAATTTACCAACCGTTATTGATTATCCTAGTGAACATTGTCACAACTTTTTTGATCCACTGCATCTGCATTAATAAACATCATTTAAGTTTTCTTTGTCTTAATCTCTCAACGTCTCTCCATCCAATATCTGTTCTGAAATGAAGATTATTTCCCTCGATGTAAACTAAAGACATAGCCTCATATGCCTTTTGTCTTGCCTCAATAACATCCTTTCCTTCACCTACTATATAAAATAGCCTTCCGCCATTGGCATAAAACTTGCCATTATTTTCTTTTAACCCTGCCCCATATAATCTTACGCCTTCAATTTTTCTTGCTTCATCAAGTCCAAATATTTGTTTACCTCTTGCCTCGCTATAATCTCCAGGATAACCCTTTGATGCTCCTGTAACAACTACTCTTGATTTACCATCGGTCTCAATTTGCAAATTTCTAATATCCCCATAAGCTATTGTCATACCAATCTCAAATAAATCATTAATTAGACCTGGTAATATAATTTGAGCCTCAGGATCTCCCCAGCGAGCATTAAATTCTATAACGTAAGGACGTTGCTCGCCTTTATCTTTTATAACCATTCCACCAAGATATAAAACTCCTTTATATAGTCTTCCTTCTCTTTGTAATCCTTCAATAGTTTTATTAAGAATATTAAGTTGTACATACTTCAAAATCTCAGGTGTTAAAATTAAAGGCGGTGAGCTGCAGCCCATCCCTCCTGTGTTTTCCCCAGTGTCAAAGTTTCCAACTCTTTTATGATCTTGAGCGCTGCCAATTATTTTGTAATTATATCCATCGCTAAATACAAAAGTTGAAAATTCCTCACCATTTGAACCATTATCGCCTTTTAACCACTTCTCTATTAAAAATACTTTTCCTGCATCACCAAATTTTTCCATCTCTTTAACTCTTTTAATACCCTCTTCTCTATTTCTTGCAGACAATGCTCCTTTTCCCTCCGCAAGAAAATTTGCCTTTACAAACCATTCTTGATCAGGTTGCGAGTTTAAAAAGTCAATTCCCTCTTGTTGTGTTAGACAAATTTTAAAAAATGGTTGAGGTAGATGATGTCTTCTCCCAAATTCCCGAGCAAAAGCTTTGCTCCATTCTATCTGACCAGCACGCTTTCTTGGACCTACTGTTGGTATATTTTTATCTCCTAAAGCATTTACTAATCCTTTTTCTACTGCATTATCCTGAGCAACATCAACTAAATTAACGTTTTCTCTTTTACAGATTTCTAAAATCTCTGGAATGCTTGTTGTTTTTAATTGAGGATAAATCTGAACAGTCTTATCAGTATTTGCTCTCATTAAATCATTTCCTGGCACTGCAATTACTCGTTCTACATGTTCACTTTGACTATATTTATCAACAAGAGCGGCTCCTCTTCCGCCTCCATCAACAACTAATACTGTATTGCCAATGCTTCTTTCTTTCATCGCCAAAATTATATCACAGGATTTAATCTCGAACTCAAAATTTTTTTGAAAATGCGTGGGTTAGGGCGACTGCTAGAGCGTCTGTTATGTCGTCGGGTTTGGGAATTTCTTTAAGTTTTAAAATTGCCTTCACCATTCTGCCAATTTGAATTTTATCTCCTCTTCCATAACCAGTAATCGCAACTTTAACTTGTAATGGAGTATAAATTGAAACAGGAAGATTTTTTTCTGCAGCAGAGAGTAAAACTACTCCTCTTGCCTCACCTACAATAAAGGCTGTTTTTGAATTAGTATTAAAAAAAAGGTCTTCAATGGAAAGAGTGTCGGGTTTATGCTTTTTTATGATCTTAGATAGTGATTGATAAATAGCGAGAAGACGAAGCTCTTTTTTGTCTTTTGAAGATGTCTCAACGCATCCATAATTTCGAATTTCGAATTTCGAATTTCGAATTTCGATAATTCCCCACCCCATCCTTCCAATTCCCGGATCAACTCCTAAAATCTTCATATTTTTATTATAATTATACATCTTTATCCACTTGACAAAATATTATACAATAGTATAATTGTATTATGAATTATATAACCACGAACATTCGACTTCCCGAGGAGAGCTATTTAAAGTTAAAACAAGAAGCATTTAACAAAAGAAAAAGCCTTGCTGCAATTATTAGAGAAAAAATCAACGCCACCGAACATAAAATGTCTAATGCACAGATTAAAATATTCTTAAGCGAACGTGATGCGTTAGCAAAAAAAATATCTAAAAAACTAAAGGGATTTGATATTGTAAAAACATTACGAGAGATGAGAAATCAAGGAAAATGGTAATTGTAGATACCTCAATTGTTTACAAGTGGATTACAGAAGAAGATAGCGATATTAATAGTCCTGTCCTCAAACTACTTCATCAATTTCTTGAGGGCAAAGAGAATATCTTAGCTCCCAATATCATATTGTATGAATTAGCAAATGCTCTATCTACCAAAACCAATCTTACTTTTAAGGAGATAGAGCAAGCGTGGAATTTATTTCAAACGCTCAATCTCAATGTTATAAGTCCCAGTCTTAAGTTTATAAGAAACAGCATGAAATTTTCCAAAAAATATCATGTCTCAGTCTATGATGCATCATTTGCAGTATTAGCTTTGGAGAAAAACTGTATATTATTTACAGCTGACAGCAAATTTGTCAAAGAAATAAATCTTCCCTTCGTAAAGTTATTGACTCAATATCCACTTCCACTAAAACTAATTAAGCCGAAAATTAACTAAATCCAAATTTTCAGAAGTAGAAGGAGCGCTTAAACTAGTCCTTCAGATTTAATAGTGCGTCTTGTATAAAATTTTTGTAGAATTTAAGTTCTTTTTACTTCCTCAAAACGAGCACCCAAGCGTGGATCACGATCATCTGGCCGACTCGCATATATATTTAGGTAACCACCCTCCCCGAAGCAGTTTTTTCTGACATAACCATCTCCTATTGTACCAAGTAATCTAGTCTTAACACCAGACCAAGTTCTCTCTCCATCATTTTCATCAAAATAATGATTATTTAAATCTTTACTAGCAAAGGAGGCTAGCATATATACATACTCTCTTTGCCCATAATATCCTTGTCTTTTAGCAAAATTTTCCAGTTCTCTTTGAATGGTGTTAAGATTTGGAGCATCAATAGCTGATTCTACTTTAATCCATCCAGAAATTTCATGTGTGTCTCTTACCCATTTTCGTGTATAGCGGTCTTCATAAGGCGGCCACATTTTAGGGTACATTGAATTCAAAATACGTAAACCTTCATCGCCTTTAATCACCTCTGGTAAGAATATCATCATGTTAGGCACAGGGTTACCTTCAATATCAATCATAGGTCTTTTAATCTCTTCCTCTGTCCAATCACAATCAGGTACATC
>CAYJRY010000002.1:21646-54277 GCA_964372855.1 uncultured Gammaproteobacteria bacterium | reverse complement strand
AAGTCTACTGTGCCGAAGTCTACTCCTATGCTGTCATAATTGAATTTTGCTCGCCAGTAGTTGGTTACAGATTCTGGGCTAGCGTTTTTTTTAAGTTCTTCAACAGCATGTTTCAGAAGATTTTTAAGTCTCTCTTTTTCTTCTCTTATCGATTTCTCATAACCTCTCTTGGGAAAAGGAAAATCTTCAATTTTGTGTGTAGTTACAAGTTGACTTCGAACTTCACGAATTGTATTTGCTTGATTCTCTTCACCTAATTTTCTGAATTCATTTTCTATATGTCGTAACATATAAAATATATTACCATACTATAAGCTATTTGTCAAATTTAATAATTTATCGTATAATGTCAAATATGACAAGACCAAAACTTAAAGTTGAGAATAGAAAAATTGTTGGCAAAAAGGTCAAAAAACTAAGAACAGAAGGGATGCTTCCCTCAAACATTTATGGCAAGAATATAAAATCACTTGCTGTTCAAGTATCTTATAAAGACTTTGAAAAAGTGTATAAGGAAGCTGGAGAAACAGGACTTATAGATGTACAGCTAAATGGAGAGACTAAGCCTTCTTTAATTCACAACCTTCAACAGGATTATTATAATCATCGTGTTTTACATGTAGATTTTTATCAAGTTGATCTTAAGCAAAAAGTAAAAACAACAGTACCGCTAATTACTATTGGCGAGCCAAAAGCAGTGTCAGAAAAAATTGGACTTCTGCTTAAGCCAATATCAGAAGTTGAAGTAGAGGCGCTACCAGAAGATCTTCCTGAAAATATTAGTGTAAATGTAGAGTCATTAGAGACGGTAAATGCTCAAATAACAGTTGGTGAACTCAAAGCTCCAAAAGGAGTTACAATTCTTACAGATTCAGGACAGGTGGTGGCAAAAATTGGTGAATTAGTTAGTAAAGAAGCAGCCGAACAAGCACAAGCTGAGCAAAAAGCAGCTGAGGAAGCTAAAACCCAAGCTGCACCAACCGGTGAGAGCGCCCAAGATACGGGTACGCCAACTACTCAGCCAGAACAAAGTAAGGAAGCTGCAACCAAGGAAACTAAAAAACCTGAATCTTCCACCCAAAAAAATCCTGAGCAACCAAAATCCAAATAGCAACTTTATTCATTAATATATCTTTCAATATTTTTCCCCTTTTCAGAATTTGGGTCAAGATCCAAACCTAATTTAAGATACGATTTAGCCTCTTCCTTATTCCCTAGTTTATATTCAATAATTGCTATTTGAAAATACGCATCTTTATAATCTTTATAACTTGTCAATACAGATTTCCAAAAAATTAGTTCGTTTGTTAGTTTTTCGCGCTCAATATCCAATCTTTTTTTCATTTGTATATTGTTATATAAATCTAGTCCAACCAATAAAATAGCAATAATAAAAATAACGACAATAAATATCTTAAGTGTTTTTCTATATAATTTAAAGGTTTTTTTTCTATCTATTTTTTTTAGTTGTTTCCAAATAAGATCGGGAAATTGTCGGTAAATACTCGGGGATTTATCCACCCTCAGTTTATTCCTGGATTTACTTTTTCGTTTTTTTGGATGTTTATTTATTCTGGCCATGTAGAAATCATTATAGATTTAGAGACGCTTAATCTTTGATAAATTTCTTCAGTTATAAAAGGCATAAAAGGATGCAGTAGTTTTAGAAGTATAAAGTATAAAGTATGAAGTATAAAGTATAAATTAGAATCAATTCGATTTTTTACATCTTCAATGTAGTTATCCGCGAACTCGTGCCAGGAAAAATCATATAATGCTTCTGCTGCGTAATTAAAGTTATATGAATCTAAATATTTAGTTACTTGGTTAATTAGTTGCTGGATTTTTTTGATCATCTCTTTATCTTTATCATTCTTAGCAATTTCTAAAAGTTCTTTCGTTCCCAAATTTCGAATTTCGAATTTCGAATTTCGAATTTCCCGTTTCATTTCAATGAAGCGAGCCATATTCCATAGCTTATTTGCAAATTTTCTTGCAGCCTCTAGCTTGGAGTAAGAAAGACTTTGATCATTTCCTGTTGCATTGCCATAAATAAGAGCAAATCTAACAGAATCTGCACCATATTTATCTATAAGTTCTAGCGGATTTACTACATTTCCCTTGGATTTGCTCATTTTCTTGCCATATGGATCATTAACAATTCCATGAAATAAAACTTGCTTAAATGGAACTTTGCCAGTTACATAAATTCCAAGCATAACCATTCTTGATACCCATGCTCTCAAAAGATCGTATCCAGTTTCCATAACATTTGTTGGGTAAAACTTTTCAAAATCCGACCTTTCCCGGTATAATTTTTCATTTTTAATTTTTAATTTTTCATTTGAGCCACTCATTAGAGTAATGATTGGCCATTGACCTGAAGAAAACCATGTATCAAAAGTATCGGGATCTTGCTCTAGGTCGGTCGATCCACAAACTGGGCATTTTTCTGGTTTAGCACCATTGGTAACGATCCACTCCCCATTATTGAATTGATTCACTTTTCCATTGGTATTTTTTATTTTTGATTTGTATTTTTTATTTTTGATATTTGATATTTGATTTTGCACGCAGCGAAAGCATTTCCAAGCGGGAATCCTTATCCCCCAAACAATTTGCCTTGAGATATTCCAATCTTTTAAATTCTCAAGCCAATCAAAATACAAGTACTCAAAACGTTTGGGAAATATCTTTATTTCTCTATTCCTTACTACTTCTATTGCCTTTTTTTTGAGAGCTTCTACTCTTACAAACCATTGCTCCATTGGAAGAGGCTCCAAAACATTTTTACATTTGTAGCAAAGCCCAATTCTATGAACATAGCTCTCATCAGTTTTTAACAAAAGACCATCATCATTTAAATCCTCAATCATAAGTCGTCGCACTTCCTTGACAAATTTTCCATGATATTTTTCAGCGCGCTTGCGGTATTTTTGTTCCACATCTTTTCTTTCTAAAAACCATGAAAAATCCATTTTTCCATCTTTTCCAATAATAGGTGTAATAGCAAGATTATGTTTTTGGGCTAATTCGAAGTCATGCGAATCGTGAGCTGGAGTTACTTTCATTATTCCTGTTCCAAAGTTAGGATCAACATTTGCGTCAGGAATAATTTTCATTTTTATATTACCCAACAACCCTTGAATAGTGTATTCCATTCCAATTTTATCTTTGAAGCGTGGATCATTGGGATTTACTGCCAAAGCAGTGTCTCTAAATTTTGTCTCAGGACGAACAGTTGCGATCGTAAAAGGACCGTATTTTATATAATATAGTGGCGCTTTTTTCTCTTCATATAAAACTTCCAAATCTGAAAAGCTTGTTCCATCAAAAGTGCAATAATTAACAAGCCTTAAGCCTCTATACACAAGTCCATCGTCATACATTTTTTTGAATGTTTTATGGACAAGTTTTACTATATCTTTATCAAGAGTATATTTCTCCCGTGACCAATCAAGAGAAAAACCAAGACGTTTTAGCTGTTTTTCTATTCCGCCCCTATGAGTATTTACATACTCCTCAATCATTTTAAAAAGAGTTTCTCTATCGTAATCCATTCGAGTCTTTCCCAAAGAAGCTAATTTTTTCTCAAAAACAAATTGCGTTTCAATTCCTGCATGATCTGTTCCTGGAAGCCAGAGCGTACTATCGCCTTTCATTCTGTGGTAACGGATAAGGATATCCTCAACTGCAAACATCGCGTGTCCAAAATGAAGCGCGCCATTTGCGTTTGGAGGAGGAAGTATTATGCAGTATGGTTTGCCGTTAGGATTGATTTCTGGCTTAAAATATCCATTTTTCTCCCAATTTTCATAAATTTTCTCTTCAACGATTTTGTGGTTATATACTTTTTCCATTGAGGATGCCATGAAGAAGATTTTACCATAGAAATTGATTCGCTACAATTTAAATAAGTGAGTTTTTGGATCCTTTAGACGCGAGCTGTAAATTATAATAAGTTTGTTCAGGTATTTCCATGATCGGATACTCCAAAATATGCAAACCAATTAATGCGTCCCAACTGGACATACGTAATCGTTGATTTGGACCCGAACGATAAAGGAAAGCTGTGTTTGTCAGATTAACCCTTGTACGTGTTCTAATGCCCAATCCTTCTCTATCATTAAACTCATTCCAGAAGAAATAATCTTTTCCCTTAGTTTTAAGAAAATGCTGACGTATAAATTCTAAAACATCAGGCATATTTGGAATTACTGCCCGAACACCAGGTATCTGCTGATTTATCTATTCTGAATACATCCTTTCTTCTCTATTAACAAGCCATGGATATTTAGCAACTCCTTTTAAGAAAGGATTCATCCTTCTAAATGCAATTTCGGACCGTAATGAAGGCAAAGCTAAAAAATATTCCATATGTTTGTACTCACGAGGATTCGTCTGCCAAATTGTATCAAAAGGTAAAGATTCTATTAGAGATTTTGTTGGTTGTCCTGTTAACTCATAAATTACGCGATCACGCTTTTCTAGTTTTTTTCTTGCCTCATCCGAAAACCTTACTATCTGAACTTTTGTTTCTTTTGTATCTGGAAATGGAACTTCTAAAAATGGTCTTTCAATCGAACCTTGTCTTACTTCGCTTGAGGGTGGAGCAAAAGGAATAAGTACTCCCCCAGTGTACTGATGAACATTCTTAGTTAATCCAATATATCTTTGACTTTCATTTTGCATAGTCGTAGTTTATACCATATTGGAGACCTATTCGTCAACAGGTAATAAATACCCGAATATTTAACGATTAATTCCCGATTCTAATTCTTTATCATCTTATATCCTCGAGTCTTCACTGTTTGTATTTCCATATTTGGCTCCTTTACTTTAAGCTTTGCTCTTAGTCTTGCAACTAGTCTATCTATCGCCCAATCAGAAACACCTAATTCTTCAACCTCGGGCCAAACAGATTGAATAATTTCTTCTCTTTCACATATATCACCTAATTTACTTTTTAAAAAGCTATAAAGAAAATGCTCTTTTTTGCTAAGATCAACAGAGTTATTAGTTTTATGAACTTGCCTAGTCTTAAGATAATAACTAAAAAGGGAGCTAAATATTTTATCCTTTCCATCTGCATCCATTACAAACCCCGTATCCCACAAATATGAACTTTCCTTTTTTTGTTCATTTGTAAGTTTCTCCATATTAGCTATTTTTAATAATATATTTTTTTCAGCACTATTAAGGCTTTCCCACAGCTCTTCTGAGGCAAGTAAAATTCTTTCATCCTTTGATAAAAAGTCAAATATATTTTCCATCTTCTCTTTTTTCACGCCTTCTTCATGATAAGAAATAAGAGCCAATTGTAAATACTGCACATATCCATCCACTGCCTCAAGTAATGAATCCTCTAAGCTTTTAGAAAATGACAGCTTGTATCTTTCCTTATATGTATCAAGAATGACTCTAATATCTTCTTTATGTGCTGGCTTTATGAACATATTTTGAGCAAATGCAGAAAGAGATGATTTTGTAAAAACACTTGGCGCTAAAACATCTAGGCCTCTGAAACTAGTAAACACATAAGATAATTTGTGACTTGTTATATCTTTCAAGCCCTGAAGATTATGAAAAAGCTCGGGAGTTACAACGTCTTTAAGCCTGTCAAAACGTATGAAAAAAACTGAAGTCAGGTAATTTTCTGAAGTTATCTTAGCTAGGCTTTTCCTAACACTTTCTATTGTTAAGAATGTGTCTTTTGACTGCATGCTGTCTAAGAAAAGGTTCTCAACATATTTTTTGGAATCTTTTGTCATCTGAGATTTTTCAACAGCGTCATATATTCTTTTTAGAGTAAGTATCCAAAAAGGGAAAACTTCCCTCTCAACAAGATCGTTCAGATCCACGCTTACAAAAAGATGAGAATTCCCATCAGCTATATATTTTGGAACTATTTCTTTGTGGTTTAAGAAAAAGCGAAGGAAGTTACTGATTCCGACTCTCTTCATACCTATCAAAACCACACTATGGCGGTTTTTAAGGTGTCTTCCCAATGATTCTGCGTCGACTCTTCGAAAAGTCAATGGGTAGGATGCCTCAATTTGTGAGTTTTCCATCGCCTTATTTTAAACTATTTTGACTATTGATAGCAAGAATTACTTTTTATTTTCTATTTGCCATTTACCATTTTCCATTTTTTTAATTTTACAAATTTTCTATTTAACCAATCAATGGTAGATAGAAATTGGAAAATGGAAAATATGAAATCCGTCAGGTTTGCGTCAGAAAAAAATAGTCTCTAAGTCAAGCGAATGGCCATCTTTACGCGTATAATGCATTTTGCCATAAAATCTGTTATTATGGGAATAGAAAGAAAAATATCAATGGCAGAACCTGCAAAAGATATTAAGCCTAAACTAGAACCGGTTGCCTCTGATGGGTTTATTCAAAATTCACAAACCGCTCTTAGACGATCCTCTATTCTTGCCTTAACAAAACCTGAGACGCAAAAAGAATCTATAAAAGAGCACAACCCAGGTGCTGTAGTTATTATTCCAATTCACTCAGATAAAAGACTTGCAACTATAGAGCATACTTTAAGAAGTCTTGCAAATCAAGGCGAAAAAACAAGAGAGTTGAGTATAGTAATAGCTGATAACGGAATATCAAATGAAGGAAGAACAAAAATCCAAGAAATTGCAAGTAATTTGATCCTAAATAATCTTCAGTTTGCAGATGCAAGACCAACTTCTCCTGATCATAAAAATCCAGCCTATGCGCGCAATAAAGCAATTGAGCTAGTAAGAGAACTTACTCGCGAACATGAGGGTTATAGACAAGATGGAATATTAATGGTTGACAGTGATACAGCCCTGCTTCCAGGCGCTGTAGATGAATTAGAAAAAACCTACAGAAACCATAGGGACACAGTTGCTGTAACTTCTAGAAATATCGGTGTGCCCAATATTGATCAGCCTACCCAAGTGACATATTTTAAAGAGCTAGATTCAACTCAGAATGAAAGATTGCTTCCAAAATTATACAAACAAGGTGGACATATTGATGTTGCAAGTATAGCTGCGTTCGGAAGCGATGTTGCAACAAAAACATGTGGTTTGTTTGTTGACAGAAATACCATTTTCCGCTTATCAAAGCCGTTTGTTACTATGCCCCATGGAAGTGGCGAGGATATGCTTTTTACCGTAGCTCTAAATAATATGGGTGAGATATGGCATAATCCAAATGCAATACTCCTTGATCAGGCGCGAGAAACACCAGAACAAACACTACAACAGCGTAAAAACTGGGGACAAGATCACGCTCTGTTATTCGCCGATCTCGTATCAATGGGTCTTGCACCAAAAGGTCTTTACGTACTAGAGCCAAGAGACAAAGTATGGGTTGAATGGAAAGTGCCAAACTCATATCCAATCACTGGTTTCATAATAAACCCAAACCAACTAAAAGATCTATCTTCAAGGCTCAGGGAAGATATTCTCAAAAGCTCTGAAGCTCTCGGACTTACAATGCCAGGGGAATTGGGATCAGGAATAGAAATACTACAGAGACTTATAAGGCATATTGACTTAGTTAGAAACGAAGCTTCAGTTAAAATAAGAACAGACTTGCCAGAACCAATTGAACCTAATCCTACGCAGACTCGATTTCGCCCTGAGTCTTTAATAGGACTTCTTGCAGGGAACATATTAGGTATGCAGGAAATTCAAAGAATCGATAAGGGAGTCATCCCCCAGATTGTGTTTTTTGGAGTAAGGCAAGCTGCAAAATGGAAGTAAACTAATACCTCTTTTTGAATTTTTAGCTTTATAGTGTACAATAATGCAGTATTTATGTCTCTAAAATTCCCCAAAAGTTTTAAATTTGGCGCAGCTGACGCAGATCTTCAAGTAATTGGAGAGGCTAATACCCTCAAATACGAAAACTCTGAACCGACAATGTGGAACTATTTTGCAAAAAACTCTGGGAAATGTTTTAATAATGAAAGTCCAGACGTTGGAATTGATCGATACCATTTGTATGAAAAGGATGTGGAGATAATGAAAAGGCTAGGTCTTCATCATTATAGAACATCGATCTCTATGGCAAGGACTCTTAAGGAAAACGGCGAGGTAAATAAAATCGCAATAGATTGGTATAAAAAATACTTTTCACTACTTCGCAAGTCAAACATTCGTATCTATGCAACACTTTACCATTGGGAACTTCCTCAATATCTAAATAAAATGGGAGGTTGGAAAAATTTAAATAGCGCTGAAGTCTTAACAAAACATGCACGTACAGTTGTTAATAATCTAGGAGAATATATAGATGAATATTTTATCTTCAACGAGTCTAGGCACGCTTCTATCAGAAGTTACTATGAGGGTATACATGCTCCAGGAGAAAGAAATCTAAAAAATGCTCTTTTAGCAGCGCACAATATTTTAATTGCGCATGGGTTGGTCTATAAAACCTTAATAGAATTTGATAAAAACCTTAAAATTGGTACAGTTTTAAGCCTATCCCCTTCCTACGCTTATTCTACTAACGAAAAAGACATTTTAGCTGCAAAGTATTCTGACGGAGCTAAAAATTTATGGTTTACTGATCCTTTTTTCCTTGGTAAATATCCAGAATTCATGATAGAGCTCTATGGCAAAAATATGCCTGCAGTTTCTAAAGAAGATATGAAGTTAATAAGAATAGGAGACAAACTTTCAACAGTTGGTGTTAATTATTATAAGGGATCTATGGTTAAATATAGCCCTAAAAACAAAAGAAAATTCGAGGAAATCTCTCTAAATGAGGGGTTAAAAAATGATTTGGGCTGGCCAATTTATTTACCTCCCTATTACCCTGAAGGATTATACGATATTTTACAACAGCTATACTTTTCCTATAAAACTTATAGTCTAAAGAAAATCTATGTGACAGAAAATGGAATGGCACAAAATACTCCATGGAATGGTAAAAATAAAATTATCTATGATGATAGAAGAATTTATTACTTCAGAGAACATATAAAGCAAGTACATAAAGCAATAACGCGAGGCATACCAGTTGAAGGGTACTTTGCATGGACTCTTATGGATAATTATGAGTGGGTAGATGGATATAGACCAGAATCCTGTTTTGGACTCATTCATGTGGATAGAAAAAATATGAAAAGAATTCCTAAAAAAAGCGCATATTGGTACAAAACACTTATATCTACCCATACCTTAACTTAAATTAATGAGCGCTACTGATCTTAAAGAAATTCAACAAAACTTCCTAAAAGAACTGCAAGATGCTAATAATGGCAAAAAAACTAGTCTTGCTTATATTATAAATCAAATACCTAATAGTTCACTTGTGAAAGATGGGGAAATTTTTCAAGTTTTGGTAATTGGCGGAAGTGTTTGTAAAAACGCAATTATTTCCAAAAAAGATATCAAGTTAACTGTTGTTAAACAAACTGTATTTAAACAACCCTCCTTTAAGAAAGCACTCGACTTCCTAGAATTTATAGATAAACATCTTGAAAAGAATGTAAGGTGTCTGGCTATAAACTTCGCCTATCCCCTAAAACCAATTTTTGGGAATAACAAACTTGACGGTATCTTGATAAGGGGTGCAAAAGAAAATGGTTTTTCTGGAATTGTCGGTAAAAAAGTTGGAGATGAAATAGAAAAATATATTTACCAAAAAAATAATAAAAAAATCTTGGTTTCAGTTGCGAATGATACAATCTGCCTTCTTCTCTCAGGTTTAATAAAATATCCATGGGAAAATCTTGCAGCAGGAATCGTAGGTACAGGATTAAATTTTGCAATATTTCTAGATAATAAGAATTTAGTCAATTTGGAGTCTGCAAATTTTGATAAATTTCCTCAAACAAAAGAGGGAAAAATAATCGATAAAGAATCATCTTCTCCTAAAAAAGCACTCTTTGAGAAAGAGGTTGCGGGAGCATATTTATATAAACACTTTAATCTAATTATAAAAGAAAAAAATCTCCCTCATTCCCCAATTAATTCTACAGAAGAATTAAATGAGCTAGCCACCAAAAATATCCCCTTAATTTCAGATATTTCCAGAAATATCATCTCCCGATCTGCTCAATTAGTTAGTAGTCAAATTGCTGGTATAACTGCTTTTAAAAAATGTGATTTAATTTTTGTAATGGAAGGAAGTCTTTTTTGGAAAGGATTTAATTATAAAGATATTGTGCAAGATTCAGTTAAAAAACTCGTGCCAAAATATAAGGTTGATTTCGCTGAAATTAAAAACAGCAATATTTTAGGTGCAGCAAAATTAATAAGTTAATTCGTCTGACCACTCAATCTGTCCAACGCCTCATTAACAAGAAAATCTGCTTTTTTATTTTCCTCTCTTGGAATAAATTTGTATATTATTGAAAAATTTATTTGCGCTTCTCTATCCCTCACAGAAAATAGTAAATTACGAAGCTGTGGGTTTTTTACTTTAAAAATTCCTATAATTTGAGAACAAATCAATTTTGAATCAAGAAAAAAATAAATCTTTGTATCTTTTGGGTAATTTTTTTTATTTTCTATTACCCAATCAAGCGCTTCTATTGCTGCTCTATATTCCGCAATATTATTCGTCGCAATTCCAATGGTTTTTCCAAAACCTGAAATTTTTTTATTATTTTCATCTTCTATGTAAACACCAATTGCCGAAGGTCCAGGATTTCCTCTTGAACCGCCATCTGTAAATATTTTCAAAATATTCATTTCAAGCAAATTTTTTTGAACAATTTGAATTTTAAGAAAAGTGGCATGTGAAACTTAGCGTGGTTTAACAATAAGAACTCTTTCTCTTCCCTCTCCCTCAGATATTGACTGAACTTCTTTATCGTCCTGAAACATCAAATGAATCACTCTTCTTTCCCAAGATTTTAAAGATGGAATTGAAATCTCTTTATTTTCTAAAATCACTTTTTCTCTTGTCTCTTGTGCCAAGCTCTTAAGCCATTCCGTTCTATTTTTCTTATAGTCTCCTACTTCCAAAGATATTCTAACAAATCTACCAAGTTTTTTTGCAATCAACATTGAAAGAACTAGCTGCAATCCCTCCATGGTATCACCATGATAACCAATAACAATCCCTGTATCTTTCGTATCTAAAATAATATTTATTACTTCCTGATCCTTGTCTTCCAAAATATCAAAATTTCCATCAATTTCTAATAATTCAAAAAGTTCTTCCGAAGCAGTCTTTACTAATTCTATTTCTTTTTTATCCATTGCTGCAATCCTCCCAAACCCATAATTTTATACTGCTGTATAATACCAAAAATTGTAAACGTATTCCAGTACAAAGCAAGACCAATTGGAAACTGCCATGAGAAAAAACCAACCATAATGGGAAGTAAAAATGTCATTTGAGACTGCATAGAGGCCATTGCATCAGAAACATTCTCTTTTTCTTTTTTCTCTGCTGTAGAATCAGAAGGATAAGGCTTTACAGGCTTTGGAGCCATCATTTTTGACTGAATAAATGTTAGAAGAGCAGTAACTGCCGGCACCAATAATAAATACCAGCCATACTGACTAAATTCAGAAGGTTTACTAGCAAGATTTAGTCCTAAAAAATTTGGATCTGGCATTTTTGATAAGTTGGGAAAAAAGGGATAGATTAGATCGTTAATTTTATTAAGTCCTCCTTTTTCATCAAAAAATGCAAAAATTACTTGATAAAGGGCGAAAAAAATTGGGATCTGAATCAATGCTGGCAAGCACCCTGCAAGAGGGTTAATTCCGTGCTGTCTAAAAAGATCCATTTGTGCTTTTGCGAAAGCCTGCTGATCTCCCTTGTGTTTTTGTTTTAGCTTGTCAATATGAGGCTTAAGAGTTGACATTTTATGAGAAGACCTAAGCTGAGCGGTCATTAAAGGCCATATCAACAATCGGATTATTGCGGTTAACGCAATTATCGAAAACCCCAAGGAGGAGGGCGCAGATAGAAAACTAAACCCATTAATAAGAAGAGCCATTATGTTAATAATGGGAATAAAAAATAATGTGTCAAAAAGCGAAACAACTGTTGAAAAAGGATTCATCTCTTAATAATGCCACGTGTTTTTAGCGCTTGCTCAATAAAAAAAGCAATATCTTCTTTTGTCTTGCCCAAAACTCCCTTTCTTATTATAAACAGCATATCATATCCTTTGGTCATATTTTCATCAAGATTCAAAATTATTTGCCTTATAATTCTTTTTATTTTATTTCTATGACTAGCATAAGATATTATTTTTTTTCCGATTGAAACTGCGTACCTGTTTAAAAAAATTTCGTTTTCCTTTATTTTTAGATTAAAAATTGGGGTTTTGAAAATCAGCCCATCCTTAAAACTCACACCCCTGGGAAGACGGTTTTGTTTTTTAAACATTTATATTTTACAAAGAAAGCCTGGTCCTACTTTTTAGCCTTCTTCTTTTTAGTATTTTTCTACCATCGTGAGACTTATTTCTTACTAAATAACCATGCTTTCTTTTTCTTTTTATCTTTTTAAGTTTTACAAATTTTTCCACATTGAAATTATAACAAAACTATAATTTTTTTAAAAGTACTAAAAAAGATACAGTGATATCTACTTAATCTCTCTTGACAAAAAGTTATCCACATGACTAAACTTCAATTTACCATGAATGACTCCAAAAACTCTGAACTTTGGAAAAAAATATTATCAGATATTAAAACAGAAATCTCAGAAGGAACATTTTTAACCCTTTTCAAACCAACTGTGTTATTGACTTTTAGCGATGGAGTCGCAACCATTGCCGTTCCTTCAACTATGATTATAGATTTACTCCAAAAACGTTATTTTAAAACAATTAAAAAATCAGTAGATAAACATACTAATATTGACACCAAAATTTTATTTGTACCAAAAACAATAACTCAAACCACTAAAAAGAAAGAATTTATTGCGCCGCTTTTTGCAAATACCACCAATAAACAAGTTTTTGTTGGGCATCTTCCCGGAGTCAGACCTGATTATACTTTTCAGAACATAGCTGTATCCCCCAGTAACCAACTGGCTTATGTTTCAGCAACAACAGTTGCCGAAAAAATTGGAAACACCTATAATCCTCTTTTTATCTATGGACCTGTAGGTGTTGGCAAAACCCATCTTATGCAGGCAATAGCAAATGAGGTTTATAGGAAAGATCCAAACAAAAAAATTATATATATTACTTCTGAGGGATTCACCAATGAGGTCGTCGAGGCAATACGAGGGAATGACACATCAAGAATGAAAAGAAAATTCCGCTTGATTGATCTTTTTATTGTGGATGATGTACAATTTTTTGCAGGAAAAGATATTGTTCAGGAAGAGCTTTTTCATACATTTAATTTTCTTGTGGATAGAAATGCTCAGATTGTGCTTTCATCCGATCGTCCCCCATCTGAGATAAAAAAACTAGAAAAAAGACTTTCGTCTAGATTCTCGGGTGGATTAATGGTTGACATACAGACACCGGATTTTGAGTTAAGATGCGCAATTGTTCTTATCAAAGCAAAAAAGTATAACATCGATCTTCCAATTGATGTGGCAAAAGAAATAGCAGAAAAAACCAGCGACTCAAGAGAATTAGAGGGAATACTTCTTAGAACAATTACAATGGCCAAAGCTTTAGGAGAAAAAATATCATTAAATACCATCCAAAAATCTATTACAAATCAATATTCAAAAGATAACTACGTAAATCATCCAGAAGAAGTTATAAAAAATATTTGTAATTTTTACAATATAAAAGAAACGTTAATAAAAGGACCAAAACGGGAGGCACGATTGGTGAAGGCAAGGCAAATCACTATGTATTTGTTAAAAAAAGAATTATCTCTTAGCTACAAAGAAATTGGAAATCTTTTGGGAGGACGGGATCACACGACAATAATGCATGGTGTGACTAAAATTGAAGAACTTGTGCAAAACAAGTCAATTTCTATGGAAATATTGGGGATAAAGTCACTACTTAAACAAATCAATAATTAATCCCCATCGGTATTCCACCACTTATTCACATTTTACTAAGCACATCCTCTTGCTTTTTTCCACTTTTCCCTATACACTACTACAACTACAAATTTATATATTTAATGAAAGCTTCTTTTGTTTTTGATAAGTTTTCTAAAAAATTAGTATTTGCAAATCATGCTATTTCTTCAAGAAGCCAACTTCCAATTCTACTTAATTTCTTATTTATAGCTCGCGATGGAAAATTTCGTATTTCTTCAACAGATTTGGAAATTGGACTAGAAACAGAAATTCCCGCAAAAATAGAAAAAGAAGGAGAAGTATGTATACCAGCTAAAAGTCTGATGGAGCTTGTGTCTATATCTTTATCGGAGAAAGTATTACTAGAAGCAACACCTGAGGGTTTAGTTTTGATTGGAGAAAAAATAAAAACAGTTTTCCAAACCACCCCACCCAAAGAGTTTCCCAAACTTTATGGTAATTTGGGAGAGAAAATTTTGACCATAGCAAAAAAATCTATTGACAAAGAGTTTTCAAGGGTTGTTTTTGCGGCTAGTTTGGATTCTGAAAGGCCCGCACTTTCAGGCGTGTTAATTAAAGATGGTGCAAGTATTGGTGAAAAAGGATTCTTTCTTGTGGCAACTGATGGTTATAGATTATCTCTTCAAAAAAAAGCATTAAGCGACGCGATATTAGAAAAAAAGGAATCCTTATCTGTTATAGTGCCATCAAGAGTTATTAGAGAACTTCAGTTGATGTGTAAAGAGGAAGAAGGAGAAGGCGTGGATGTTTTTATTCCTCAAGGAAATAATCAGGTGGTATTTTCTTTGAACAATACAAAGCTTATTGGAAGACTGATCGAGGCGGAGTTTCCAAATTATGAGAAAATAATACCCAGTGATTTTTCTCTAAAGTCTGTTTTTGATAAAACAGAATTTCAAAAAGCAATTAAAACATGTTTTGTTTTCGCAAGACAATCCGCAAATATTGTCAAGCTATCCTTAAGAAAAGAAAAAATAGTCATATCATCAAGTGCACCATCTTTGGGAAGTAGTGTGGTTGAGATAGAGGCACAAACTACTGGTGAGGAGAATGAGATAGCGTTTAATGCTCGTTATCTTTTGGATTTTTGCGCGAATATTGAAAGTGATAATATTTCTTTTGAAATGACTGGGCCTTTAAATCCCGGGGTTTTTAAAATTGAAAGAGATGAATCATATCTACACCTTATAATGCCAATTCGGATACAGCAGGAGGGTTAAGATATAATTTTTATGGCGTCGGGGTGGCAGTTGGGATTGTCACGTTTGTACAACTACTAATATATAGACCTGACTTGAAATAGTATTCTGGTATTGCGCAATCATACTCTCTTCTTTTTGTTGTATCTTCTGGTGAGTAATTAATGCAAAAACCATCTTGAGAAGTATTTGCACTAGGGTCATCTGAACATCGTCTGAATGTTGGATCTTTATCGTAAACCCTTGCACCATACCTACATTTATCAACACACACTGCAGTAACAGAAACGCTTTCCTCGTTGGTATAGAATTCAGCAAGGCTTTTCGCGCATGCATTACCATTCTCTACCATAATGGAATTGCCGTTTGCATCGTGACAATAAACTGTCCACAGTTGGCGTCCGCCAGGACCACCTTGTCCAGAAAACAAAACTATTATTAAAACTATAATTACAATTATTATTATGACTCCAATAACAATCCAACCAACAGGATTTGACAATAATGCCGCGCCACCCGAGATCGCCAATCTTCCAGCAGCTAGAGTTCCTTGAATAGCCAATCTTCCGCCCTGAATACCAATTCTAGTGCCGCCCTGTCCAAGTCCTTTCCCAAAAAATCTGCCTGCTATTCTTGTTGGCCGCGGAAATTGTCTAAAAACACTTGGACCTTCTTCTTTTTGAATCTGTCTTAAAACTCGACTTAACGCTTGACCTCTATAATCCTCACTCTTTTTTTTCTCTTTTTCCTCCTGCTTCTCAGATTCGGTATTGATAGAAGCGTTTTGACCTTGGGGTTTTTCAGTATCGTTTTTGTCTTGCGGCTCCATAAGGTTTATTAAGTCTTAGGTTCTTCTTGGCTAAATTGTGAAGCATCTGTAATTATGGTTGGTTCTGGTTGGGGGGTTGATGATGGGAAAAGTTTTTCTCTTAGCTCCTCAACGCTCTGGCGCGATGTAATATTTATAGGAGGATAGTTGGGGGGTTGTTGGGGAAGTGGCGTTGGGGGTGGGGTTTCAGCAGGCTGAGGTTTTTCAGCTTCTATTTTTGCGGGAATAGGGGGTGGTTCATTTCGAATAAGAATTTCTTGAGGGGGTTCTTGTGGAGTATTTTGGGGTTGGGGATTTTGAGACAAAGTCTCCTGTCTTTCTTTTAATTCCTGCGGATTGGTTGTTGCAAGAATTTTCTCAAATGGAGCGGGAACAATCTTTATTACCACATGACTCTGTCCTGCGAAAAATAACCCCTCGCCAACATCAACTGATAATAGTAAATCTTTTTCGCCTTTTGAAAGGTAGAAAATTTGTGAGACAGTATCTATTTCTGTGGGGCTTTGTTTAAGAAGAACTTGAATTGATGAGTTGGACAAAACTGCTTTGCCATAATCTGTTGAGAGAAAATCTTGAACATCTTGTGTGGCAGTTGTTAAGGCAAGATAATATTTTCTGGCTCTTTTGGCAACACCATATACAAAGGAGGCAGAGTCATCATATTTCATTAAATGCCATGCCTCATCAAGAATAAGAAGTCGTTTCTTAAGATTTCTTCTGACTCTTGTCCAAACAAAATCCAAAATTATATGCATTGCAATTCCTCTTAAGTCTTCTTCAAGTCCTTTGGTTGAGAATACAGTAAAGGGACTAGTGATATCAAAATTTGACTGTTGATTGAATATGCCACTCAAGCTTCCTTTAATGAATTTTTCTAGCCTTAGAGCTAATTCCGATGCTCGAGGTTCTTCCATCCCTAGCAAAACCTTATAAAGATCCTCAAGAAGAGGGGGAGTTTTTTTTTGGGTTGATGGATCTGTATTTATCCCTTTTTGTCTATATGTTTCAACTAAAGCCCTATCCAAAATAGCATCGTTGGCGGGATCAAGTGTGCCCATAACAATTTTTAAGAGCCCATGAAGAGAGAGAATTTTTAGCCCTAGTTCATTTTCTTCTTCTTTATAAAGACCTGATAGATCAAATGGATTTATCTTGATAGAGGAGTTTGGCGAAAAAACAACGTATTCACCACCTAAGGTTTTTGTAATTGCCTCATATTCTCCTTCAGGATCAATTATTATGACTTCTGTTCCAAACATAAATTGCCTCATTGCTTCAAGTTTTATTAAGAATGACTTTCCAGAGCCTGACTTTCCAAATACAACCTCATTAGCATTTTCAAGAGTAAATCTATCAAAAATCACAAGTGATCCGTTTTGCTGGTTAAGACCATACAGTATGCCTTTGTCTTGAGAAAGTGTTGCTGAGGTAAAAGGAAAAGTTGAGGATAAAGAAGATGTATCCATATTACGAGTAATAAAAAGATTATCAACACCCAATGGTATGGTTGATTTAAAGCCATCCTCCATTTGAAGCGTTGCGGTTTTTGGAACTATTAAAAGAGATGATAGAACTGACTCAAGTTTTTTGCACGCCTTTTCAACCTCTGGAAGATTTTCTCCATACAAACTTACATACAAACTCATCTGAAAAAATCTCTCAACTCCCTTTGCTAATTCCTCCGCAAGATTTAATGCATCGTCTAACGCGGCCTGAACTTTTGCATCAGGCACAAGGCCTTGATCAATTTGGGATGCAATAGTTGCTTCCATTTCAGCAGTTTTTCGCCTAATATCTGCCAAGACATCTGAGGAAGATGTTGGGTATACAAACATTGAAATATTTAAAGAATGATTAAAATCAATCAGAGGAGATAACCAGTTGGGAGAAACATATCGTGGGTATCCTACAATAAAAAAAGTTTTGTAGAAATTCTGCCCGATCCTTATAAAATTGAAATCAACTTCAACAGAGGATGGGGCAATAACATCTACTATTGAAACCATTCCTTTTTCAAGATACACAATTGGAGAGTTGGGTTTTTGATTTTGACCTATCTTGTTGTTTTTATTCCCAAACATATTTAGCTCCTTGTTTGCACTACTGGAAATTCCACATTTTCCGAAACGCTATTTATTCTTTCGTAGTCTCCGTTATATATCTCATAAAAAAGCTTTACCAACTCTTCTTTATTAAGTGTTCTTGCTTTAAGACCTACTCTTTTAAGCTGTGTATGTATTGCCTCTCCTTTGATAGAAAGTTTAGCGGTCGCTGTCTTTGTAAAAGTCTCTAGTCCTTGTCCTAATCCTCCCTCTAAAGCGGAGTGGGAAACAACAATATAAAATTTTTTGTCAAGAACAGTATTAACTGTAACAAGTTCCTGAATAAAATCTCGGTATTCCTTTATATGGCTTTTTAAAAGCGGATTTTGACACTGCGTTATTTCATTCTCCAGAATTTTAAGGTATGAGGACACATCAACTCTTTTGCTGTGTACCACTATTTGAATTGGAAAAGACAATGAATTTAGAAGTGAGGAGTAGGATAGAATTTTAGCGTCTTGCTCTTCTTTAGATAGCAAAGGGAAGTTGGTTGCCTCAACTTCAATAATAAGACACGCGTTTCCAGATGAGAGTACTACTACATTATCAAGAATGTCTTGTATTTCTATAAATTTTTGAGTTGAGGTTCTTATTTTTTGGGCAGTTTTTTTCATAAATTCAAAAATATCACTTTCGATCTCCAAAAAGTGATTTCCTCAAAAGCTCCCTTTCATCAATTGATTTTATCTCAAGAGGTGCAACCACCTCTCCTTTTATGGTAATTTCAATCGCGTCAAATGTATGAACTCCTTTTGGGTCTTCAAATTCAATAGTATACACGCCATTTGTCAATGGCGTAGCCGCGAGAAACCTTCCTAAGGGATTAGTCTTAAATGCCCGGACGGGGTGTCCTTGAGTATCTTTAACTTCAATTAAAATATTATTTAAGGGATTCCCTCTTGAATCCTTAACAATCCCGGTTATAAGATTTGGGACATTTGGCATGTTTGGTAGTCCGATATTTTTGCTCATATCTTGCGGGATTTTTAGTACATTTTTTGTTTCTTTAATTGATGAGGCTGTTCCTGGTTCAAAAACACTTTTAGCTTCCAATTTTTGCTTAAGATCTGATATTTCTTGAGCCATTTTTTCTTTTTGCAGTCTTTCCTCCTGAAGTATTCTCTCAAGCTCTGATAATTTTTTATGTATAGATGAGTCTTCGGGTAGCTTTTGCGATGCTTCTTGAGGTTTTGGAGTCTCTTTTTTTGGAGGCTCATGCGGCTTAGGGGATTCAGGCGGTTTTTGTGAAACTTGAGGCTGAGTGGTAACATGATGAATCTGTTTTTGAGGATTAGGCTGTTGGTTATTAGCATGATGAGCTGGTATTGGGCCAGATTTTGCCACAATTGTTTGATTTATTTTTCCTTGTTGAGGTTGTGGCTTACTGCTTTTTGATGCTGCCTTAAAAAGGTTTGATAAGAAATTAGCTTCTTGTTCATCAAGCTTGCTATGCGGATGTTTTGGTAGGGAGGAGAGATATGCCTTGAGTCTTTTTCCAGACTCTTGATTAATAGATTGTTTTGTATTTTGTAATTGGATGAAATGGATATTGGGATAATAAAGATGTCCGCCTTGTTTTTGGTAAACGAATTGAGTTGGGCTAATAAGGGCTTTTATAAAATGTCCTATCATAGCATCCATAGGTCTTCCTTCAATCGGCAAATACGCAAGACTTATTCCCAAAATAGCAAAGACAGAGGAAATGGGAAATTTAATCAAAAAAGGAATTGGTAGTTGTAAAATTACCCACGCAAGTACAATTCCTGTTGCGAGATAGCTGAACTGCTTTACAGTCATGTTTCCAATCAATTTGAATTGGAAGCCAGTCACGTCTTGAGGAATAGGATGATTTTCCATAACTTACTTATCTATAAAAATGTTACATCGTGAAAAATTACATTGCAAGTGCAACAAATGATATCAAACTCTGATAGAATAGACTAGAAGTCATGATTTATTTATTGTTTCTAATACTAGAGATTATTTTTTTATTTTTTCTATCTAGAGGTATTAGCAAAGCATTTTCTCGATTTTTGTCAATTCAAGTTATATCTTTTATTTTTTTGCCAGGTACTATAATTCATGAGTTATCTCACATGTTAATTGCATCAATATTATTTGTCAGGGTTGGGGATATAGAATTTGTTCCAAAGACCCATGGAGACAGTCTAAAATTGGGTAGTGTTGCTATTGAAAAAACAGATCCTATAAGGCGAGCAATAATTGGCTTTGCGCCTGTTTTGGTAGGAATTATGTTAGTGCTTGGAATTGTATATGTATTTACAGAAAACTTTGCTTTTTTGGCAAATATTCAAATTTATTTTTTTGTATTAATTGTTTTGCTTTTTGTTTATGTATTATTTGTAATTGCAAATACCATGTTTTCAAGCAAGAAAGATTTGGAAGGAACTGTGGAGCTCCTTATAGTCATAGCAATTATTTTTGTAATTCTTTATTTCTTAGGTTTTCGCATTCCACATTCTTTTGTGCAAAACTTATTGAGACCAGAAGTTATTGTACTTGTCCAAAAATCAAGCCTTTTATTACTTGCACCGATTTTAATAGATTTAGTTATATTGGGAGCAATAAAACTATATAAGATATTTAATAGTAAATATTAAATATACATATCAAAAATCAAATATATTTTATATTTAATATGTATTTTTGATATTTAATTTTTGATTTTTAATTTAGCTTTAGCATCCGAATCCAAATGTCAAAATACAGGGAACTTGCGTGACTCCAAAAATAATACTTCTTATTGCAAAAGCAAACAAAACAACAATAAGACCAACTAATGCAAATATAATAGTATTTCTTGCTGACTCAAGATTTTTTGGATCTCCACCTGAATGAATATATTTATAACCGCTAAAAATTATCAAAGCAAGTGCTGTTAATCCCGCAAACATAAGCAGTGCATTTAGGATATTTAAAAAAACAGCAGGAATACAATTGAGAGTTGCAACGCCATTATCCAAACAAGCCTTGCCGCCAAAGTCTATTAATATCTGATCCCATTGGAACATAATTTAAGACTAGCAAAGTTAAGATAAAAATACAAGAATATTCGCTTGAGAAGATTGAAATTAAAGTGGGTTAACCGCCAATACTTGGTATTTTAACATTTGCGCCTTCGCCAATAAGTCTGATTCCCAAGACTCCAAGGACAAAAGACATTATAAATATTGTTAAAAATATAAGAATCAGCCCTATTATAGCAGCTATTATCTGATTTCTTGCTCCTTCTATTTGTTCTTTCTCACCTCGAGAAGTAATCCATCTCACAGCGCCATAAACAAGATAGAAAAGTGCTATAACAATAGAGATTATTATAACAATAACAATAATATTTCCAATTGTTTGACCGGGATTTGAACCAAGGTTACACAAGACCGTACCGATTGGATTATTTTCGCCTTTAACATTTCCTGAACATGGATCTATTACAGATCCTGGACCTGCTTGTGCGAATGCAGGAAGTGCTGCAAATAAATAAGCAAAAAAAGCTTGAATACCAATAAACAATTTCCTCATCAATTTTATAGTAGAAAGTATTTTCCTATTTGTCAAGTGTCATTTTAGCCTCATTTTTATCTAGATCCCAATAGATTGACTCCAAGAAATATCCTAAAAAGACTTATAATGAAAATTGAGAAGAAAATGATTAGTAATCCGACAATCGCGTACCTTAGTCTTTCTCGTCCTTTTGCAAATCTTTCCTTATCTCCTCCTGATGTTAGGATATTTATCGCGCCACGAATTAGGTTGAATCCTG
This sequence comes from uncultured Gammaproteobacteria bacterium, assembly GCA_964372855.1. Classification (GTDB taxonomy): domain Bacteria; phylum Patescibacteriota; class Microgenomatia; order Levybacterales; family UBA12049; genus JACOXT01. The sequence goes on along the minus strand of CAYJRY010000002.1, from coordinate 32,380 downwards.
CGAAGAAAATCGCGATAATGACTAAAACAATAATTCCAACAGCTATTATATTATTAAGCATTCCAGTGCCGCCTGTTGGCACGCCGGTTGGCAGATCAGTAGTCTCAATAGGTGAGATACCGGGAATTGTAAGCGTAAGCTTCATAGATTAGCGTCTAGCAACTAGCGTTTAGCGTTCAGTTGCCTCATTTTTGAAATCATAGAATTAAGCATACGACAAACTTCTTCTAATAACAAGTCAACTTTGCTGAAATTCTCAATTCGAGATAATCCTAATTCTTTAGAAATAATTACTTGAGTTTCAAGTTCTAGAGCAGAGCCGTAGCTAATTGAATAAAATTGGATGTATTCTTTTGATGATTTTCTACCATAACCCTCTGCTATATTAGATGGGATTGCCACAGCAGATCTTCTCATTTGTGAAGTTAAACCATATAGCTCTGACTTTGGAAAATTGTTAGTTAAGAGAAAGATTTCTTTTACCAATTTAATAGCTTTTTGCCAAACAATAAGTTCTTTATAGGATTTTAAATATGCCATAAACTAGACGCTAGACGCTAACTTACTAAACGCTATTCAAAACCTGGAATGTGCAAGATATCAACCCCAATCACCTGAAGTATCACAAATGATAGTATGATAAATAAGAGTCCTATGATTGCAGATATTAGCTGTCCTCTTGCTTCCTGAAGTGCTTCTGGATTTCCTTGCGATGCCATGAATCTATAGCCAGAAAGAATTATTAGTATGAGAGCAATTCCTCCAGCAAGCCCTAAAACTATGCTAAATACACGAGTTACAAAATTCTTAGGATCAGTACTTATCCAACCAATTGCTGTGTTAACCTCTCTACATACTGCACCATCTTCGCCTTCACTCGCCGGTACCCAGTTATTATTGACTAATCTTTCCCACTTATCACAAACGGCCTTATTGGTTGGAGCAGGAATTGGGCCAAGTATTACATTGCATCTGTAATGATATCCATCACTTTCAAGCTGAAGTAAACATATTTCATTGTCAGGGCAAGGTTTTGGGTCAGTTGGATTACACTCAATCCCTCCACTTGATCCGCCAGGTGGGGGAGTTGAGGTTGGCCCTGGTAGCTGACAGCATATTTCACCTGGGCAATTGTTTCTAGCTCCTAGTGGATTTCCATTTATTATATTTATACATTCATTATTTGAAGCACAAACACTATTAGTTAAATCGCAAAGGAGCGGAGTTGAAGTGGGGGTCGGGGTTGGAGTACCTTGAGCAGGGGTAGGATTGGGAAGACATGCGGAATCAAATCTGCATCCAGGGAATCCGTCGCCTGAGTCATCGCACCAACGTTGAATATCAGAACAGTTATTGCCTCCGCATGGACCACAACCTGATTGAGCATAGGCGGAAATTGAAAATATTGATAGAAATAAAGTAGAGATTAAGAAAATTAATAGGGGTAAAATCAAGTGAGCAAAAGTAACTCGCCTCATAAGAATATAGTAACCCAATGTTTAACAAAAATGCAAGTTATTCTATTGTGTATGGCAAATTATGCTTGAAGGAGTTTTTATGAGAAAAGTCTATTATTTTTTGAGCATTCTTAAAACCCATTTTTGTGATTTCTGAGACACTTAGTTTTTTATCGAAATAATAATATAAAACTTTGTCAGCTTCTTTATATGAAAAACCAAATTCTCCCTCATCGCTTTGTCCTTCCCAAAGCCCTGCTGTTGGAACTTGATTAATTATGCTATGCGGAACTTTAAGATATTTGGCGAGTTGATAAACTTGGGTTTTGTAGAGATGCTGTATAGGTTCAAAATCCGATGCTTCATCGCCATGACGAGTAAAATACCCTAAAAGTGCCTCTGATTTATTTTCTGTTCCGCAAACAAGGCCGTTATGTTTTTTGGCAAGGTCAAAAAGAATAATCATTCTTATCCTTGCCATTATGTTGCCGAGACGGACACGATTCACAAAATTCACCTTCGAGGTGTGCCGCAGGCGCAACCCCACCTCGAAGGTGGAGACGATGGGCGCGATGGATATTTCATAGATATTTTCTTTTGGAATCCTAGCTTCTTTTAAAATAGGTTTTAGTTCATTAAAATAAGATTTGAAATAATAAAGATGTGCAACATAAATATTTTGAGAAGCAACAGATTCTTTAATAAGGTAGAAGCTAGTTGTTGAGTCAATACCACCAGACATTCCGATAACAACATTTTTAAAATCTTCTTTTTTAAGAACATTTTTTATAAAGGAAGTAATTCTGCCTATTTCGGTAGTTAGATTGATAATGGGTAAAGAATTGTTCATATTTAAAATTCGAATACCAAAATTCGAAATCCGAAACAAATACAAAAATTTAAATTTTCAAATCTATTCAGACTTTCTAATAATAGATCCAAAGATATTCATGAGCTCAGTCGCCTCGTTAATAAGGGTTTGTCTCTCTTTTTCTAACCCTGAATCATTATTTGTATCGATAAGCCTTAACCAATATCTACTTTCCTTTGCTTCTTTTCTACATATTTTAACTCTTAAAACAAAATCTTTCTTACTAAGTGATTCATTGGCTTCAATATAATTTGCTCCAATTGAACTAGAAGATCTAACAAGTTGCTTACAATCTTCAATGTTACCTATTGTCTTGGGAAGTATTTTAACAAAAATTCTACACCTCCTAGCAAATTCAAACGTACGCTTTTCTAAATCATATTGTTTTTTATTTTGTATTTCTGTCATTTAATATTGTTTCGTATTTCGATATTCGAATTTAGGATTTTGTTTGTAGAGTTTGTTCATTGTTATATATTCTTCAACCTCTTTTAGAACCATAGCAGTTATTGATTTTCCTTCTTTGACTCTTTGCCTAATTGCGGTTGATGAGATATTGGTTGTAATAAGACATTTGTCTTGTATGCATTCAAACCCATATTGAGTTTTTTTAGGTATTTGATATGGGTCTCTTGGGAAAACCAAAAAACGAGCTAGCTTAACGAGTTTGTCTTTTTTCTCCCATCTGTTAAATTCATATAATATATCTGACCCAACTATCCAATAAATTTTTGACTTTGTTTGAGATTTCAGTTCTTTAATGGTGTCTATTGTATAGCTTATGCCTTTTCTTTGGATTTCTATATCGGAAATACTAACGCGATTATCCACAAAATACTTAAGCATATTTAATCTATCCTCAACTGAGGCAAAGCTAGGTTTCCATTGGTGTTTGTAGGCAGGAACAAGCAAAATTTTGTCAATATCTTTACGTAATTCTAAAATTTGTTTAATTACAAAATAATGGCCAATATGTGGCGGGTCAAAACTACCACCGAGAACTGCAATATTCATGTTTTGTGCCTATTTTAAATCGTTTAGTCTAGATTAGCAAATACAGAATAGCCCAAGCAATAGACAGTAGAAGATGGAAGATAGATGGTGGTATTTTGAAGATAGAAAGTTGAAGATAGATTGTTAGAAAGTTTTCCAATTATTTCGAAGATTTGTAAGCTTTCCTCCTAATAATAAATATCTTTTTATTAATTCCTCACAAAAACTTTTATCCCAAAATCTTAAGTCTTTTGCGAAACTGATATGGACTTCCATCTCATTACAAGATCCAATTGCTGATTCTAAATGGAGCTTAAATTGTTTATCAAAGCGTCTTTTTGCCCAACCTTCTGCAATATTTGCGGGTACAGATTTAGACGCCTTTCGTAACTGTAAACCAAGATCATTTCTTTCAAATAGAGGAAATTTGTTAACATTTCTGTTGACTATTAGAGCTAATCATAAGCTTCCTTATATACTTCCAAATCCCTAAAACTCCTGATCATAATTAAAGTTTATAGTTTCTACCTTCCACCATCTATCGTCAAATCTATCCATGATCGTCTACTACGTGTCAGCTTTCTGGCCACTAAAAGTCAAGCACTTAGACTACGCTCAGTGTATCCTGCAGCCAGTATGAGAAAGGAATTTATCCTGAGCAAAGTCGAAGGATTGACAAATATAACTCAAACACCCTATGCTAAGGGTGGAGAGATTTTTATGGAGGGAGGAAAAGATATGCCACAGCCACAAAATCCACAAATAAACCCAGAAAGATCAGAAGAAAACACTCTAAGATCAGAGAGTCCAAGAATTCGAAAAGAACAGAAAGTTGAACACAAGATTCCTCAAGAAAAACAAGTTAATAAAGAATCTGCAAAAATACAAGTCCGTTCTGGGGAAATTATTGATAAAGAGGCTTTAAGAAAAGAATGGTACGCTTCGTTTACACCAGATGAGCTAAAAAATCCCGATACAAGATCAACTATAGAAACAGCTATCAAATTAGGTTATTCTCCAAAAACTGTTACTTCAAAAGATGGACAGAAGGTAGAAGCAAAACAAGTTATTGAGAATACATTACTTTCTGATCAAGAGCGTATAAAAAAAGCTGAAAAGCTATTGGGGCAAAGACTATCAGAAGAACAAAAGAAAGCGATATTAAAGGCTCACTATGAGGGGTTGGGCGAAAAAGGTAAAACAGGTAGTCAAGCCGGAGTTTATAACTATACAACAGAACAGCTTTTAAGAAAAGCCAGAATTCTTAGGGATGAAGGAGACTTCACCGAATCCCAAATGCGCACATTAATTGAGTCGGGTCTAGCAGCAACGGGGGGAGGACAAACAGATCAAGAACCCGGACCAATAGATGTAACTGGAATTACAGATCAAGAGGCATTAAATCTTATCAAGAAATTTAATCAAGAGTATGGTTATCTTGATGCTAATAAAATTAGACAATTAAGACTAGATCTTTCGAGAAGAATGCAAAATATAACAAACCAAAATGAAATAGAAGTATTAACAACGCAAATTTTCCCTAGACTGGCAGATTTATTATTCGCACGACAGCAATCAGAAGGAAGAGGAGGAATGAGGGAAACAGAAAGGGCTCTTTTTGATAGGGCCAATGAGTTTTTAGAAAACTTACAAAATGCAAATCTTGACCCAAATGATATAACCAATCCATCATTTACTCCAGAACTAAAACAAGCAAGAGCTAGCTTAGTTAAAGATATTGATGAATTTATCAAAAATTCTAATCCAGTAGAAACTGGAGGTTTTCCTACAGAGATACTAAGATTAGTTCGCTATTTTAAAGAATTACGGGAAGGACTTGCTTCAGAACTTATTTTTAAATCCTTTGAAGAGCCATCTGAAATGGGACATTATGAAATGGATTTGTATGCAAGTTCCAATTTAAATACTTTACTCGGCTTCATGAGCAGAGATGACAATGAAAGATATAGGTATTTCTTTAGCTTGAAAACAGCCGCTCAGTATTTTCATACAATGAACTCAGGTATTCTTACTGGAAATTTTGAGACTTTTGGTAGGGTAGCAGAGACTATTAGCTATTTCCACTTCACAAATATGAGAGATGTGAATGGATCAGGACTTGTAATGAGGCTTTATGAACAAAAGTATAAAGATTATTTGGCAAAAGACAAAAGAATCACAGAAGATGGTTATGCAGCATTAAAAATAGAGGTAGAAGAGATATTTAGAAATTTAAATAGAAAGGGCGTTATTAGAAGCGAATATGAAGAATATAGAAGAGATATGGAAGGCAATGAAACACCATGGCTAATGGAGGAATGGGAAATAAATCGGGCATTAGGTGCAGGTAGGACATTTTTTAATATCACACTTAGAGGGGGAGAAAATATAGCAACTGGGCAGATGCCTGAAGATAGGAAACGATATGCTTCTTTCCCTCAAGAAGATATAGTAAGGGTACTCAACTGGAATGAATGGTTTCTAAGAAGGTTTCAATTGGGAGGAGGAGCAACAAGCAGACATACAAGCCATGGAATAGAGTTTTTAGGTAAGGTAACAGATAGATATCAAGAATTTATGAGATACACGGGCGAGAAACTTGATGGGAATAGGATTAAAGAGTTTGGGGGAGTTGATGTGAGGAAGATGGAAAATGGCGCTCAATATCATACATCTGGAGTGTATAGTGGTTGGCGAATGGAAAATATGGCTTTTGACCAGGTTTTTTCTAATTTGAGAGATACCAATGACAATAGGATTAGTGTAATGAATTTTATGGATAATATGATTGATAAAAATGCTTTAGAAAGAATCAACAATAGAATTAATAAAAGATTTAAAAGTAATCCTAATATAGATCCAAAAGATGCAGTAACCCTACAAGACCAACAAGAGTATAGAGATTTATTTATGCCTCTTATTAATAACTTAGACTACGGATTAAGCATGCTTATTAAAAATGGAAACATTGGAGGAAGCAGAAAATTAGGATATCTTGTTAGGGAAGAAATATGGAAGAAGATTGCCTTAACAAATGTCCCTCTAACGATGGATTATTTAACGAATATAAAATATGCAGATGGTACACCAGATGCGAGCAAAGCTAAAGATTTAGCTACTTTAAGAAATGAAGTTGTTGGCGGGTGGAGCGAAGAGAGTTGGACATTGTTTAAAGGAAAAGTTCTTCTTCATCACGAAAGAATGATAAAACAAGCAATGGGACAAGAATTACCTCCTCTTTCGGCCGAGGATGCTTATACTCCAGAAGAACAGGCTTTTATAGATGCAGTTAAGATAGAAGGCCAGAAACTTGCACCACATTTAGCAGATATTATTTTTCCATACATGCCATTTATGAACGATATACCTTTTGAACTTTTGGATTATTCAGGGCCCGGTCAGACTTTTTATAAAAGGCGAGCGGGTTCAGATTTAGGAGCATTCAACAAAGGACAAGGAGCTTTTATCAAATTAATGGCAAATCCTGGAGGGTTAAGCGCTGAAGACTCTGTTAAAGCAATGGAGGAGATAGTTACTAATATTTCAAGTCCAGAAGGTATCGAAACTGCAAAGGAAGTTAATTTTCCTACCTTTGAAGCTTTGATAGATATATTAATTACAGATCCAGGAAAACGTCAGGCAATATTAAAACTAATATTAGAAGGAACACGTCAGCCAACATCTGTTGCTAAAAGATGGGCAGGGGTGAAGGCAGAATCTTTTATAGAGACGGAAATATCAAATTTAATTGATGATACAGTTAGACAAGGAATCATAAGTCCAGAGCTTGCAAGTTATATGAGAAAGAAAAAGAAAGTGACTTTCGCTTTTATCTTGTGGGTTCTTTTTCGAGACGTAGTATTGCCATCTTCAATTATCGTTGTTGCAGAATTTGTGGATGAGGCAAGAAAGGTGAAATAAAAGAAATAACTAAGAAGAAACTATCCTCCTAGAAGTCTTCTTTGGAGATAGTATCCAATCCCCTTAATCCCTTTCTCTCTATGTAGAGGGTCACCAGCAACATATGTTACTCCCATACCGACTGTTGATTTAGCAGACCCTCCCAAAACCGTACCTCCAGCCATAAGTGGGGCAAGGGCGGAGCCTGTGTCGACTTTCGGTGCCTTCAGAGCTGCCTTGAGCATATTGACGACATTGGGTGTCATAAGAATAATCCCAAGTCCAATTAGAGAACCAATCTCTTCAGGAGTAGCTCTTGCTCCAATAAGTGGAGGTACGAATGCAGTAGGTGGTAAGTTATCAAATGCTTTTATGAATAATATTCCCAACAAAAACATAGCAATTGCTGCAGGAAACGCTGCTAAATTAGCTATAATATCTCGAAACCATCCGCCTACATTTACTGGACTTCCAGGAATAAGTCCTCCTATGATCCAGAAAGGAGCTAGAATCACGTCTATAAGTATATGAACATAAGCAAAAAGCAAGGTAAACCAGAGCCTAAAAAGTGCAATTAGAAGGGCAATTGAGATTATTATATAAGCAAGTAAGCCAAAGATGCTACCAAAAAACACATGCGTGAACCTAACCGGCACTTCAAAGATCGCATCGATTGTGAATCCAACTATTTGCTTAATGCCAGGCCATCTTAATGGGCTCCACCATGGACCACCTTCAGAAGCAGCTTTAAATCCTCTTGTAAAAAATTCAGGAAGGGCATTTAAAATGGGATCAAAAAAGTTGTTTGTAATAATTTCAGCAATCGCTTTTGCTGGAGAATAAACAATATTCCACCATCCTCCTGGAGCAAAACCTCCACCCGCGCCAGTTTCTGCAACAGCTGAGAAAGGATTGGTTTTTTGCGAAAGTTGTGTTGGAAGACTTTTGTCTAGACCTCCTGAATCAACAATAAGATTACCAACTATATGAGTTGATAAATACATCATGTCTATCAAAAAACCAGCTATCGCATAAGAAAAAGTTACCAATAAAATACCTATTATAATTTTCGGTATCTGATTCTGGATTGTCATGACAGTTCGAGGGTCAATTTTTATCCGAAGCATTATCGCAAGACCAATTACCACAAATACCAACACAAAAAATAAATAAACAACATTTCTAAATCCAATCCATACATTAAGAAGAGGTTTTAGTCCTTCAAATCCAGTTCCTGTTTGGGCATATGTTTTTTTAACAACGCCAAAATTTGAAGCTAAATGCTGGAAATAATCAGATGTGTGGATAGGTGGAGTAAAAAGGACAGAAATCATATTTCCCATCCCACCAATTGCTCCTCCAACTTGCCCTTTTTCCAAATCTCCTTTTGGCAGAAAACCAATTTTTCCAGTTTTTTGATCTATTCCAAGACACGTTCCTTTGGGATTCATAGGATCAATACCTGATATTTGACAAGATAGAGCGCTCATTACCTCAATCATCACTGTTTGGGTCCAATTGTGCAGATTATTTGGCACTTCAGGATTGGTGTTTGTGGGTAAAGAATTCTGCGCAAACGTAGAGGGAACGGAGAATAGAAGATAGAGAATAGAAGATAGAATAAAGACAAGGGCAGTTTTCACCATTATAAAATAGTTTGCATTATCTTTTCATAAAAGTCAAGTAAAATTATGCGGAGGGAGGGAGATTCGAACTCCCGATATCCTTGCGGATATAGCTGCTCTCCAAGCAACCGCACTCGACCACTATGCGATCCCTCCTTTTGCTTCTTTCCACACTTTCTTATCCGATGGATAAGTTAATCTTTCCTCAATCTCATCAATTGTTAACCATTCGACTTTTTCCATTTCTATATCATGCTTGCTTGTATCTCCGGAAACATATTCCATTAAGAAATAATATACTTTTTTCCTAATAGTTTCGCCCTCAAATTTAAACCAATACTCAACAGGTGTCAACGGCTTTATAATTTTGGCACTAACTCCTGTTTCTTCTTTAACTTCTCTTAACGCAGTTTCTTCCTTTGTTTCTTTAACTTTATCTCCAATCAGTCCTTTTGGAAAAACCCAGCCATGATGCTGTGAATGTTGAGCGACAAGAATTAATATCTCATCTTTTTGATTTTTTATTTTTGATTTTTGATTTTTATATACTATTCCTCCCGCTGAAAACTGAAATTTCATAAGTGGTGTCCTCGGAGGGAATCGAACCCTCAAATCTTCAAGTTCGGAACCTGACGTTCTATCCAATTGAACTACAAGGACAAAAAGCGGAAGAGAGAGGATTCGAACCTCTGTGAGTCTTGCGACCCGCTCGGTTTTCGAGACCGGCCAAATAAACCGCTCTTGCACTCTTCCATTGTGTGCCTGGCGAGACTTGAACTCGCAGTCATCAGATCCGCAATCTGACGCTTTATCCATTAAGCTACAGGCACTAAAAGGGACAAACCTCACGGTTTTTCCCGACGATTTCCCCTTAGTGATTCGCAAAGGGGCACTCTCGATCCAGCACTTTGCGCATTTTATATTTTACTTCATTAAGTTCTTTGAAGCAAATTTAGCGAGATGACTTCTCAAGAGGGAAATTACGTGTAAGCCAGTCAGCAGATTTCTCCATAAACGTTGGTTTGATATATTCTCTATATGGAAGATAGGGGAGTAAAGCTGATTTTATTTTATTTCTATCTATATTACCCAAAGTCAAAGTTAATTCTCCCGGGAGATACGAATGAGTACGAATATGCAAAACATCAACACCCTCTCTTTTTTTGAAGTAAAAATCATATAGTTCTTGCCAAAGAAAAAAATGATCCTCAATAGTTAGTCCTTCTGTACTTATTCTATAACGGAAGTTTGATGGGGGAACTATGTTTAAAACAAATGCCAAAAACACTAAAGATGCTACAACAAGCATTAGAAGGTATTGTGAGAATAGAAAAAGAATAATTTCAACAAGAAGCATAATTAAAATACTCGTTAAGTAATATTCTTTGCTTTTTCTTCTAAAAGGTCTTCCGGGAGCACTCCACTCAAGAAGAGTTTTGACCTCATGGGGATTTTGAGGATTAGAAAGCTCAAGAGGCTCTTTGGGTAGGTCTAAATGTTCTTTTGGGAGAAAAGTTTGAGCAGTCATAAGTATACTTTAACCTAAACTTAGCTGCTAAGTCAACAAAGAAATTTTGAGCGAATCTCAAACTTTAATCAAAACCTCGAGATTTTTCAAACTCGGTTTTCGCTAATATATCTTTCTTCCATCATGCATGTAACATGCGGCTCCATTCAGAAATGGACCTCTTGGGATTTACTTCTTTTCTCCAAACTGTTTTTCTGTGGTGTTTTTTCTCATAATGTATATGAACTTATTTTAACATAAAAGAGTTGACCTGTCCCTTCTCTTTCGTTTTTAAAGCGCCTAGCTCAAGTCCTCAATGCTTCTCTACAAATACATTTCAAGCTTTAGCTAATCTTCAGTTTAAGCTTTTTGCTTTCTTTT
>CAYJRY010000002.1:0-21636 GCA_964372855.1 uncultured Gammaproteobacteria bacterium | reverse complement strand
CAGAGGCTCATTTCATCGCCTTGAGGATGCGGTTCGTGGCGACGACGAAGGCGGTGGTTCGGAGGTCGGTTTTGAGCTTTTGCGAGGTTTCCCACACGGCATCGGTGGCTTTTTGCATCTTCAGTTTAAGCTTTTTGCTTTCTTTTCAGTAAAATGATATACTTTCATATAGTAACATGACAGAAACAAAGGAGGAAAAACCAATTCTCGGGCCAAGTAGCAATGTGCTTGAAGCTTTAAGAAGTGCTACTTTTACTGAACCAAAGCATTTACGCAAACCAAATGGACAAGAAATTACCACTCGATTAGTTCGGGAAGGTGCAGGAATGGCAGGACTTGAGGATAGAGTTGAAAATCAAGAATGGGCAGGAATATTTAATCACTATGTTAAAACCGCAGGAGCTTCTCTTCAATTAGGCACATTACTTAAATTGAATGGTCAAGAAGTTGATTTACAGTTAATGCTAGACACAGTTATGCTTTCTCATAGCGGCCGCAGGCAATATGATGAAGCCACTTGGTATCCTGATGAGGTAGACCATGCAGCAGAAAAGAGAGAAACGGGAGATACACGAATTGGATTAGATAGTCTTAGAGACAAAAATTTACCACCAGAGCTCATAGAAATGATTTCTGTACATGGTTTAGGCACTATTTTCCCGTTTGAAGCAACAAAAACTTGGAATGAAAAGCTTCCTTTATATCTTGATTTTCGAATTGCTCAGAATGCTATGCCAATGGAACAACGATTTGTTGATCTTCAACGAGGTGTTGTATCAGGAAGATATACACAGGAATTTTTAGATAAAACGCACGAGTGGGCAATTAGTCGCGAACAAGAATTATTTGATGCGCTCAACATATTTTCATATGAGGTTGTCTCTGCCAACCCTCAGAATCTAAGGGCTCGAATTGATACGGCAATAAAACTAGGTAAGTTCTCTGAAGAGGAAGTAAAGGCATTAAAAGAAACACAACTTTATAAACCAAAATCAGGTAAAAAGGGTGATGTAGCAGATGTTGTTGGTTTGTCACCTGATGAGTTTTTAGATAGGTTACAACTGTATCCTGAAGATATTAACGATCAATTGCTTCAACCCGAACGTTGGGAGCGTTATATCAGACGATTATATATAAACGATGCAGAACAAGGCATTTTTGCTCGCCTTTCACAATTACATAGGGATATTGCAGAAGAAAAAGCTGGTAGTGCAGAAGAACTTGAAAAAGAATTCCCTCAAAGTACCTGGTGGGGTAAATATGCGCGTGAACTATATGACAAAAGACATGGTATACCCCTTCATCCTCGTGCGCATAAACAAATAGGAATAGCAAGAGCCATAGACTTTTATCGCAAGATTGAAGAAGATAGATCAAAAGATCAATCTAGAAATACTCCTCAGGAATAAACAATCTTACCCCACCCTCTCACTCACTATATTTTGTACAATTCAACCAATCTAAACTACTCAACATGAACATTCAGTTATCTCACTCAATAGATTTATTCTACAAACCTGTGTTTTTTCATGAAAGCCCTACCAGAACCCGATTTGAGATATTTCTCAAAATTAAAGGCAGTATATTTATTGTAAAAAGCAAAATAGCAAACCAATTTAACTGGCAGTCTATCTTTGGTTGCTGGAACTTGACCTTTTTGATGTCTTTTTAATCTATTTTTTAAATCGTCAGTACAGCCAATATAAGGTTTTCCATCTTTGCATAGAAGAATATAGACATAATAAAAGCGGACTTTGTCCGCCGAAGGTCGCCCATTGTTAATAGACTTACTATCAATATTAGTGATAACTTCCATGGACAAAGGTCGCCATCGCTAAAGCTATGGCGACCGAAGGCGGAGAGGGCGAGATTCGAACTCGCGAAGACGTTACAGTCTTAATGGTTTTCAAGACCATCTCTTTCGTCCACTCAGACACCTCTCCATTAATATAAGTATATCAAATGGAGAAAATTTTAGCCACAAAAAAAAGGAGAAATAACTATCTAATAGTGGAGATAAGAATAACTTTTATTTGTTTAAACTTTGTAAGTTTCTCATCATTTGTAATAAAACTATTAGCTTTTAAATGTACAGCTGTAGCAATTTGAATAGCATCTGGAGTACGGAATCCATAACTTCTCCTTATTGTAGCTGCTTTAACTGCTATTTTACTATTCACCTCAACTGTAGTTAAATTTGGTGTTTCTGAAAAAAGTTTCTCCAACCCTTTAATCTTGGACAACGGAGCTTTTACAGAAAGTATTTCTATAAGAGTAATTATGCTTGTAACTGCCCGTAGTTGACCTAAAGATAACAAGCTGAAGAGTTCTTTTGCGGTAGGACCAAATAAGGGATGTTGATGAAAATGATAACTGAATATATTGGAATCTAGACCTACAAAACTGAGTCCTTTCCACCTATTCACGTTTTTCATCCCATTCATTTCTCATTTTTTCAATTTCAGCTATTGGATCAATACCATTCCAGGCTTCTTTCATGAAGCCGTAAGTCTCATCCGACCATAATCTTTTCGTTGGTTTAACTATTATTGTATCCGCGTCTGTATTCTTAATTATCACTTTAGATCCTGGCCTAAAATCCTTAAGCTTGTCTCTAATTTCCTTAGGGATAACGATTTGATATTTTGTGCCTACAATTGCTTGTTGCATAGTATAACAATTTTATAAGAAAATGTCATACTTGTCAAGGATCATTAATAAGTATATAATGAATAGTGTTTTGGAGGGTGACTCAGACGGTCACGAGACAAGTTTGCTAAACTTGCTGGGCGAAAGTCCAGAATGGGTTCGACTCCCATACCCTCCGCAAATTTTTGCTAAACTGATTTAGTGGGTATTTTGGATCTTATTTTCCCCAAATTTTGCGTTAACTGCAAGAGGTTTGGATCATATATTTGTGATAGTTGCTTTTCTTTTATTTCTTTTGATAATTCAATGATTTGTATTCCTTGCGGAAAAGCTTCAATTGATGGCCTAACGCATCCTGGATGCAGAGGAAAATACACAATAGATGGCGCATTTTCTGCTCTTTCATATAATAAGATTGTAAAAAAACTTATCTATAACTTTAAATACGAACCCTTTTTATCAGATTTAAAAAATACATTGATTGAACTTTTTTATGAATCAATTATTCAAAATGAAGTCTTTATAAGAGAAATGAAGCAATATAATAATGAAAAAATAGTGTTGGCTCCAATTCCTCTTCATAAAAATCGTTTAAGAAAAAGGGGATATAATCACGCCAAATTATTAGCAGATAGACTATCTATAAAACTTAATTTAATTGTCTCAGATATTCTTATAAGAGTTAAAGATACGAAAATTCAAGCAGGGCTGAAAAGAGAGGAAAGACAAAAGAACGTATCTAACGCTTTTTCTCTACAACCTAATAACCAAATTTTTAAATATCCCAATATCTTTCTTGTCGATGACATCCTTACAACCGGTTCAACTCTTCTTGAGGCTGCAAATACACTTAAAAGAAAGGGCACAAAAAGAGTTTGGGGATTAACTTTAGCTCGGGGCTAATGTTTGGATTTAAAATAATTTACTGCCTCAGCAATCTTGTCAGTAACAATATCCTCAATTCCAGCTGAACTAAAAAGCTTGAATCCCTTGTCATTATTTATAACCCCACCCATTACTTTAAAACCATTATTTTCAAAAAACTCCTTAAGATTATTTAATTTTCTCCCAGAGACAGTTCTAAAGAAAGTTTGGCTTCCAGGAATTGCATCAAGCCACCCTAAAAATACTCCATGGCTTTTATTGGGTTTTCTAATATACGAATATCTTGGAAAACGCAAAAACTGATCAACTTTTAGTTTGGGATAGTAAGACTGAGCGCGAAGCGCATTTTTAAGTATAAATGTAAATCCCACAATATGAACTTTGGACCATAATTTTTTTTCTTTGGTTTTTTTGGCAATAGCATCTATTAGATGGTGAGATGAGGTCTTAACTTCCAAAAAAAACTCTGCGTCTTTCTGTCTTATATAGTCAAATAGCTCATCAAGGGTAAGAAGTTCTTCGGCTGAGTGTTTTCTTAAATCCAAAAGATCTGAAAATTTTGTATCTGATATTTTAACGCTTATGCCATTTAATTTTAATTTATTGTTGTGGTTAACAACTGCTTTATCATCCAGGGTCAACCTAAGATCGCACTCAATACCTTGAGCTCCTTCTTTAATAGCAGCGTCAAATGCTGAAATAGTATTTTCTTGACAATATTTACTGTAACCTCTATGGGCAATGATCATCTGTATTTTAATATTAGATGATTTGAACTTAGTCTGTCAACTCACTAAAAAACCGCCCTCAAAAGAGCGGTTGTGTGGAGATGTCCGAGAATGACTCGGAGTCCAAGAATTCATTCTAAAAACTTCTACAAGCTTAGTTGATTATTTTGTGTCGCGCTATTTTTTTCCAATCAACAAGAATAAATAGCGTCAAGGTTTATAAATTCGATAAGGATAAAAACCAACACCCTAATCTCTTTCTCAACTGTGTTTATGCTTATAAAGTCCCATTGAGAAAAGACTCTATAAACAGATTCAACCTTTTATGCTGAGAGGTAATTACTTACTCCCGCATATGCGGGTTGAAACGCAAAACGATTTGAATCGTTAGCATTTATATTTTGACTAATTTTTACGACTTTAAGTCATTGTCGGCTTGCTGTTTTTAAAGTGCATTCTCGTCGAATCAATTCATCCCCGAGAAAACGAAATTATATATTACTTCTCTCTTAAAGTCAAGCCCTTCTTTAGCCTCAAATTAGCCTTAAAAGCTAGAGAATATTTTTTATTTGTCTTTATTTTGTCCAAACCCTGTCAAGATAATAAATTTTTCTCATGATAAATTTTATTTGTGGGAAGAGAAAGAGTAAGACCGAGGAGAATGATTGTTGTAGGTGACACCTCAATAATTAGATTTCCAGTCAGTAGGAAGGAAATAAGAGAGGATGTTGGAAGAAAAGAACCTCTAAATCGTCCGCCAATTGATCCAAGATTAGAGCAAGAAATGCAGAATTTTTATGGAAAAGATGGTATTGGTGTTAGAGAAGGGGTCAGATGGTAAATTCTTGTTCCTCATCTCTTAAAATATCTTTTCTTTTAGTTGCTTCTTTTTTATCAAATTGCTTTTTTCCTTTTGCCAAGCCAAGTTGAACTTTTATTAAATGATTGTTGGTGTAAAAAGCCAAAGCTACGATTGATAGATTTTGACCTTGAGTTTTTGACTTAAGTGCTATAATTTCTTTTTTGTGAAGTAAAAGCTTTCTTGTTCGCTTTTCATCATATCCTTCAGATCTAGCAAAATTAGGAGGCGAGATTCTAGCATTTATAAGATAAGCTTCACTTCCGATTATCTTAACAAAGCTTCTTGTTAAATCAGCACGGCCTAATTTTACAGCCTTAACTTCAGCTCCGTTTAGATTGATGCCCGCTTCAAATCTTTCCAAAATCTCGTAATCATAAAACGCCCTCTTATTTGTTGTTTTCATAGCCTAATGATACTGAAAATTATAACGGAAGTAAAATCCCTGAAAGTGATCCTTTGAAAATTATCGAGGATTATTTTAAATCTGATAGTAGTACAAACTCACCATTTTTTATTTGTTGTTTGCTTTTTCTTATACTTTCCAATGCACCTGGTATTGATAATACTTCTATTGTTTCTTTCAAAGACTCCAGATACGCTGTGTTTATCAAGGCTGCTTTTGGCCGGCTTTTTACAGTGATTATAATCCTATCCATATACTTGTTGACTTTTGCAACAAGATTTGGAAGCTGCTTTTTTGCATCCGATATAGAGATTAATTTAGCCATATTATGAGTGTGTAATATTGCGTACAGCCTGTCGATAACCAAAATATAAATTCGCCAAAATTGACTATAGGGTGTATAATAGGGGTCATATGGCAGACTGGCATGAGAGAATGAGGCAAATTCAAGAACAGGAAAACCGCAAAATTGTTGCAAATAAAGCAAGAGTAGAAGCTGAAGTTAGGGATAAATTACAGCAGCAACAGTCTGCAGATCAAAGAAAAAACGACGAGAGAGCTGCAGGGTTTAACAAAGGACGTGAGTTAGCTAAGGTATTGGAAAGAATCAAAGTCAAGGAAATGTTAAGAGAGATTCGTCAACAGGTATGGGGAAATTTGGGAGAAATTAGGGATAGTTATAGTACCGATTTTAATCGGGGCACAGAAACAACAGGTCTTTATTGGGATTTTGAAATAGATAAACTTATTCGGAAAAAATATGTTACGCATAAAGCGTGGAGTCTTGGGCCTTCCGGTGACTCCGGCAGCACGAGATGGGGCTCACAAGACATACAGGTGGCAATCTCGTTAAGAAGAACAAGAGAGCAAAAGACGTCCGCTCTTATAGTGTATGCGTATACTGAATTGCCAGATAGATATATCTATAGTCAATTTCCCGGTAAAACTCGTCTGTATGTTGGCGATCATTTTGGGTTAGGGGATATAGATGGATCATCTGGGTCACTCAATATTAATGATTACGGCTATGGGACTTTAGTTTTAGGAGATGGTGCAACAGACAGTCAAGTGCAAGCTTTTATAGAAGATAGTTTTGCAAAGAGTTGTTTGTACAGAGCTAAAAACAAGTTGTTGCCATTTCAATTAAAGGATAGAGTATCCGAAATTCATTCTGCGCAAGAAATAGAAGTTCAACAAAACAGGAAGTTACTCCGGCATAAGCGTTAATTATTCTTTATTTTATTTTTATATCCCAGATTTTTCCGCCGCTAAGTATCAGTATTTTTTATCCGATTCTTTGGCTTAGAAGTCTTTTTACGGATTTTTAGAATAGCTTTTTGTTACAATTAAGACATGGATATTGCTTTTATAAAAAAGAATGTGCGTAATCAGGAATATGATCTTTCACTGCATGCTCATAATGAAAGACAAGAAGAACAAATTACTACTTCAGATATAGAGAAAGTTCTTTTAAAAGGTGATATAATAGAAAAGTATCCAAATGATCCAAGAGGTGAAAGTTGTTTGGTAGGTGGTATAGTTTCTGAAAAACCTCTTCATGTAGTTTGTGGCACGAGAGGAAACAGATTGTTAATTGTAACAGTCTATAGACCAAAATTACCTGTTTGGATAGATTACAAAACAAGAGCAAAGGAGTTAAAAATCCGTGAATAAATGCTATTTTTGCAAGGGAAAAACTAAAATAAAAAATATTGATGTTGACTTTCGATGGGGAGATAAGCTTTTTGTGGTCAAAAATGTTCCCGTTGAGGCTTGTACTCAATGTGGAGAAAGATATTATAGTGCAGAGGTTTCTAAAAAACTTGATAACTTAGTAAAAAGACAAGACGAATCAAAAATTAGGCCACAACAAGTAATAGAGGTGCCTGTATTTAATTGGCAATAACAATTTGGTTACTTGCCGATGATGACGAGGGCATCTTCTGTTGAGCTTTCGGACAAATTAGAGGATGTTTCGCCAATCGTGTAGTTTTTGGATAAATCGGCTCTTAGAATATTTAGCGTGTCCTCTTTACTTTTTTTAACCTGAATACTCACATTTTGGTAGTTAGTATTATCCGCATTTCCAACTAAGATATTTTTATATCCAAGTTTTTTGAGAATATCAGATGCCTTGGCTGCCTCACCGGCAACTCCACTTCCATTCAAGACTTCGATAGACAGAGAGCTTCTTTTATTTACTAAAGATTTTCCTGAAGAGACAGAAGATAGTTTATTGCTAATCTTATTAAGAAGATCATTAATTTTTTCTTTTTCCTCTGAGTTGTCTGGGAATTTGTCTTTGTTATCCTGAAGTATTTTTTGTGATGCTAAAAAACTATCTAAAGCAATATTTGAGTTCAGATCCATTAAACTTTCACCTTCTTCATATTCTTTTTGGGCAAGGGGGTAAATCTCTGAAAAAAGAGCTGATATTTTAGCTTCATTTTGTTTTTTAATTGAGGTAAATATGTTTGTTAAAAGTAATATTGCGATTAGAACAAATGCGATTAAAAATACTGCTTTTTTAGGAGTTAATTTTAGAGTAAAGCTTTTGAGTTTCGCCTTAAAAAAAGATAAAAACTTATTTATTAAATTAACTAAATATTCTTTATTGATTTGCGTTTTGATTTCAGTTGAATTGATGTTCGATTCATTCTCTTCTAAACTAAGGCTTGATGTTTGAGATTGGGTTTCTAAAGCTTTGTATTTGATGATAATAGCACAAGCTCCTCCATTTTCAGCCTTATGAATACTTGGAGCAAGTAAATCTTGAGTATCTTGAGGTGAATTAGACTCTAAGCTTGAATAAAGAGTTTCATTATCAATAATTTCTGAAAAAGAATGTGACTGAAGTATTATTAAATCATTGTCTTTCAGAAAGCCTGAGGCAGAAAGAATGTTTTTTTGATCATCCTTTGTACCAATTAGAATATTGCCAAGCTTACCGTCTCTTTTGATACTTACTTTTCCAGCTCCTTTGATAAATAAGTATAAAATATTATTATTTATAAAACCTAAAACAAATGAAATATTGACATTTTCTTTTAATTCTACAAATGTGGTTGAAATAGCATTTTTTATGGATTCTAAATCTTTTGTAGTTGTTGCAAAAAATTCCTTTTCAAGTCTGTCCAGTAAATCCTTGCCCGCAACATTTAATGAAATTAAATCATCCGATTGATTGATATTTTTTTCCAATGACAAAACTGCAAATAACTTCCCAGCGCTATACGCTTGAGACCAAGAGGTAAAAGTTGGCGATGCTACAATTTTTGAGAAGGATAAATTAGAATCCATTTATTTAGAGTATAACAACTGCAAGTAAAAAAAGCGAAATAGAAGCGACAATATTAATTATTGTAATTGCCTCAAATATAAGTTCCGCATGGGGGAGCTTGAGGATATGAGCCATAGCCCTTACTTGAGTGAAAACTACAATACCAAAGATTATATAAAACCCAATAGCGATAAGCGTTATAATTTTGGCAAAAATTCCGGGTTGAAAAAAATCTAATATATTTATCATTTTGTTGATTATTTTGGTTTTCCTATAAGATCTCCAATTATATTTGTTGCTTCTCTGGGTTTGGGTACTGCTACCGCTTCAAAATTGATTTCTGTTCCTGCTGTTTGGACAAAAAGATTGCCGTAGTTAAATAGTGTTGGGATAAATCCAATTTGGGAGTAGTTTACATCCTGAACATGGCTTAATTTGGTAACTGCGATATTGTGGTATACAATATCTGAATAGTCTATGTCAACCACTCTTTCGTTTGTGATAATAAATACATTATAAAACCAATGCAGAAAATTTATAAATATATAAGAAGAAATTATAAGATAATAAAATAAGACAAATATAAAAGTAAAATTAGAAGCAGTGGGGGATGAGAGGATTCGTATATCAAAAAAAGCAATAAATATTGAAATTACAAGTGGTATAAAAACAAGAATAATACTTATAATAATCCAAGAAAGGTTTGTTATAAAATGTGCTCTTAAGAACAAAAGAATCGTTTCTGAAGGGTGTTGAGTTTGAAATGAAACTCCTTTTGGATGGTGAGTAAAAGAAGAGAAAATATTCATATGAGATTGATGTTTAAGCATTGAAGGTAATTCTTTAATTTTTTTTGGCGCGACAAAAATATCATTCATTTCTTTTCTATATTATAAAACGCAAATCCAGATTGCGGAATAGATAAATATCCTGGCGCTCTAATATTGAAAGCAGTCTTAAATTCCGAACCTGGCAGCCTTATTTCTCCAATATCTGTTTGAAAGATTACTTCATTGGTTGTTCCATTTCCTTGATTTACCACAACGCTATTTACAGTTGATGGTCCATTTGATTTTGCCCTTAATTCTTCATGAGAATATGGATTGCCACCCCAGCACGAAGTGGTGACAGGAGTTACCCTATCATCCCTATATCTTGCTGCGTTTATGATATCTGCCATTTCTTGCGGGGAAAGCCAAGGATTTGATCTTCCGCATTTATCAGATTGGGGACTATATCCCTTAGTGTACCAAGCTTTATAAAGCCAAGGGGACCCTCCTAGTTTATCATAAGCTTTTTCAGTAAAATTTCCTCCACCTGTTCCATCAGTTGTGTCCCAGCCAATAGGCGTTGCAAATCCTCCATGAGTTGAGGCATAATAAGTAACGACATCTTCAAGTACTTGGCTTTTGGTAGAATCAACCGCGTCTTTCCATGCTTGTGGTGGATTGTCTGCTTTGGAGCTTAGAAATACTTGACACCTTTCGGTTGTGCATATCGCTTGACCGTTTTGCTTGTAACGATATGCGTAGGTTCTGGCTGCGATTGCTTGAGCCTTCAATGCCTCAGTATGCCAATTAGATGGCATCTCAGCAATTCCATACAGATATCTTTCTTCAAAATTCATCGATCCTATTCCTTCTACGTTAATATCACCATTAGTGTCTTTACTAACAGGTTCTTTTCCGTAGTAGGCTCTTAAGATTGCTTTATGATCAAGGCCTGCTTGCGCTCTACCTCTTGCTCCATATTGACTCATACCTTTTCTATGAGTATGTGCGCCAAATGCAAAAACAGCAAAATAACCAGACGGAGCAGATTCTCTAAATCCTTTGACTGATGCATTGTAATCATCCGCCAGCTCGCTATCTCCAATACTTGCTATAAACGTTCCGCTTCTTGCTGTCAAGATTTCTTGTTGTCTTGCGGACAAAGCGGCGATCTGGTGAGATAAAGTTCCCTGATAGGCTTTTGCTCCTTGAACAATTTTATCTAAATTTGATGATTGATCATCAAGGCTTGCTTTCACAGAAAAAAGATGTTTCTGCTCGGACTGAAGATTTTTTTTCTTATTTTCCAAATCATTAATAACAAGAGCGATATTTGTAATTGTTGCCTTATCTTTATCAGTTGTTGCTTTTTGATAAGTTAAAATTTTTGTTATTTGTGAGGCTGATGTTTGGGATAAAAATGTTAAGATAGGAGAGTTATAGTAACTTCGGATATAAAAATCCCTTATAGTTCTATTTAATAATTCTTCTTTTTTGGCCAGATTTCTATAACTCATATTTATATTTTTCTCTTTTACAAGAAGGTCTTGTTCGATTGTTTCCACCCTTTTTTTTATATCATTAATTTGTGATCTTAGCCTATTTAATTCAGATTCTAAAGGCGCAGTTGCTTTGACAGACATATCGTATGCTTTTTGGATATCTGATAGACATTTGTCAATTGCTTCAAGATTAAGTTGAGAAGGATTTGAGCAATTTGACTCCTGTCCAAAAATTATTGAGATGGGGAAAAAAATCAGTATTGAAAAGGCGATAATTAAAAATAAAACTATCAGCTTTTTCATACATACCTTATTATATCAAATTATTTTTGTCCATATTGCAAAAAAGTGAAATAATTGTTATGATTTAGGTATGGATGGGAATCAATTCCAAGCTCCTATGGGCCAGACAAGCTATCCTGCTCAAGGGTCAAGTAAATCTAAGAAGTTTTTATTCTTACTAATATCTTTGATAATTCTTGGCGTTGTTGGATATTTAGGAGTTAGGTATTTCCAACCAGCAAAAAATGAAACAAAGTCCCTGACTATTACTCCAACCCCAACTGAATACCAATTTCCAACAGATACTCCAACGCCTGAGATATCTCCTGAAACAACACCTGAGGCAACTGCCAAACCAACTGTCAAGCCAATAGCAACTGTTACCACAAAGCCAGCATCAAGCTCTGTTGATACAGCAACCGGTCTTGATAGGGGGCAGTTAAGCGTTGAGGTGGAAAATGGCAGCGGAGTGGCAGGTGCTGCAGGAAAAGCAGCAGACACATTAAAAGGATTGGGTTACGATGTTATTGCAACAGGAAACGCTGATAATTTTGATTATCAAAATGTGACAATTCAGGTTAAAAGCACAAAAAGTAAATATCTTGATCTTTTGAAAAAAGATTTAGGGTTAAGCTATACTATAGGCACAACCTCTGCTGATTTATCCTCAGAATCAGAAGCAGATGCCTTGGTGATAATTGGGAAATAATGGTATAGATATTTTGATGTTGGAAATCCTTGACGTTTTTGATATAGATATTGTTGAAATCTTGATGTCAAGAAATCAAGAGTTCGAATATCAAGAGCGTCCAATTTCTAACTTCAAAAATTCCAAATTTTATGTTAGAAATAATTCCTGGGATCTTGGAAAAGGATTGGGTGGAAATTAAGAGAAAGATTGAGGTGGTTAAGCTATTTACAAAAACTGTTCATATAGATTTTATTGATGGTAAGTTTGCTCCTAACTCTACTTTTCTAGATCCTAAGCCATTTGCTAAATTCTCAAATGATTTATTTTTAGAAGCCCATTTGATGGTTGATGAGCCATTAAAATATTTAAAGCCCTTTGCAAATGCTGGTTTTAAAAGATTTATAGGCCATATCGAGAAGATGAGTGACCAAAAGGAGTTTGTGGCGCAAGGACAAATGTTGGGAGAAGTTGGATTAGCAATTGATGGGCCAACAGATATTTCACAAATTAAAGTTCCATATAGTGATTTAGATTGTATTTTAATTATGACTATAAAAGCAGGGCAATCAGGGCAAGAGTTTGTGTCAGAGTATTTGGAGAAAATAGAAATTCTTCGAAAAGCTCAGAATGACATTGGGGTTCCGATAGAGGTTGATGGGGGTATAAATGATAAAACAATTAGAGTAGCAAAAGAAAAAGGCGCGACCAGATTTGTCGCGAATAGTTTTATTTTCAAAAACCAAAATCCGCAACAGCAATATAGCCTGCTTCAAGAAGCGTTCAGCATTTAGATCCTGAAACCGCGTTAGACGCGGTGAAACAAGTTCAGGATAATATAAAGAAATGATTGGAATAGACTTGGTTTATTTGCCAGAGTTTAAAGACAAACTTAAAAATCTGCCCATCGAGAAAGTTTTTTCACAAACTGAACTAAGAGAAAATAAAACACCAGAAAGTTTAGCTTCGATTTTTGCAGCAAAAGAGGCTTTTTTCAAAGCAATTGGAAGAAAAGAAAATTGGCTTGATGTTTGGGTAGAAAAAGACAAATTCGGAAAGCCTAGAATTTACTCAAATTTTATTGAGCCTTCAATTAAAATGGAACTTAGCATTGCCCATACAAATGATTATTTAGTCGCTTTAATAATAATATGGAAACATTAATTGATTTACTTTACCTTTTCAAAAAAAGAGATAAAAAAGAGGCTTTTATCTACAGAACCGGTATTAGGAGGTTCACATTTAGCTATGGAGAGATTTACACTTTGTCTCTTAAGATGTCTACTTTTTTGGAAAAAAGTGGAATTAAAAAAGGCGATAAAGTTGCTATTTGGGCTCCAAATAGTCCTTTTTGGGCAGTCTCTTTTTTTGGAATTTTATTAAAAGGTGCAATTGTAGTACCAATTGATTTTGCATCAGGCAAACAAAGAGTCTTAGATATTATCAACCATTCAGGCGCTAAATTTATAATTCAAAGTCATTATAAATTTGAAAAAATAAGTCAGATAAAAAGCGCTGCTATTGAAGATTTAATTTTTTATCTTAAAAATGTTCCGGCTATGAACCAATTCCCAAGACTTACTAAAAAAGATATTTGTACGATTGTATATACCTCTGGTACTACAGGAAATCCCAAGGGAGTAGTACTAACTCACAAGAATTTAGTAGCTAATATTAAACAAGCAAGTGAACATATACACTTCCCGCAAAGCTTTACATTTCTTTCTGTGTTGCCATTGTCACATCTTTTCGAACAAACAGGCGGATTCTTAACAGCTCTTTTTAGAGGGGATAAGATAGTTTACATAAGAACAATAAAACCTTCCTCCATCATGGAAACACTTCTTAAAGAGAAAATTAGCGGCATGTTGGTAGTTCCTAGAATTTTACAATTACTTAAAAGTTCAATTGAAAGAGAATTCGATTCTATGGGGTTAGGTGTATTTTTAAAAAATGATATTTTTAAAAAGATTGTTTCGCCCTTTATTCATAAAAAATTTGGGTCAAATTTCCAAATGTTTATAAGTGGAGGCGCAGCTTTACAAGTAGATATTTTTAATTTTTGGAATAGTCTAGGATTTAAAGTAGTTGAGGGATTTGGATTGACAGAATGTTCACCGATATTAACAGCAAACACTTTTGAAGAACAAACTGCAGGAAGTGTTGGAAAAGCAGTTAAGGGTGTGAAAATAAAATTAATTAATAATGAACTTTTGGTGAAAGGAGATAACGTATTTTCATCTTATTATAAAAACCCCAAAGAAACAAATAATTCCTTTTATAAAGGGTGGTTTAGAACAGGAGATCTTGCAACTCAAGATAGACAAGGAAATATCTACATTAAAGGCAGAAAAAAAGATTTAATTGTCAAATCATCTGGAGTAAATATAAATCCCCAAGAGATCGAAGATGTTTTGAATAAAATAAATGGAGTTAAGGACTCCTGTGTTTTGGGGATAGATAAAGGAGGAGGGGAGGAAACTCATGCTGTAATACTTTTGAAGGACAAAAACTATAATAAAGATGAAATTTTAAGAAAAGCAAATGAGAAACTTGATCCATTATCTCAAATAGAAAGCATATCTATTTGGAAAGATTTTGATTTTCCAAGAACAACAACTCTTAAAATACAAAAGTTTAAGGTTCGTGAATCATTAACAAGCAATAAGTTTATTTCAGAAAGATCCAAAGATACGCTTATTTCACTACTTTCCGGAATAAGTAAAAAACCCGTGGAAAGTATTCAAGAAGACTCATATCTCACGTCAGATCTTGGCATGGATTCGCTTTCTCGGCTTGAACTAATTAACTTTCTGGAGCAGGAATACCGTTTGGATTTAGATGATTCTTTCATAAATCAAAATACTAAAGTATCTGATATAAGGATACTTATACAAAAAAGAGAAGGAAAATATAAAAAGTCAGGACTTTGGCTTTGGACAAATGGTTACTTTGGAAGAAAAATCCGAGTGGTATTAGATAATCTAATTCATATTCCAGTCTCAAAAATTATTTTTGATTTAGATATAAAAGGGGTATCTAATTTAAAAACTATAAAACCTCCAGTTATATTTATCTCAAATCATGTTAGCTATTTAGACCAGCCTGCTATTATGTTTTCACTTCCTCCATCCTGGCGTTACAACACCGCAACAGCAATACGAGAGGAGTTTTTTTTCAATACTAGAAAAAAAGATTTATATCATAGGCTTTTTTTCCCCTACACTATAGTTGCTTTTAATGGATTTTTGTTACCGCAAAAGTCAGGGTTTAGAAGAAGCTTATCTTTTATGGGAAAATTAATTGATTCAAAAGTAAATATTTTAATATTTCCAGAAGGAACAAGATCAAGAACTGGTCATATTGCATCATTTATGCAGGGATTAGGTCTCATGGCAAAAGAACTTCAGGTTCCTATTGTTCCTATTCGAATTTTTGGAATGGAGAAGATTTTTCCAAAAGGCGCGATTTTGCCTAAGAGAGGAAAATGCGTTGTAAGATTCGGAAAACCAATGAAATTTACAATAGAGCCATTGAGTGAGATAGTCTCAAAATCCCGCCAAGCCGTCCTTGCGCTTAAAAATTAAGAAAGATCAAAGGCTTTCTCCCGACTCACGAATCTATGGATTACAGAGCTAACAAGGGTTTGATAGGGTATACCAATTTCAACAGCTCTAGCCTTGAGTTTTTGTAAGTCTTTCTGAGAAAGCCTAATATTGATATTTTTTGCTTTATTAAGAGTATTTCTTGCTGCATCGAGAACTTTTTGCTTTTCATTCTCGAAATCTTTGACACGTACAAATTTTCCCTTTTCGACTTCTTTTAGAAGTTCTTTTTCTTCTTTAGATAATTCAAAATATTTCATTTATTCCTCCTTTCTATTAAGTATTTCTTGGTCATTTTTCTGCTAGGAAAAATAGTTTTTAAAAAATATTTTTCTTCATCTTCAACAAGTGGTACTAAATAGACATAATTTTGTATATTAACTATTGATATTTTTTGATTAGGATAGCGATTCTTATTTGGATTCTCGATTATATCCAAAAGCTTTCCTTCATCAATCGCGGTTGTTATCTCTTCAAACGAAATATCTCTTTCTGCTTTTAACTTCCTATTTTTTTCCTCATCCCAATCAAAATATTTCACTACTAGTATTTTATGACAAAATATATTAAATGTCAATATGTTACTTGACTTTTTTCTTATATTCTTTTTACAATAATTATAATGCCTGAAATCATCTCTGCACACCACCACAGGGGAAATGTCTTTAAGTCTTTATGGCAACAATATAGAAGATTAGATAGAGTTTTAAAAATAGCTTTTGTTACATATATTCTCATTGTTATCTCAACTCCATTTATAGTCCTTAACTACCAAATTTATAAATCAAAAGCACAAGAACAGAATCGCTTCCTAACGCCAATTCGTACCGAAACTTCTCTTCAGCTTCTAAGTACAAAAATAAGGGAAATAAATTCAAGAATCGAGGAAACGCAGGACCCCATAGAAAAAGATAAATATTTAGTCGAAATTAAGAAAGTTGCAAGAGAGCGAGAAAGTAAAATGATTGAATTGATGGAAGATAATCCGCAAATGGCAAATAAGCTTGCCATAACTCAAGAAGAAAGAATAAAGTTGCCCATTGAGATACAGGGAAGTATTGAGAGATCTATAGAAGTTGATGGAACGCTTGATATAATTCACGAAGACTATATAGATATTAAAAAATCAACGTATCGTTATTTTTTGAATTTGAGCAATAATAAACGTTACAATCTATATTTTGAACAAAAACTGCCTCTTGTTTCTAATACCAAAATAAAGACAAAAGGTATTGTTTTGAAAGAAAATATTGCCGCTTTGGGAGTTGAGGAAAGAGGAATAATAGCTCTATCTCAAACTGTTGAACAACCTGTTAATTTTCAAAAAAAAGCTGCTGTAATCTTAGTAAATTTTCAAAATGACATTAGAATACCATGGGAAAAATCTTATGTATCCTATTCAATTTTTACTAAGACAAACGATTATTACCAGGAGAATTCTTATGGAAAGTATTCTATTACTGGCGATATATTTGGTTATTATACTCTTCCTATAGATAAAACTTGCGACTTTTACTCTATAAGATATTATGCAATAGAAGCTTCTGACGCAGACATATATTTTCCGAATTATAATGAAGTTATTATTGCCGGACAATTTAGCTGTGGATGGGCAGGAATGGCAAACGTAGGGTATATAACGGATTATCTAACAGATGATGGGCCAATAACTACAGGATTTTCTATAGATGCAGATATGAGTACAAGAGTTATTGCTCATGAGTTAGGACACACATCAGGTGTTTGGCATGCAAATCTTTTGGACTGCCAAGGAACAGACGAAAACTGTTATTCAATTGAATATGGAGATATATTAGATGTTATGGGATGGGGCAATGCAACTCATATGAATGGATATCATAAAGAAAAAATTGGATTTTTTAACCCAAGAAATGTAGTTGAAGTTAATCAATCAGGTGATTATATAATATCTGTATTGGAACGTTTTTCTTTAGAGCCTCAAGTATTGAAGATGCCAACAATTGATGGTGATTTTGTATATATTGAATATCGTCAACCAGTTGGAGCAGATTATCAATTTTCTTCCAACACTCTTGATGGCGCAATAATTTATACAGCACCTTCTCAAAATAGTGGCGGAGATACTCAGCTTATGATTGCATCGCCTTAATAATTATGACAAATACTCTTCTGCTAAAAATATCATTGAGTTTTTTTAGTATGTTATTCATTTTCCTATTCTCAGGATTTATGTTTGGTATTTTTGTAAGCAACGTATTAGCAGCTCACTGTGGTGGTACTTGCGGAGGATTCACTTGTTATCCTTCTGAATATTGTATTGGTACTGGCTCTGATCCTCACTGTGGCGATCCTGACAACTCTTGTCCTCATCCAACACCAACCAAAACTCCGACACCAACAACAGAACCCTGCGGTGGCAATAATCAAAAGTGTTGTCCCCCTAGCAATACTTGTAATTCTGGCTATGTCTGCAATCAT
The DNA here is from genome assembly GCA_964372855.1 of uncultured Gammaproteobacteria bacterium. Lineage (GTDB taxonomy): Bacteria > Patescibacteriota > Microgenomatia > Levybacterales > UBA12049 > JACOXT01. Next base: position 3,522 of record CAYJRY010000002.1, on the reverse strand, counting down.
ACAGATAATTATTGTGATCCTGCTCCTTCTAATACCCCAGTTCCCACAAAAACTCCAACACCAAAACCACCTACCTCGACTCCAACTAAAACTCCAATTCCGACACCGACTTTAATTCCTCCAACTCCAACGCCCACTCCAACTAGTGTACCTTACTATATTTCACAACCAAACCTAACGCTAAAATTAAATAAGACATTTAACTTTGAGGAGAATAAGATTACAGTTACAAGAATAACTCCTGATAAGCTCACTTTGAATATTCAACTTCCTATCTCCAGAAACTTCAGAAAAATAACTTCTGATTCGTCTTACGAATATCATCCTGCAATTTATGAGAACAAAATAGTTTGGGTTGATTTTGAAAACGATATAAACATGGTTTATTTATATGACCTGGCAACTAAACAATTCGTAGTCATCAGTTCCTCCTATAGCTACAAAAGAAATCCAGATATTGATAGTAGGGGAATTGTATGGTTGGATAATGGAAGAATTTTCTTTTATGATATTAAATCAAGGCTAACTCGAGAAATTATAAGTAGCGCAAACAATATTTGGTGGTCTCTTGATATCTCAGGAGACAAAATTGTATACGTTAGTAATTCAAATGGCCCCAGCTATTTAGATGTTTATACTTATGATCTCACAAGACAAACAGAAATACCTCTAGTTGTGCACGGTATACAACAATATCCTTCTATAAGTGGAGATAAAATTGTATGGGAAGATTTTCGCAATGGTCCCTCAGAGGTTTTCTTATATGATATTAGTCTGGGAAGAGAAAAACAACTTACGAATGATATAAAAAATCAATATAGACCGAAGATCTATGGTAATCTTGTTGTATGGGCAGAAGAGAATGGATTTAAGAGCGATATTCTTCTTTACGATATTAGTTCTAATACAAAACAAATTATTGCCAGTAGTGTAGATTTAGACACTTATCCTGTTATTTACGAAAATAAAATTACTTGGTCTGAAAGAAACGCAACATCCTACAAACACATTATTTATCTTTATAATATTAGCACAAAAGAAAAAATTCCCATTTTTAAAAGCAGAACTTCTAAGCAAGATGTAGGTATTTCTAGGCAGGGAATTGTATGGCAGCAGAGCAGTCTAAACTATAATGAAGGATCAGATATTTATTTTCATGATTTTCCGAATCAGCCACCCATTCTTGATACTATCGGTGACAAAACAATAACTGAAGGGCAAACTCTATCTTTTCAGCTTACCGGTATTGACCCAGATGGAGATCCAATTACTTTTAGCGCTGGCGGGCCATCAGGATCATTTTTCGATACTTCTACGAATACATTTACTTGGAAACCTAATTATTCTCAGGCAGGATCTTATACTGCTGTATTTAATATTAGCGATGGAGAGCTTTCAGACAGCGAAACAATTACTATTGTTGTAAAAAATGCAATTCTCCCGACTCCAACTCTTCAAAATACACCACCTATACTGACTATTCTTGATCCTGATGTGAATAATAGCGGATGGGTATTAGGCGATGATATCAGCCTTGTTAATTCTGCGTTTGGAGCTGTAAGGGGGGATAGTAGATATAAACAAGAACTAGATTTAGATAATTCAGGACGAATTCTAAGCGCTGATATAAGTCTAGTCAACAATGCCTTTGGTCTTACTTGGATGCCAACAAATCTTAAAGAAGGAAAAACTCTTACGTTTTATGTTATGGGAGTTGATGCTGATCGCGACACTTTAATTTTTAGTACAACAAACCTTCCAGAGGGAGCCACATTTGATTCCTCAACAGGGAGATTTAGCTGGACTCCTTCATCCACTCAGTCTGGAAACTATTATATCATATTTAAGGTAAGCGATGGTAAATCTGAAGACGCAGAAATTCTACCAATAACTGTTATACATGTGCCTTAGTGTTTTTAATGAAGTTAATTTTAATGAGATAGGAGGTGATATAAATGGCAGAAGAACGAATGATTCATCCAAATCCAAGCAAGGTATTTATGATTATTGGTGTACTGGCTATTGTTTATGGGATCATTAACTATCTTATGATGGTTATGCTTTGGTCTCCCTACGCGTCATGGATTGTGGGTGGAGTAATTTTACTTTTAGTCTCTTGGTCAAAGCAGGTAAAATAAGATCCTTCGGCCTGCGGGCCTCAGGATGAAAGTGGGAACATTTCCCACTTTCAGTTACTTGTTAAAATTCTGTCTTTTCTAGGAACAAAACTACAGTTCACGAGGTTTTCTGTGCCTTTTATAAAGTATTCTTCTCGTCCTAAGCAATTTTTCTTTACTATGTTAGATGGGATAGTTTTTTTCAAATTTTGCGAGTCGGCAAGTAAGTAAGTCATTATCTTATTCCAAATAGGTGCTGCTCCGGTAATGCCTGATGCTAGAGATTGACTCATAGGAGAGTTGTCATTGTTTCCTACCCAAACAGCAACTACAAAACTTGGTGTGTATCCAACTGTCCAATTATCTCTTTTATTGTCAGATGTTCCTGTTTTGACTGACACAGTATAATTTGGAATATTCAAAGGAGAGTTTAATCCAAACTCCATTTCACGAGCTTTATTATCTGCTAAAATATCTGATATTATAAAGGCAACTGCGGGATCAAGTGCTTTTACTCCCGAAATATCTTCCTGCCTGCCGGCAGGCACGGATTTCTCCTCCAAAATATTTCCTTGGGCATCAGTTAGGCTGAGTATTGGATTAATATCGACTCTGGTACCGCTATTGGCTAAAACCCCATAAACTGTTGCAAGTTCAGTCATTTTCACTTCAGCTCCCCCAAGCGTTATTGCCAAGCCATATCTTTCTGGATCTGACCATGTTCTTATGCCCATTTTACGCCCCATGCTTACCATAGTTGGTATACCAATTTTTGATAAAATTTTTACTGCTGGAATGTTAATTGAATTACCCAATGCTTGTCTTAAAGATACCATGCCATGAAATTTTCCATCGTAATTTACTGGTGAATATGAAGGAGCACCGGGAGATCTATAGGTAACTGGACTATCATCAATTATTGTTGCAGCAGTAAAGCCTTTTTCTAAACTTGCTGCATATGTTACTACTTTTATACTTGATCCCGGCTGACGAAGTGCTGTTGTGACATTAAAATTTCCCTGGTTTTCATCTTGATAATCCCTTGAACCAACCATAGCTAAAATATCGCCATTTTTGGGATTGGTTACCAAGGATGCACCATTTGTTAAATTTAGATATTCATTATTCGCAACCTCGGTCGCTACAATATCTTGGACCTTTTCTTGAACTTTAAGATCTATACTTGTTACCACTCTCAATCCTCCTTTTTCAACAGCGTTAATCCCGTATTTTTTTATTAGTAAATCTTTCACATACATGACAAAATGAGGGGCATGAATAGGTCTTTCTTTATTGTAAAAAGTTAATTTTTGTTTGATGGCCTTTTCTTTTTGTTTATCAGTAATGAATCATAAGTGATTCATCCTTGTTAAAAGTTCAATTTGTCGTTTCTTCCAAAGGTTTG
>CAYJRY010000001.1:18089-85572 GCA_964372855.1 uncultured Gammaproteobacteria bacterium | reverse complement strand
ACTTAAAGAAGAATATTTTTTATCCTTTTTGTTTTCTTGTTGCAATACTGATTGGATTATGGTCCATTGTTTTTTTTGGAAATAAATTGATAGGGTTTGAAACTTTGGATAATATTTTAATTGCAAAACGAAATCTAATTTTTCCTTCCATAATGCTTTTTGTTACAGGAATGTTACTTATTTTTCTTGTATTTTTCAAGAGATTCATAAAGAGTTTTACTATAATAATATATATTATTATAGTGGGAGTTGTGATATTTGATCTTTTTCGTTTTGGATGGAAATTTACGCCTTTTACAAAACAAGAATATCTTTTTCCAAACACAAAGGTAATATCATATCTTAAGAAAAATCTTGGAAATTACCGTTATATGACGACAGATTCGAGAATATTTCCTCCAAATTTTTCAAGTATATATAGATTACAAAGTGTCGATGGATATGATCCTTTATACTTAAGAAGATATGGAGAGCTTATTGCTGCGTCAGAAAGGGGAGAGCCGAATATTTCTCCACCGTTTGGGTTCAATCGTATAGTAACACCTAAGAAATATAATTCAAAAATTATGGATTTGTTAGGAGTGAAATATATACTTAGTCTTTCAGATTTATACTCACCAAAACTAAAAAAAGTTTTTCAAGAAGGACAAACAAAAATTTATGAAAACAGAAATGTGCTACCTAGAGCATTTTTTGTATCAAAAAGAACAACCGTAAATAACAAATTGAATGCTATTAATGTTATTTTTAATGAGTCACTTAATTTAAAAGATACCGCAGTTGTTGAAGGATTAGATATTATTTTTGATAAATTAGAAAAGTGGGAAATTGGAGATATAGAATTTGTAAATTATTCTGAGAATAAGGTCGTTTTAGAAACTGGTAATGTTGGTGAAGGCTTTATGGTTTTGACTGATAGTTATTATCCAAATTGGCGCGCAAAGATCGATGGTAATGAAACAAAAATATATAGAACTAATTATAATTTTAGAGGGATTGCTGTACCTTCAGGAAAACATAAAATTGAGTTTTATATTAACTTACTCTAATGATATAAATCATTAGAGTACTAAAAGTATGAATATTAGTATTATTATTCCTAATTATAATGGCGAAGAGCTGCTAAAAAGAAATTTGCCTAAAGTAATTAATTCGGTCTCAAACTACAAGGGAAATGCTGAAATTATTATATCGGATGATCACTCTCTAGATAATTCTTCTGAATATATTAAAAATGAAATATCAAATATGAAAAATACATATAAAAAATTGAAAATAAATATGAGATTATTGGAAAGTGACAAAAATTTAGGGTTTTCTTCAAATGTTAATAGGGGTGTGAAAGAGGCAAAAGGAGAAATTATTATTTTGTTAAATACTGATGTGATTCCAGAAAAGAATTTTTTAGATCCTCTTTTGAAACATTTTCAAGATTCTAAAGTATTTGCTGTTGGGTGTATGGACAAAAGTATGGAAAATAATAAAGCTATTCTTAGGGGAAGAGGACTTGGAGTTTGGAGAAAGGGATTTCTTTTGCATTTCCGTGGTGAAGTTGATAAAACAAATACGCTTTGGGTAAGTGGAGGAAGCGGAGCATTTAGAAAATCCATATGGGAAAAATTGGGTGGGCTTGATGAGCTATATAATCCATTTTATTGGGAAGATATTGATCTTTCGTACCGCGCCCTGAAATCCGGGTATAAAATTTTGTTTGAACCAAAAAGCATTGTAACTCATGAACACGAAAAAGGAGCGATTAAAAGTACATATAACAGTTTTGAAGTAAAAAAAATAGCTTATAGAAATCAATTTATTTTTGTTTGGAAGAATATTACTGATTTTTCGCTTATTTTAAATCATTTTTTTTGGTTAATTTATCATTTACCTTCAGCTATATTTAGAAAAGACCTAGCTTTTTATAATGGTTTGCTAAGGGCAATTATTGTTATGTCGATGGTAAATTCGTCAAGACAACGACAGAAAAAACTATTTATAAAAACAGATCAAGAAGTTCTGAAGCAATTTCAGCATGATTAACAAATTTGAAAAAATTATCGCAAGATACGATAAGTTTTTTATATATGCCTCGATAGTTTTATGCACCCTGTTTATTATTGCAGGAAGCCTAATATCTTTAAATAAATTTTGGCAATACGACGTTTTTTATTTTGACTTCGGAATTTTTGATTCAGCTATTTGGAGTGTTTCAAGACTAAAGCCACCGATTATCGATCACTTAGTTGTTTCTGGGAAATGGATATTCGCAGATCATTTCAATCCCAGTATATTTTTACTTTCTCCTTTGTATTGGGTCACAGATAAGAGTGAAATAATTCTAATTGCTCAAGCTGTTATGGTTGGAATAAGTGGCTTTGCGATATATCTTATTGGACAAAGGATATTAAAAAATAATTTTTTATCATTTTCTATCTTATTTTCATATCTATTTTTTATAGGCATACAAAATGCTGTAATTTCTGATTTTCATGAGGTAACAGTATCCACCCTTTTTCTTACTCTCACTTTTTGGGGAATAATTTCAAATAAAAAAATCTTCTATTTTTTAATGTTGTTTTTGACACTTGGATTTAAAGAAAGTAATTTCTTGCTAGGTATTGGAATTGGTATTTTTATTTTTATCGCACAGAAAGAATGGAAAAGGATTGCATATACTACGATTATTGGTTCTATTGGGTGGGGGTTAATAAGTATTTATTTAATAATCCCATATTTTTCCAATGGAATATACCAATATTCTTATAATCTAACAAATTCAAATTACGTTACTGCATTTCTCGACGATTCTATAAAAAGAAACACTCTTTTTTATAGTTTTTACAGTTTTGGTTTTTTACCACTTATATCGCCGTCTTTTTGGGCATTAATTTTTCAAGATTTATTTATTCGTTTTATACCTATGACCCCAACCAGATGGGGACTTGGTCTACATTACAATGCGCAGTTAGCTGTGATTATGGCTATAGCAAGTATTTACAGTTTTCATTTTTTAAAAAATAGAATTTATATTCTAAAAAAATATTTAAATCTTTTTGGATTGTTCTTAATTCTAAACTCTCTTTATTTGTTTCAATTTGTATTACATGGTCCTTTTGGGTTAGCCTATAATAAGGCATTTTATAGCCATACAGGTAATTTTACTTTTTTAGATAATGTAATTAAACAGATCCCGCGTGATAGTTCGGTAATGACGCAAAATAATTTAGCTTCCCATTTCACTCATCAGAAAGTTTGGCTACTTAGGAATAATTATAATGATTATAATCCTGACTACATATTAATAGATGTTCGTAGTGGACAGAATCCAAACAATTTTTTTACGAGCCCATCTGATATTTTTGATATAATTGAAAAATTAAAAAGAGATAAAAATTACCAAATTATATTTAAGACTCAAGAACAATATATTTTTAAAAAATTAAAAAACTAGAAATCTTATTAATTCACTTAATGAAATTATCTATTATTATACCCGTTTTTAATGAAGAAGAGACAATTCTTGAGGTAATCAAGAAAGTATCTGAGTTGAAGGTTCCAAGTATTTCTAAACAAATTATTGTTGTTGATGATGGATCATCCGATTCTACTTCATCGGAAATTTCAATTCTCAAACCTCAAATTTCAAATCTCAAAATTATTCGACATACGAAAAATCTTGGTAAGGGAATGGCGGTTAAGACTGGGATAAAAAATGCAACTGGAGATTATATTGTTATTCAGGATGCTGATTTGGAATATAATCCAAAAGACATTGTAAAGCTTGTAGAACCAGTTCTAAACAATGAAAGTGAAGTTGTCTATGGAACTCGTCTTAAACGTTTACCTAGTTTTTCGAAAGAAGAAAGAACTCCTCGATTTTTATTGCACTATCTAGGCAATAAATTTTTAAGTTTCTTGACAAGTATACTTTATGGACAGTGGATCACAGATATGGAAACTTGTTATAAGTTATTTCCAAAAAAAGCACTTGAAGGGATGACGCTAAAAGCAAAAAGTTTTGATTTTGAGCCTGAGATTACTGCTAAATTGTTAAAAAAAGGTTATAAGATATTTGAGGTGCCTATTACGACAAATCCTAGAGGCTATAATGAAGGTAAGAAATTAAATACATTTAAAGATGGGTCAATAGCTCTTTTAACGTTACTAAAATGTCGATTCATAGATTAATAAAGTATTTCAAAGAAATTCCTCTTTATCTACTTTTATTGTATGTCTTTACGTTCATTATCTCTATTATATTTGCGTTTTTTGGGCTATCAAAACAGCTTGTTTTCGGATTTGATCAAGCAAGAGATGCCTACGAAGCATACGCGATTTGGCATAATCAAGATTTTAAGATACTTGGCCCGTCCTCAGATCTTCCAGGAGTGCATCATGGTGTTTTGTGGTATTATTTGCTTTCATTACCTTATGCAATAAGTTCTGGAAACCCTGAATTTGTTGCTGTTTTCTTCTTTCTTTTTTCATTACTTACAATACCTCTATGCATTTATTTTATATACAAACTTTTCCGAAATTTTCATATAGCCCTTTTGGCCTCTGTTTTATATGCATCGTCTCCGCTCTTTCAAACATTTACTAGGTGGCTAGCAAATCCTCTTATTGCACTTTACATAACGCCTCTTTTATTGTTTTTTTTATGGAGGTTCATAAAACAACAGCAAAAAAAAGATTTAATATTGACAGGTCTTTTTTTTGGGTTTCTGATACAAGCAGATTTCGCATTTGGTTTGTTTTTGATTGTATTACCTATATACTGGTTAATTTATAAAATAAAACTTACACTTCAAAGCTTTTTACTTTTGGGACTAGGTTTTTTGTTGGGGACAAGTACATATGTAATTTCCGAAATTCGATTTAAAGGCAAAGCTATTTTGGCAATTGCAGATTTTCTAAACTCTAGTCTGTCTTCCTCAAGGCCTTTTACGGAAACGATTTTTTTAATTATTGAAAAGTTTAATTTTCTTTTATCAATAACTTTTATACCCTTTTATTGGGCATTAGTTTTCTTCATATTTTTAGTTATATTTTATTTAAAGCGATATAAAAAAAAGCAAGATATATACGCGTTGATACTTTTGTCTATATGGTTAGGAGTACTTGTTATTTTTTATCTATTTAAATCAGGAATACTGCATAGTGGATTTATGTTTGGACCTTTTATTATTCCTATTATAGCAATAGGGGCATATTTATTAATAAATACAGTCAAAAATTTTAAACTTCTTGCTTTTATTTTGATCTGTATTTTTTCGGGGCAATTTTATACTGTGTATTCATGGCTCAAAACAGAATATAGTCCATTGTCAGTACAATATGGTATAAGTCTAAGTCTTGAAAAAGAAATTGTTAATTATACCTATAAAGAATCCAGAGGCAAGCAGTTTACAATAATACCGATAACCAACCCTTTGCATATAAATACTTTATGGTCGTATCTTTATGAACTGTATGGCGAAAAAAAATATGGGTATCTTCCTTATCATGGCGGAAAAAGTCAAGTAGGTTACTTAGGAAATCTTTTAGATAAACCCTTTGGCACGAAATATAGGTACGTTATTATTGAGCCAACAACTGGAATCCCGGATTATTTTATACAGCAAATTATATTTGAAGAAAATAAAACATCAGATATTTTAGAAGAAAAAAAGTTTGGTCAATTTTTAGTGCAAAAGCGAATATTTAGAGAAAATAAACATAATTTAGAATGAATATTCTACAATCTTTCCTAGAAATTGTGCTTTTTCTTTTTGCTATTTTTATTTGTTTTTATTTGCCTGGAAAATTTTTATTAGCAAGACTGAAACTTACACTTGATTCGCCAGAGGATCTTTTTTTCCCATTTGCTTTAGGAATAATGCTATTTACACTAATTTCTTATATATTTACTTGGTTGAAATTGGAGATAATAATTTTGCCAATACTACTAATACTTGACTTTCTTGTCATTAAAAGCAAGAAATGGTTGCCTTGTAATCTTGATAAATTCCATATAAAGCCTTTTTTTATTATATTTGTTTTATCATTTATTTTTAGCCTTAGCATGTTAATGTCTGGCGTTTATGGAGATACCATTAGATATGGAAGAGATGATTTGTGGCATTTGGCTTTGATAAATGAATTAAAAGAAAATTTTCCGCCTGATAATCCAGGATTTGCACAAGTGCCTTTAAAGGGCTATCATTTTTTTTATAATTTTTTAATAGCAATGTTTAGTAACATTATTTTTATTTCTCCTCTTTCGTTACATTTCCATTTCTTTCCGTTATTTATGGCTATTTTGTGGGGACTGGGAGTTTATTGTTTAAGTTTTGCATGGAGTAAAAAAACATCAGTTGCTCTCTGGGCTGTTTTTTTAACTATGTTTGGCGGCAGTTTCGCTTTCATCCTTTATTTAAGAGGTCATACTAATTTAAGTCTGGATAGCGCTTTTGGAATACAGCAGCCAGCAACATCATTAATTAATCCTCCTTTTGCCATTTCAATCATTATTGTAATTTCAACACTTTTTGCGACCTATCAATATCTTGAATCGAGAAAAAATAATTGGCTAATTATTGCCGCTTTGTTCGTTGGTATGTCTACCATGTTCAAAGTATATGCAGGAATTATTCTTATTGGAGGTTTTATCTTATTTAGTTTAATTGAGATAGTTCGCAAAAAAAACTATTTTATACTTATTCCTTTATTTATTACAGGATTAATTTTTATTTTTACATACGGTATTTTTAGAGATCCAACATCTATTCTTATTTTCGCGCCTCTTTGGGCACCTCATAGCGTTTTAACAGATAATATGCCTTGGTATGGATACGCAGAGAAAATGTATACTTATACAAAGTTTACTGTGATAAAGGGAATAGTAGAGACAGAATTATACGCACTGTACGTATTTTTGTTTGGAAATTTGGGTACAAGATTGATAGGATTATTTTTCTTGCCAGTGATTTTTTTGAAACAACGCAAACCACCTTCATTTTTTGCTTTTACAGTTTTGCTAATAACTCTAATTTCTATTTTGATTCCCTTATTTTTTATCCAGTCAGGGAAAGTATTTGAAATAATACAAATGGGATGGTATTTTTTATTTTTTATTTCTTTATTTGCCGCATTTGGAGTTTCTGCATTCTTGAATCTTATCTCAAGTCGGCTGATAAAAACTTTGCTATTTACAGTAATTGTCGTTCTAACATTGCCATCTGCATATGAGAGCTATAAGGTTTACTTTGGCACTAGGAATTCAAATAGTTTTTCATTATCAGGACCTTATTTTCAAGCAATGAATTTTTTGAAATCGCAGGGAAAATATAGAGATACTGTTATAGAAATTCCATCCAAAGATATTAAGCCAACGTTAAAAGATGTAGGGCATTGGTATGGTTCATCCTCACCCGCAATTGTTGCTTTTGGCAACAAAAGAAGTTATCTTAGTAACGAATATATTGATTTTTTTGGAGTGGATATTAGGCCTAGAATTGACTTTATTCATAAAGTGATTTTCTTAGATAACATACCTCCAAACGATTCTTCCGAGTATACCCATCTCCAAGAAGAGGTAAGGCAGGGATTTGAAAAAAATAAAATATCATATATTTATAGTCCTTACCCGTTAGCTTTTGTTGCAAAGAAAGCTTATATACATAAGGTATACGAGGACCAATCTACAGTGATTTATAAGATTAATGCAAAATAAAATTTATAAATTTATTACTGAAACATTGTCTAGAAGTAAGTACCTTCTTGTTATTTTTTGTTGTCTTATTATTTTAATACAAACTGTTCAGATTATTTATTTTAAAAGGGCTTTCTTTAGAGAGGCCTATAATGTTCCTTACTGGAAAGATCGTTTTGAGCATTCGCAATGGGTTCTTCCTTTGTCGAAGCGAATTATAGGAGATGATGGGCTATTTTCCTATATTGGATATGGTCTTATTAATAATACAATTTCTCTTGACGGATTCAATGCGGAAACACCTCCTGTAGGAAAATATCTAATTGGTTTATCAATTTTAATTTTTAGAAATCCCGCCTATTATGCCCTTTTTTTGGGAATAGGATCTCTATTTCTTTTTTTTCTTATTTCGAAGAAGTTACTAGGAAGCAGTATATTTGCCTTATTTGCCACAGCGCTTTTTTTTGTTGACCCTCTTTTCATAAATCAGTTTTGGAAAGCATGGGTTGACATCTCTCAATTGTTTTTTCTTCTAGTAAATTTATTTTTATTCATTATATTTGTAAATAAAAAAAACAATAAAACGCTTATCCTTTCTTTATTAATTGGTTTGTCATTAGGGTTATTTACACAGACTAAACCACCGATTCTTTTGCCTATAATTTTTTTTCTTGAGAGCGGATTTTTTATTTATATAAAGAAGATTAAAGAATATATTATTTTTACTTTCGGAATATTTATTGGAATACTTATTCCGTATGGTAAATTCTTTTTTGATGGTAATTCCTTGATAGATTTTTTAAGCTTGCAAAAATATATTGTAGATTTTTACCTAAGGTCTCAAGTTGTTGTTCATAAGGAAGCTATTTGGCAAACATTATTCTTAGGAAAATTTCCCAATATTTCAGACGGTTCTCTTACTTCTGTTACTGAATGGTGGATTATATGGCCTACAATTAGCATAATTGGAATAATTACTTCTATAATATTTCTTCTTAAGAAAGGAGTTAATCTATTTTGGAAAGGTATTTCTATTTTCACTTTATTGACTCTTATTGTATATACCTTTATTCCTGCATATCCCAGATATTTAATGATTGTTTTACCTTTTCTTTATCTTCTTTTTGTTAAGGTAGTTGTTAATTATGTTAATAATAGAAAAGAGATCTTGATTTTTGTAGTAATAATTTTCTATGGTATTGTTCATTCCACGTTTTTTCTACAGCCCAAATCAGAGTTGGTTTTGAATAATTTTTATTACAATCTATCTAATCAATACTTCCAAGATATATATCATGAAAATATTGCGAAATTAGCCTTTCCTAAAATGTCCCGCGGTGAATTTCGTTTGCATACGCAGGGAATTTTGGATAAAGCTACAGTAGCAGCGATTGAAATAAAAGAATTAAAGCGCGATATTTCAGTATTTGCGAATAGAGGTTTAGTTGAAATTTTAGTTAAATATAAAACAAGAGGTCTGGGTGCTTTCTTTGAAAATAAAAGTATCGAATTGATTAAAGAAGACGGCCAATGGAAAATTATTTGGGATTGGGATTTGGTTTTGAATGGATTTTTGCCCGAACATAATGTGGAGACTATTATATCTCAAGGAAAGAGAGGAAGAATTCTTGACTCAGGGGGAAATGTTTTAGTAGAAGATATTAATGGCTACTTGATAACAGTTAATCCTCAAGAAATTGATTTGAAAAAAGAGAATGAGATGCTAGATTTCCTAAGCAAAATAGGATACGTAAAAAATGTTCATTTGCAAAACGCATACCTTGAAAATATGATTCCAGGTTCCGATGCTCCTTTATTTACCTTATTTACAAATCTTACAAATAATCTTAAAGAAAAAATACTTTCATATAAAGGTGTAAAAATTATTCATCATATAGCTAGGATTTATTACTCACCACTTATCGAGCCTTTGGGCATTCAGAATCTATTCTACGAAGAATGCTGTACTAGAATTTACAGTAGCTATAATTATCACGGCGTTAAAGGGGAGGAAAAGCAATACGACAAAATATTATCAGCATACGATGGGGGAATAATTAAAATTAAAGACAAGAATGGAAGAACAATAAGAACTGTAATTGAAAAATCCAAAAGAGATGGTCAAGATATAACTATATACGATGGTAACTAATTATCTCAAACTCCCTATCTCTTTCTTGCTGCTGAAGAGCGAACGTTCATTAAAATAATTAGTATTAATATGAAACCAGTAAATATTGAGATTGTAGAGCCAATTCTAAATGATTGCGGGTTATATTTAAATATTATTGTGTGGTTTCCCGCTGAAAGGTAAATGCTTCTAAAAGTATAGTTTGTACGATAAATTTTAGTTTCTTTACCATTAACAAAAGCTTGCCATCCCGGATAGAAATTATCCGAAATAAAAAGCATCCGGGGAGTATCGGTTTTTGTCTCGATAATTATTTCTTGAGGTTGATAAGATTTAATATTTACTAATGAATTTTTTGAAAGTTTTTCTAAGTTAATAAGTTTGCCAGAACTCTTTATGCCAAGAGGCTTATCTTCCAAAATGACACTTGTTGAAAGGTCTATTTTTGGATCAAAAATTAAATCTAAAATTTTTTGAGGATTATTTTCAATATGGATACTACTTGCTAAAAAAGCTCTAGGGAAACTGTTAAGATACTCAAGCCCATACCAATTACCATGACGCCAAATAGGTTTAAAAAGATTTCCAGAGAATTTATTTGCACCACTATTTTTTGGATTTTGATCATCAAAATAGAGTATATATTTTATCCCAAGAAGTGAAAATAAACGAAGCCTTCTATTATCTTCGAATGGATTTTCTTTATCTCCTAGCTCCGAAAGTCTTGCTTCGATACGAGGGATATCTTTAATCAGTTTCCCATTGTTTTTTATAGCAAAAAGTAGTTCTCCATATCTTCTTGGAAAAACAGGGTTTGCTCCTTCTGCTGAATATATGCCAAAGTATGTTGATATGTTTTCTTCAAATGACTCACGAAAGGTCAGAAATCTATCAAAAGAACTTCTCGATTGGAGAAAAGAAGTAACCGGATTTTTCGGATAAAGAAATTCAGCCTCGCCAATAACAGAATATTTTTTCAAAAAATAAAATTGACTCAATAGTGTTAGAAAAACAACTCCGTATAAAAATAATTTAGTCTTATTTTTGAAGATTAGAAGAAGAACGAAGATGGAAAAAAATGCAAACGGCAGTATTAAATTTTTCAAAAGAACAAATACATTGTCTCTAGTAGGCGAAAAACTATGTCTAATTATGTAATCATTTAATCCTCTGAAAAAAGATTCATCGCCAAACTTTAATAATAAAATTGCGTAAATTCCTATTAGAAAAAAGGCAAAATAAAATATTAAAATAATAGATAACGGAATTTTCTTGTCATTCTTCCTTTCTTTAATTAATTTGGATAAACCAAAAGCGGAAAGTACGCTAAGAGAAAAAGCGGTGATTGTAAGTATCCGGCTTGGCAAAAACGGTCTCAGAAATTGGATGGGGAGCCGGAAAAACCATCTTGTGAAAGGTGAATCTATTGTGAGGAAAAAGGATAAAATTGCGCCAAAAATAAAAAACATAATTATGGTATTTTTTTTAGATTTAAAAATAGCATAAGTAGCGAGGAATAGAGGAATAACTCCAATATATAGTATAGTTTCTCTATAAAAACCCCTCCCAAAAAAATTATATGTCCCCGGATTTCCAAAAATATCCGGCACTAACGCATTGAGTATATGAGTAACAGGTAGAAGATATCCTTCGAATAAATACCAAGCTGATGACGTGCTTCTGGGGGATTCTAAAAAAGCTTCTATTGATGGAAATAATTGTATTGCAGTTAGAGATACAGAGAAAATATAAATAAACATAACTTTCAATAAGTAGCTTAAATTAAGGCGCAAAGTATTTATTCTATATAGGACATATATAAAAGAAAAAAGATAAACGTAAAAAGTCTGTTGAATAAAACCGCCAACTATAGAACACGCCAGCGCAATAATAGCTATTAGGTAGTATTTTAATTTTCTATGTCTAAGATAGCCCTCAATTCCGAACATTACTAGCGGTAGCCACAAGATAGCTTGTCCGGATGTTACATGTTCCTGGCTCCACGCCAAAATAAAACCACAGAATCCAAAAGCTATAGCTCCAAGCCAAGCAGCGGGTTTTTTAAGATCCAAAATTTTTAAAAATATATACATAAAAGCTGTTGCCATGATAGGTTGGATGAGTAGAAGAATTTGCCATGCTGTCAATTGCGGCAAGAAGAAGTAAAGAATATTTGGAGGATAAAAAATTGCAGATTGAAGGTCGGCCAGAAATGGTGTTCCTGAAAAGGTATGCGGATTCCAAAGCGGAAGAATATTTTTAGATAACAACAGGTTGGTAAATGTGCGTTCGGGATAAAATAGTCTAATCTGGTCGTCCCCGATTGGCTTATGAGGAATTCCTGCTTCCCAGCTTGGGAATTTTTCTGTTCTCCAGGGAGAATAAAATTGTGCAAGAAAGTTTGACGGGAAAATAATCTTGCCGTTTAGTAAAACATCGCTATAGATATAAAGGAGTCCAATTGAGATGAAAATAATTACTATAAAATCTAAAGATTTAAACAACTTTTTCATTCTAACTAACTCAGAATATATTTTGAAATATGGTATCATGATAAATATTCTCTTTGCAAAATGGGGAAGTTATTTTATCTACCATTGTTTCTTCTAACGTTGTTTAATTTGTATATGTCTTCTTATCCCGTCCGTCATGGTGAGGTAAATTTTTTTAATGACGTTGCTAGAGATTTTCTTTTGCTTTCGGAATTGGATGAAAAGAAGATAGTCCTTATTGGCCCCAGATCCAGCACCAATGGGCTTTTCCACGGCCCTCTCTGGACATATATGAATTACCCGGCATATCTTATTGGGCATGGGGATCCGGTAATAATTGCGTGGTTTTGGATTATGCTTGCGGCAGTTTTTTTAATTAGTAGTTTTTGGATGGTTTGGAAAATGCTTAGAATGTTCCCTGCATTTGTTTATGTATTATTCGTTTCTACAAAAATGGTTCCCTATCTGAACGGAGTGTTTCATTCGGAAGCAACTTTCTTTTTTGTCCCTGTTTTCTTATTTACTATATATAAATATGTAGAAAACAAAAAAGCGCTATATCTAACTTTACATTTGATAATTCTGGCATTAATTATTCAACTGGAGATCGGCATAGGACTTCAATTTTTAATACTCTCCTCTTTATTAATTATCTGGATAATCTATAGAAATAATCTTTGGAGACATTTAATTGCTTTTATTTTAGTTCCCCTGTTTCTTTCGAATTTAATTATCTTTGATCTTCGCAATGATTTGAGAATGTCAAAAGCAATACTTTCAACTGGAGAATCGTTGCATTTTTTTATAACGATAAGATCGTGGGTGGAGAACAGAATTAATAATACGGTTTCTTTACAGCTTTTTAATAACAAAGTAAATGATTTATTTGTTTATATTGTTTTTGCGGTGGTTATTATAGCCACTATCCTGCAATTGAAAAATATCAGGCAAAGAAAATTATATTTTTTATTCCCCTTCTATTATTTTGGATATATGTGCCTTAGCTTTTTTAACAAAGGAGTTTTACTATTTCATTATGTCTATTTGATTATACCGTTAACTGCCTTATGGCTTACCTCATTTCTTAAAAGTAAGTATAGATTCTTATTTATTCCATTTATCTTTTTAATTTTTTATTCGGATTTTATTTCTACTATGCATTATGATGAAAGAAGTATTGGTAAACATTATAATTCGTGGCTTGCTCTTAGCGAGGTAGCAAATACTGTTGTAGACTGGCAGAAAGGAGGAGAGTTTGGTTATTTTGTTTTTGCGCCTGATGCTCTGGCTTATCAACCAAGATACGCAATGATCTATAATTTTAATAAAGCAAAAGCAAAAGCTTTTGAATATTCAAAAAAACCTACTACATACATAATTGCAGCTCCTCCTCCAGCAGATGATCCTTATATGACTCATGACTGGTGGCGTAAAGTTCAGGTAAAGATTCTAAAAGAACCTAGTGAAACTAAAAAATTCCCAAATGGATTTATAATAGAAAAATTTATTTTAACTGATGCGGAACAAGCCATAGAGCATGAAAAATCTATAGAGTTAGGGATTCACTTTCGGTAGCCTCATGTAGTTACTTATGATATTATATTAGAAGCTTTTTTCTGCTTATGCTTAAAAGACATTTAGTGCTTTTTCTGATTCTTCTTTTAGCAATAGTTCTCCGCTTTTGGCAGCTTGGTGATGTTCCTTACGGTGTGACTCATGATGAAATGGGATATATCTATAATGCCTATTCTATTTCTCAAACTGGTAAAAATGTTTTTAGTGAGTCATTTCCATTTCTTACCTGGATGAATATGCAAGGATGGCCGTTTCTACCCTTGCCAATATACTTATCTGTTCCGTTGATGTGCAAAAAGTTTGGCAGAAAAGACAGAGTAGAATAAGCCAATCATTTTCGATAGGTAGCGTAATTTTTACAACAGGGTATTTGGAAAATAAAATATGAATAGTAAGTTAGGAACCAATTCAAAGAAAGAGTTAGAGGAAATTTGGCACCAAGTGCCACCCGACTACTATCAAAACGGGATATCAAAGAATCTACTTCAGAGAATTTGGCACACTAAAAAATTGAAAACTGTTTTAAGCCTTATCGAGGGAACTCATATTTATCCTAAAAATATTCTTGACGTTGGATGTGCGAGCGGTTGGTTTCTTTCCAAAGTTAAGTTGCAATACCCAAAATCTAAATGTATAGGTGTTGATATTTACAAAAAAGCTATAGATTATGGCAAGAAGCGTTATAAATCTCTAAAATTGATCCATTCCGATGGCCACAACCTACCTTTTGCTGATAAGTCATTTGATTTAGTTATTTGTACAGAGGTTTTAGAACATGTTGAATTTCCAGAAAAAGTTCTACAAGAAATAGGAAGAGTGCTTAACCCAAATGGTATAGCAGTTGTAGAAATGGATAGTGGAAATTTTCTATTTAAGACAATTTGGCATTGGTGGACTAATATGAGACACGGAGTATGGAGAGATTCTCATATCCATACATTTAATACTGAGAATCTAGAAAAAGTAATTCGTACAAACGGTTTTTCTATAGTTCATAAGAAAATATTTAATTTTACAATGGCTGTTTCATTCCTATTAAAAAGAAAGGGAGAAAAATATTAAACTTAACAAACATATTATTTTAATTTTAGCAGTAATAGTTTTTTTAGCTACATTTTTTCGATTGTACAGACTTGGTAATAATCCACCTTCTCTAACATGGGATGAAGTGGCATGGGGATACAATTCTTACTCTTTGGGTATTGATGGTAAGGATGAATTCGGAAGATTTTTACCGCTTAACTACCTTGAGTCTTTTGGGGATTTTAAACCCCCTGTCTATGCATACTTGGATATATTACCGATCAAGCTATTTGGGCTCAATGAATTTGCAGTTAGATTTCCTTCAGCATTTTTTGGCGTTTTAACAGTATTAATTACCTATTTTTTAACTAAAAGAATTTTTTGGAATTCTGATCTAAAAGAAAAATATGCGTCTTTTGCATCTCTATTGCTTGCGATTTCTCCATGGCATATTATGCTGTCTCGAGCCGCATTTGAGGCAAACGTAGCAACTTTTTTTATAGTTTTGGGCATTTGGTTATTTTTGGAAGGGATAGCAAATAGAAGATGGTTATTGATTTTATCAAGTATAAGCTTTGTCTTGTCAATGTATACCTTTAATACAGCAAGAATAGTTTCACCAATTTTAGTTTTAGTTTTAATTTTTAGCTTTCGAAAATTACTTTTTGAGAGAAAAAAACAAGCATTGATCTCGGCATTAATCGGATTGTTGATGTTAGTTCCAACAATTGGATTTTTATTAAGTCCTCAAGCGCGGTTACGTTTCCGAGAAGTAAATATTTTTTCAAATGTTGCCGTTATACAAAGAGTTAATCAGGAGATAGAGAATGATAAAAATGCCAAATGGCCAATTATACATAACAGACGTATTGCTTATGCGGTTGAGTATATCAAGCATTATTTTGACAATTTGAATCCAAGTTTCCTATTTATAAGGGGGGATGGGAATCCTAAGTTTTCTACTCAAGATGTTGGTCAGTTGTATATTATTGAATTGCCTTTTTTCGTTGCTGGTATCTTATTTCTTTTTAGGAAGCGTGAGGGAAATTGGTGGATAGTTCCTGTCTGGTTGTTAGCAGGTATAATTCCAGCTGCTACCGCGAGAGAAACTCCGCATGCTTTAAGAATAGAGGCAACTTTACCTACCTTTCAGATATTCACTGCATATGGAGTTATTGTTTTTATAAATGCAATATCAAACATAAAACATCAAATATTAAAAATACAAATTAAATATTTAATATTTTCTTTGTGTTTTTTATTTTTTATATTTAATATTTTATATTATCTTCATGGTTATTACATTCATTATCCGTATGAGTATTCCGGAGAATGGCAATTTGGCTACAAAGAATCGATAAAATACGTTAAAAGTGTTGAAGATCATTATGACCAAATTCATATAACTTCGGATATGGGTAGGCCTTATATATACTACGCATTTTATACAAAAGCAGATCCGAAGATCTTAAGAGAAAGTAAGATTTATGAGAGAGATTCATTCGGATTTGTTACGGTATCGGGTTTCCTAAAATATCGCTTCGCAAATAATCTAAGTTCTATAAAATCAAGATCAAGAAAGGTATTGTATTTAGATTCTCCTGGCAAAGTTCATCCGAAAGGAGATATTTTAAAAAGATTTTACCTATTAAATAAAAATGAAATTCTTGTTGCTTACAGGTTATAAACAAGTTTAAACTTCATATGAAGAAACATATTCAGTTTTTTATTTTATTCTTTATAATTCTTATAGGATCTTTTTTGCGATTTTGGCAACTAGGAAATGTACCAATTTCTCCTGATTGGGATGAAGTTGCTCTTGGATACAATGCATATTCTATTTTAAAAACAGGAAGAGATGAATATGGAGAGTTTTTACCTATTATTTTACGTTCGTTTGATGATTACAAACCCGCTTTATATGTATACTTATCAGCACCATCAATAGTCATCTTTGGTTTAAATGAATTTGCAGTTAGAATTCCATCTGCTGTATTTGGAGTACTTACTATTTTGGGTGTTTTCTTTTTGGTTAGAACACTTTTTGGGAGAAAAAATATTGCCTTACTTTCAGCATTTATTTTAGCTGTTTCTCCTTGGCATATACAATTTTCTAGAATTGCTTTTGAATCAAATGTTGGGCTTGCTTTCAATGTTTTTGCGGCATTATTTTTTCTGTTGGGATTAAAAAGACCATGGTTTTTAGTATTATCTGCATTAGCGGGTGGCGTAAATTTATATACATATCAAAGCGAGAAAGTTTTCACCCCCTTACTTTTTACTGCTTTAATTCTTATATTTAGAAAAGACCTTTTCTTAATTTCAAAAAAATACATAATAATAGCTGGAATACTGGGTCTTTTTGTTTCATTACCGATAATTTATTACACGTTTACCAATAGAGAAGCACTGTCTAGAGCTCAAGATGTAAGCATACTTGCGAATAGAACACCAATTCTTGAGGAAAATGTACAAAGACTTATGCGAAATAGGGAAAATCATGATTATATTGGTCTTATTTTAGACAATAGACGATTTACATATTTTAAAAACATTATTGCTGGTTATCTTTCCCATTTTGATCTAAATTGGTTGTTCGTAAAAGGCGATATAGCACGTCATCATGCACCAAACATGGGACTTTTATATATTTGGGAGCTACCATTTTTGATGATTGGGATATATATGCTATTATTTGGTAATTTCCCAAATAAGACAAAAGCGTTTATATTTAGCTGGTTTTTAATAGCCCCTATTCCAGCTTCTGTGACAAGCGATGTTCCTCATGCGGTACGCACATTAAACTTTTTGCCCACTTTTCAAGTATTTATAGCAATTGGGATTATTACAACCGTAAGTGCAATATCAAATATCAAAAATAAAATATCAAAAATACAGATTAAATATCTAATATTTGGATTATATTTTTCATTTTTCATTTTTAATTTTGTTTATTATATCAATCAGTATTTTGTTCAGCAAAATTATTTTCACGCAAAATACTGGCAATATGGATATAGAGATTTAGTTAGTTACCTTATGTCTGTCAGAGAAAACTACAATAAGATAATTGTTTCGAATAGGATGCCTATGGATCAGTCCTATATATTTTTTCTTTTTTATTCAAAATATAATCCTGAAAAATATTTACAAGAAGGAGGAACTAGGTCGGGCGTTCAGGATGCTCAAAATAAATTTTTAAATTTTGAATTTAGACCGTTTAATTACTATGAAGAGAAGGAAAACAATATTCTATTAGTTGGAAGCAATTCAGAGTTTAGCGAAATATATAAAACTATTCATAGAATCGATTATCCAGATGGAGAAGTTGCAATTAGAGTTATTCATAAAGATTGATATGATAAAAGAATTTATTTTGCGCTTTTGGAGTAGTAAAGCTTTGGTATTATTTTTGATCATATTTATTTTATTGATATTTTTGAGGTTCTATGAAATTGATACAAGAAGCCCATTCGGATGGGATCAAGTCGATAATGCGTGGGCTTCCAAAAATATAATAGTTAATCACGAATTACCTCTCGTTGGAATGGTTGCTAAGCAGAACAGCGGTATTTTTATTGGTCCTATATATTACTATATGATAGCTTTTTTCTACTGGATCTTTAATCTTGATCCAATAGCATCCGGAGTTTTTGCAGGAGTTACAAGCATTTTTACATTTTTGACCCTTTTTTACATAACTAAAAAAATTTTTTCAGTGGAAACCGCTTTTATAGCTATTTTTATAAATACTGTTGCATATTATGGTATTATTTTTGACCGAGTACAATGGCCGGTAAATTTTATCCCTGCCATTTCACTTATTATATTTTATAGTATCTACAAAATAATAACAGGAAATCCAAAATTCATGCTTCTTTTGGGTCTCGCGTTGGGTTTTTCCTTTCACATACATTTTACTTCTATTTATTTTCCTTTTATGATTTTTCTGTCAGTTATTTTTTTTCCAAAGACTAAGGAGACGCTTAAATATATGTTTTTTGCTTTACCGGTATTTACAGTTTGGCTTATTCCCACTATTATAGCTACTCTAGAAAATCAACAACATACATCAAATCTTTTACAATACGGTACTAGCTACTATCATGGGTTTCATGTAAGACGAGTTCTGCAGTTGACAAATGATGCCCTTATTCAATTTGAGCCGTTTTTTACTTTTTCCTTTCTTAAACCTTTAAAGTTTGTTCTTGTTCCTTTATTTATGTTTCTGTTGTTTTTTAAATCAGTTTCAAAAGAAAAAATAGTTCTGTGTTATCTTATAATTCTTTGGTTTGTGGTTCCTTGGTTTGTGCTCTCAACTTATAGCGGAGAAATAAGCGACTACTATTTTTCCACAAACAGATTTATCGCACTTATTATTATCTCCTATTTGTTATCTAGAATATTTTTATTTAGAAATTGGATTCCTAAATTTATTTTATCTTGTTTTTTAATATACTATGCAATATTTAATATAAGCAAATATTTTACTTATAAAGAAGGGGGAATTCATGAGCGAAGCCAAAAAGTCTTAAAAGCAATTGAGGAAGGGAGGGATATTGGGTTTCATGAAGGAGTTCCAGAATCGTATTTATACTATTATTATATGAGGAAAAAAGGAAAAGAAGTATATTGAGGTATGGCCAAAAGATTTTTGAGGATTATTGTTTATATAATACTTTTTTCAGCAATATTGAGTGGAGTAATTCTAAGATCTGTAGAGGTTTTAAATAGAAACTTTCTTTTTGGATTTGATCAAGGTAGAGATTATCTTGCGGTAAAAAATATTGTCGTTGATCACAAGCTGACTCTTATTGGATCTGAAATAGGCGCGGGTGTTGCTGGATTTCGCGGAATTTTCCATGGACCTTTTTATTATTATCTACTAGCAGCACCTTTTATATTTTTTAAAGGAGATCCTTATGGGGGAATAATATTAATGTTTTTATTGGGAATCGCAACAATTCTTGTTGGTTATGCTATTGGAAGAAGGCTATTTGGAGCAAAAGTTGGACTAATAGTTGCTGCCTTGATTGCTATTTCTCCGCCTTTTATTACCTACTCAAGATTTGTATGGAATTCTAATCCTTCGCCAGTATTTATCTTATTGGCATATTATTTCGTATTTCTTTTTACAAAAAAACATAAAACAAAATATCTTTTTTGGGCTTCCTTTTTCTCGGGTTTTGTATATAATTTTCAATTGGCCATAGCTATTCCTCTCTCTATAAGTCTTATCGTGTACTGTGTATTAGTACTTAGGCGTAAAGAAGTTAAAGAATATATTGTTTTGTTTTTAGGGTTTGTCACGTCTTTCTTTCCTATGTTTCTGTTTGAAATCCGACATGGGTTCCAAGCAGCAAAGGGATTGTTAACTTACTTATTTGATCATCCAGAAACAGCAACAACACAAACATTTTGGATATACCTTTTACGCGATCATCTTTTGGTATTTTTTCAGAATTTTTTGTCTACATTCCCCCGACAAGAAATTATTCCTTTGGCAATATTTATTATTATTCCCGCTATTTTTTATTTGCTCATTAGAGAATACGATAGAGAAAGAAGACAATTTATCCTATATCTTTTAATCCTTATACCAGTTACGTTTATTGTCTTAGGATTTTTGAGAAATTTTGTTTATAATTACTATCTTATTCATCTTAATCTGGCTTATATATTTTTAGTTGTTTTTGTTATTATATCTTTCTTAAGAATACAATATAGAATTGTAAAAGCTTTTATTGTAGGATATTTGGCAATAATGCTCCTCTCTGGTATTTTTTCTAACGTTAAAACATTTTATTATGATATTGGCGATTATGGCGGTACACATAAAATTAAAGGAAAGCTGGATGCAATAGACTATATTTATAAAAACGCTCACAGAAAACAATTTGGGATACTGATATTTAGTCCTCCTATATATACATATCCTTATGATTATCTTATTTCTTGGTATGGAAAGAAAAAGTATGGATATGTTCCACATAGAGAAAAAAAAGGACTTATATATCTTCTTATCGAAAAGGATAGCTCAAAACCTTGGAGCTATAAGGGATGGCTTGAGACAGTAATAAAAGAGGGAGAAATTATAGCAACAAAAGAACTTGCCAGCGGGTTAATTATCCAGAAACGTTTATTTAAGTAAATTATGCATAAGAAAAAAATTGTTATTTTAGGTTTGCTAATGATAATTATAGCAATCGGGTCATGGCTTAGATTAAGCGGAATTTTTACTAATTCATTTGCTTTTACCTATGATGTGGGCAGAGATTTAATTGCTGTTGAGGATATAGTAATTAATAATAATATTACTCTTATCGGCCCAACAACAGGAATAGAGGGCATTTTCTATGGTCCATGGTGGTATTTTATATTAAGCATTCCATTTTTTATCTTTTCCGGCAACCCACAAGGAATTACTTTCTTTATGGGTTTCATCGGAATTGCTACTATTATATTAGGTTATGTTATTGGTGAGAAGATAGGAGGAGTTTTTTTAGGAATACTTGTTGCAGCTTTTATTAGTTTCTCTTCCTTAATGGTTTCATTTTCCTTACAAATATGGAGTCCAAATTTAGCAGCATTTTTTGTACTGCTTGTTTTTTTGATACTTAGAAAATTTTCCCTTGAAGATCAATCTAGAGCGCCTAAAGAAAAAGAGCTATTTTTACTTGGTTTATTTTTGGGAATCATAATAGATCTGGCAATAGTATTTGGGACGCTATTCTTTTTAAGCATTTGTCTCTCTTTAATTATTCTTTTTAGAAAAAGACTGGCAATAAAAGGAATATTCTTTTTTATCTTAGGATTTTTGCTGATTTTTTCGCCACGTATTATTTTTGAAATTAGAAACGATTTTTTAATGACTAAGACATTTATTAATGCATTAAGTAATGGTTTTTTGCCTGCTAAGCAATTTTCTCTTTTCGATGCACTTATTAGCAGGATGATTTCATTATTTAACACATGGAATGCTACATTGGCAGGACAAAATATTATAGTTGGTTTTCTTTTAATTACATTTGCCTCTTTGGCTATAATATTTTTTTATAAGAAAATGGAGAATCCAAGTAAGCAATTTGTAAAAATTATTTTGATATCAATTGGAGTTTTTTTAATTGGTCTAACTTTTTTCAATCAGGCTGTTTGGTCTCATTATCTTGTTGGTATTCCAATTTTGTACATTTTTTTTATAAGTATAGCTATTAATATAGTGAGAATTGCCTTAAAAAAATTTTGGTTTATTTTCTTTATACTTTTTGTTTTATTTTGGATCAACCTTGATCCCATACAGGTTTTAGAAAATATTAGGAAGCCATTGTGGGAAGGAAACGCAGCAGTATATCGTAATCAGCTTGCTGTAATCGATTACGTTTATAACGATGCAAAAGGGAAGGATTTTAAATATATTGTTTATACTCCAGCAGTACACGATTACACCTATAGATACTTGTTTCCGTGGTATGGAGAGAAAAAATATGGGTATATACCTTCAAGACAAAACACAGGATTATTTTATTTAATAATTGAGCCTGATTATGATTTACCGTTTAGATTAAGGGATTGGCTAAAAGATAGGGAAGGTGATGGAATTGTAGAAAAAGAAGAAATCGTAAAGGGAGGAGTAATAGTTCAGAGAAGGATAGATAATAGATAAATGAGGAGATTTAAAAATTTAGGATTTTTGTTAATTATCATAATTGGAGTTATTCCTTTGTTTGATCTTTTCCATTTTGGTTTGCCAATAACTCATGATGGCCAGGATCATGTGGCTAGAATTGCAAACTTTTACAAGAATCTTTCCGAGGGAAATATTATTCCAAGATGGGCAGCAAACCTGAATTGGGGCTATGGTCATCCAATATTAATGTTTTTGTATCCGTTGCCCTCCTATATGGCTTCTATTTTTCATTTTATTGGGTTTTCTTTGGTAGATAGTTTAAAGATTGTGTTTGGATTAAGTTTTATTGCAAGTGGTCTAACAATGTATTTATGGTTAAAAGAATTTTTGGGGATAAAAAGTGCGTTTTTGGGGGCAATATTGTACATGTTTGCACCGTATAGGTTTGTAGATCTTTATGTAAGGGGTGCAATAGGAGAGCATACGGCATTTATTTTTCCACCACTTATTTTATATTTTCTCTTAAAGCTAGCTAAAAAACCAAAGTTTTTATATTTTGTCGGGGGTTCTTTTTCGCTCGCTGGGCTTATTCTTTCTCACAATGCCATAACAATTATGTTCATGCCATTAATATTACTTTACTTTTTATATCTTCTTTGGCAAACCAAATATAAAAAAAAATTCATACTTTATACTTCTTATTTCATATCTTTTGGTGTAGGTTTGTCTTCTTTTTTTCTTCTTCCTGCATTTTTTGAAGGAAAATATACTCTAAGAGACATCGTAATAAGTCGAGATTTCACATCCAGATTTGTGAATAACTTTTGGGATTTTCTTTATGGGCAATGGAGCTATGGAGGAACCGGAGTATTTAGTGTTCAGGTTGGAATCATTCACTGGTTTTTAATAATCATTTCCTTACCTGCAACTTATATTTTATATAAAACTAAAAATAATCTTTGGTTTTTATCAATAGGATTTTTGTTTATTTTTATTTTTGCACTTTTTATTATGACACCAAATTCAAAATTTTTATGGGAGAGTATCACTCTAATTCAGAAATTCCAGTTTCCATGGAGATTTCTGTCAGTAATTGTTTTTGCATCATCAGTGATCGGAGCAGTAGCAATTTATACAATTGCTAAAAAAATTAGACTCTTTACCGTCTGTATTATTTTTGCAATTTTGTTTTTTAACCGAAATTATTGGCATGCAAACGGTTATCTTCAAAAACCAGAGACTTTCTATACGGGCATTTATTATGGAACAACCGATACGGGTGAAAGTGCGCCAATTTGGTCGGTAAGGTTTATGGAGAAGCCAGCTAAATCCAATATGGAAGTAATTTCTGGTAGGGCTAAAATAATCGAATCAATGAGAAACTCAACCATTCATAGATATAAAATATTTTCTGAGGAAAAATCAAGAATAAGAGTAAACACGTTATATTTCCCTGGATGGAATGTTTTTATAGACAATAAAAAAGTTGATATTAATGATCTTGAATTCCAAGACCCTGCAAATAGAGGTCTTATGACTTTTTATTTAGAAAAAGGAAAACATGACATTTTAGTAAAGTTTTCAGAAACAAAGTTTAGAATGGTAGCTAATATTATAAGTGGACTTAGTTTGTTATTCATATTGAGTTTAGTTATACTTAATAGAATAAACATATGGCATCGCTTTCGATAGTTTTGGCAACCTATAACGAGGAGAAAAACATAGAAGATTGTCTTGAATTAGTAAAAGATTTAGCAGATGAAATTGTTGTTGTAGATGGTTTATCTACCGATAATACAGTTGAAATTGCAAAAAAATTCAATGCTCGCGTAAAAATTACAAACAACAAACCAATATTTCATATTAATAAGCAAATAGCAATAGATATGGCAACAAAAGATTGGATTCTTCAGCTGGATGCAGACGAAAGGGTAACATCAGATCTTGCTAGAGAGATAAAAGAAAAAATTGGAAATTCCCGCGTAAGCGGATATTGGATTCCAAGAAAAAATTGGTTTTTGGGAAGATTTTTAACTAAAGGAGGACAATATCCAGATTATACCCTAAGGTTGTATCGTAAAGGAAAGGGATATTTACCTCAAAGAGATGTTCATGAACAGGCAATAATAGATGGAAAAGTAGGATATTTGATCCACCCTCTCCTTCACTATCCTTACAAAGGATTTGGCGATTATATACATAAATGGACTAGGTATTGCGATCTTCTTTCTTCGCAGCTTAAAAATAAATTAAAAAATAAAAACATTATCTACATTTTCTATTATGGATTAGTTTATTTGTTGATTAAGCCTGTTCATTGGTTTTTAACTACATATATTAGACATAAGGGATTTATGGATGTATTCCCTGGATTTGTTTTTTCGTTTTTTTCAGCATTAAGATTTCCGGTTTCTTACCTTAAGTATCTTAGGATTTTATGATAACTTTTCTTAGAAAGCAAAAATTGCATTTCTATATTTTTTTGGGAATATTGATTCTTGGCACATTTTTAAGATTTTATAATTACCCTTATAGATATTCTTTAGGTGAGGAAACAGTTAGAGATGCTGTAATAGGAATTGAAGGCGCAAGACAATTACAGTTTCCTCTGACAGGATCTTTTTCGTCTCTTGGTCCATTTACATTTGGACCATGGTACGCATATCAATTAATTTTATTTTATCTTATTTTTCCATCTGTATATTCTCCTTGGATATACTTAAGTATTATTTCAGTGATATACATTTTTGTAATGTTCAAAATCGGTAAAATTTTAGGCGGAGACAACTTTGGTTTAATCGTCTCTTTTATAGCCGCCATTTCTCCTGCACAAGTAATATCAGCAACACATTTAACTAGTCATAATAATACCAACTTATTTGCCGCTTTGGCAATCTGGCTTTTTTTAATACTCATATCTAAAGAGAAATCACAGTGGCTCAGCTTATTGTTTGGTTTTGTTATAGGAGTGGGGATGAATCTACATTTTCAGATGGGTGGATTATTAATCCTTCCGCTTGTCCTTTTTTTATATAAAAGAAAATTCATAAATTTTGTATTTAGCGCTTTAGGCGTAGTCATAAGTTTTATCCCAATGTTAATATTTGAAATGAATAACCATTGGTTTACAACTAGAAATATTTTCTATTATATTACTGAAGGAAAAAATGCTATATATGTTCCCAACAGATGGTTATTCTATGTGAGAGATTTTTGGCCTGCATTTTGGGCAGATGCCTTAGGAGTTCCGTCTTGGTTTTCTAGTTTAATAATGATCTTGTTTTTTATCCTCTTTCTGTGGTTTGCTTATAAAAAGAAATTATCGATAAATTTAATTTTGCTTATTGTTGCATTTTTAGTTAACTTTATTTTACTTAGATATTATTGGGGACCCAGATTTTTCGGATATCTTAACTTTCTGCGGCCATTTGTATTTATTTTTACTACTTTTGCAATTATTAATTTAAACTATAGAAAAATTTATATTGGTTTAATATTAATACCTTTAATTATTTTTTTTTCATATCCCAGAACAGCATCTGAGCTTAAAAAAGATGGATTTAGTATGTTGATATATAATGGAGTAAATGATTTGGAAAAAAAATATCCAAAAAGTAGTTTCTTACTATATACTTGTTCGAAAAAGTATCATTCATTCTATAATGGCTCTGCTTTTTCTATTGTTTTAGCCCTAGAAGCGAAACATAAATATAATAAAAGGGGTGTGAAGATTGGATTGCGAGAAAAATGCTTATTACCAAGAAAAACTAATTTTAAAAGTGAGTATCCGATATTAAGCAATATTGGCATAGTAGATTTTTCAAGCGCATCAGAGTCTGCAATACTTAAGGCAGGATGGAAACCTATTACTTTTTCTAACATGTATGACCAATATGCGCGATGGTGGTTTGAGCTTCAGCCATAGGCTAGTTTGACTTGTAATCTGATTTCAATAATGAAGAAAATTATTGTATTTACTTTACTTTTGGTAATCATATATAGGATTGGATCTGTTTTTGTTCAGAATAATAGCAAATATTTTGGGGGATGGTATACAGAAGCTTATTATAAAAACCTAGAAAATGCATTTAACCATTCTCAATACCGACAAAAAGAAAAACCAGGAATAATCCCAGATGAAACTGTATTTAGTTATGCTGCAGGAGCGTACTTAAGGGGCGTTGATCCGATTCTAGTAAACTCCGAACATACGCCACTTGGTAAATATTTTATAGCATTATCAATATATCTTTTTAAGAATGATAGCTTTATTGTAATTCCATTTGGAATAATTACACTTTATAGTTTATGGCTATTAGGATATGTCGTTTTAGGTAGTAAAATAATTGCTATTATTCCATTAGTCCTTCTGTCATTTGAAAAGATTTTTATTAACCAGCTTATTTTTACTCCTCTTTTAGATATTATTCAGTTACCATTTGTTCTCTTTGCTCTTTATTTTTTTCTAAGAGGGTATAAAAAGGGAAGTTTTTTTCTTACATCAATTTCCATAGGGCTTGTAATGGCAACAAAAACTGTTGTTCCAGGAATACTGCTTATTGCTTGTTGCTCCATATTTTTAGCATTAAATAAACTTCACAAAAATTTAATATTTTTTTTAATGACTCTTCCAATAACGGCAATGATTTTGATATTTTCTTATATAAAAACTTTTTTAAATGGTTATACGTTTTTAGATTTTATAGGATTCCAAAAATGGATTTTTCTTTATCAACAAAGTAAACTCATTTTCCCATTTTCATACTGGAAGTTAGTTCTTTTTAATCAATGGCAATCTTGGTGGGGTGAGATGAAGATATTAACTGCTGATGACTGGCAAATAACCTGGCCAATCTTTACATTATTGCCATTTTTTCTTATTTTGTTGGCGGGATTAAATATCATAAAACTTTCATCAAAAATATTATTTCTTCTAATATGGATATTTATATATGAAATATTTCTTTCACTGGGTGTTGTATCGTCACGATTTCTTCTTATTCTTCTTCCTGTTCAATTTATTGTTGGAGTTTACACAGTCAATGAGGTTTACTATTTAGTTTACAGGAGTAGAGTAAGATTGAGAAGATTGTAGAAAAATAATTCCTAACTCAAAATGAAAAAGATTCTAGTATTGTTTTTATTTTTAATTTTAGCCATGTCATCATCTGTTTACGCCGAATCAAGTTATGTTTTGCCTTATCCATCTGTCATGCCAGGAAATAGGTTCTATGAAGTTAAAATGATATGGGATGAATTCA
Organism: uncultured Gammaproteobacteria bacterium; assembly: GCA_964372855.1. GTDB lineage: Bacteria > Patescibacteriota > Microgenomatia > Levybacterales > UBA12049 > JACOXT01. The sequence continues at coordinate 57,773 of CAYJRY010000001.1, read as the reverse complement.
AAAAATACTGGTTTTTTGGAAATTTTGGTCAGTTTAAATACAATCTAGATCAATCAGACAATTACTTGGTTGAAGCAAAAACACTATTTGAATACAAACAATATTTATTAGGATACAATGCATTAAAAAAATCTGATTTCTACTTTGGGAATATCCAACCGCATTTACTGATGTCAAAAAATGAAGGAAGAGATATCACTGAAAAAGAGAAAATACTTAAAAGTGCAGTACAAAAACATCGGGAAGTGTTAAATAATATTCGATCAAAAGTGCCAAATACCTTTAAATGGGAACCGGAGAAAGATCTGCCAACAGTACTTTATCTGCATAAGTCTATTGAGGAAGCGATTTCAATAAGGGATAATATATGAAAAAATCTATTTTCTTCTTGCTTCAATAAGAGAAGAAATATATTTTTGGCATGCAATATGGTTTCTAAGCTTTATTGTACTTGTGACGCAAAAAAATATCTATTAAAGATAGGTTTTACTTTTTCATTTGGATTACTTCTTCAATATATACCGCACATACTAGCTGGTAATTATCATTTGCCAGTTCAAAAATTAAAAGAGCTTTTTTCTTTTTCTCCGCCAGATTTCTATGGACTATACAATTATATTAAAAAGAAAATTTGATATTTTTCTTCTTATTACTTTTTTTATTTTTTCCATGTGGTTTATGTTTAAATCATTTGGTTATGACAGTCAACAAAGTAGTATTAGAATTGCCAGACATCAAATAGGAGATTTTGGATTACATTTATCGTTAATAAGGTCAATTTCTTTGGGCAACAATATACCGCCTGAATCACCATTTTTTCCAGGAAAACCATTTCCTTATCATTATTATTTCGATTTTCTTGTAGGAATATTGGAAAAAATTGGATTGAGAATTGATTTTGCTTTTAATGGATTAAGTGTAATATTTTTTACGGCATTGTTATTTTTGATCTATAAACTTCCACAGGTCATATTCTCAAAAAACATAATTCTTGGCATTGTATCTGTTCTTCTTTTTTTGTTCAATAACAGTCTAACGTTTGTTGACTTTTTTAAAGAAAAAGGATTTTCTTTATCTTTAATTAAAGATTTTTGGTATCTGCCTGATTATATCCATAAGGGGCCTTTTGATGGATCTTTAATATCAATCTTTTTTACTTTGAATATCTATCTTAATCAAAGACATTTTATTGCAGCTCTTGCAATAAGCCTAACCCTTTTATTTATTCTCTTACCAAAAATTATGAATGGAAAAGAAATAACTTACAAAATTCTTATGTTACTTGGAATTGTTTTAGGAGTGCTTTCTCGTTTTCACACATTAACATTTTTTTCTACTGCACTTGCTATATTTCTTCTTTTTATTTTCTTCAAACGATTTCGTTTTATACTGCCCTTCTTTATACCTACATTACTGATATTTAGTTTTCATGCAAAAGATATCTTACATCAAGATGTAAATCATTCAGTTTTTAATCCAGGATTCCTTTCTGAAAAACCATTCACGATCGAACATTTTGTTGAATTTTGGTTTGTAAATTTAGGAATTGCTTTTTTTCTTATACCTTTAGGATACTTCATTGCTGACAGAAAACAAAAACTTGTTTTTCTAAGCGTATTACCACTTTTTATTATTGGAAATATTTTTCAGTTAAGTTTTCGAATTGATCATAATCATTCATTATTTAATTTCTTTTTTATTTTTACAAATTTTTATATTGGTTATTTTTTAGTAAAAATATTTGCAGGAAATTATTTTAGAAAACTTCTATGCGGAATATTATTTTTTTTATTAACAATTTCAGGTGTTATAAATATAATGGCTATTAAAAATGATTTTCAATTTTATCTACATGATGCACCAAAAAATGAGTTCATGCATTGGATTAAAATAAATACTCAAAAGAAAGATATATTTCTTTCAAGACAAGAGATTCTTGATCCAGTAACATTGTCTGGAAGAAAAAATTATCTCGGTCACAATTATTACTTGTCAGTAATGGGTTATAATTATACAGAAAGATTAAGCCAAGCAAAACTGTACTTTGAGGCTGATTCCGAAGAAACGTTGGCGCAGATAAGAAAAGAATCAATTTCCTATATTGTGGTACCAAAGAAATCAGTTGTAGATTTTCATTACAATATTAAAAAAGATTATTTAGATAAAAGTTTACAGAGAGTCTATTGGGACGATGATGTTATAGTCTATAAGCTCTAAGATATGAAAAAGTTTTTCTATTGTTTGGGTATTTTTTTTGTTACATTTATTGTTTATTTTGCAGTTTCAACGCAGTATTCATTTAAGCCAAAATGGGCCCATGATCATTTTAATCCACTGGCAAAATCCATTTTGCAACTTCGTCTTGATATACAAAATCCTATAGATACCTATGATCTTATTGAGTATAAAGATAAGTGGTATGCCCCGTGGGGAGTGCTTTCGGCAATTTTTTTAATTCCCTTGCAGCTTATAAAACAAAGGTTTGTTCCTACAATATACCTTACCATATTTTTTGCAAGTCTCAATGTAGTTATTGTCTATCTGTTGTTACAGCGAGTTAAAAAAGAATTTCTTCCTCTTCTTACTCAGAGAAACATTTTCTTATTCATAATACTTTTTACTTTTGGGACAACACACTTTTATGTAGGGACGCTGGGAAGTTCTTGGCATGTTGATCAAATGGTAACAACATTTTTGGGCGTGTTTGGAACATATATCGTTTTTAAAAAGCATAGATCAATATGGGATTATTTCTTCAGCACGCTTGTTTTTAGTGTTGCTCTAATTGGTAGGCCAACAATTGTTTTTTTCGTTCTCCTTCCTGGATTCTTATATCTGTGGGAACATTTTATTGTATCGAAAGGATCAGTTAAAAAAAAGGCATATGCATTTTTAAAGGCAATTGTTATTTTTGGTCTACCCCTTGGATTTTTTAGCATACTTTTTTTCCTTTATAACTACTTTCGATTTGGAACCGTCTTTGAATACGGTTATACTTACATTCAAGAGTCACCGTATCTTGCGGAAATAAGGCAAGCAAAAGGGGCTGTATCTATTTTTCATATCCCTAATAACCTTTGGTATATGCTTTTTGAATCTCCACAGCTTCGTTTTATTAATGGAAAATTTTCACTTGATTTCAACTTAAATGGTAATTCTATTTTTATTTTAACACTCCCATTTCTTACGGCATATTTAGCAATACCCATTACAAAAATTAAGAAAAAATTTACTGTCAATCCTTATCTTTTTTCACTTTGGTTAACGGCAATTATTGTAATGTTGCCATCTCTTATGATTTACAGCACTGGTTGGATGCAGTTTGGTTACAGGTATTCCCTTGATATTACAGTATTACTTCTATTGCTTTCTATTCTTGGGATAAAAGGAAAAATCAACCCTTTTTACCTTCTAGGTATAGCAATGGCAATATTTTTACACATACTTGGAATACAAGCACTTATGTAAAGTTTCTGTTTTTTTCGAAATCAAATATAATAGTTAATATCGCTTATATTCCTGGATGGAACGTATTTATTGATCAAAAAAATTAACAGCAGGATCAGATTCTGATAAGATAATTTAATTTAACGAGACTCCAGACAAACATCAAATCGAGGTAAAGTTTAAAGATACTTCGATAACAACAAAGGCCAAATTTGTATCTCAAGCAACACTTTATTTCATAGTGTTTTACAGTATACGATGTTATAATATAGTCTGTTGATCAAAAAATATGGGAAGAAATCAAAACGATAAAGAGTGGATTTTTTGGACAACAATTATTGTCAGCTTTGTTTTAATTGTGCACAATAGCGCTGACTGGCTTTTTATTGTAGCTCTTGCCTTAATGCCGCTTTTTATTCTACTGTTCCATTTTAAGAAATCTTTTTACCCTCTCATATTATATCTATTAATTTTTGGCACTTTAGGTAGAATAATTCAATATCATACCTCCACATATGGATCCGATGCTCTGATGGCAGTTCGTGATTATATTGGTTATTTCGTTAATGGAAAAAATGTCTATAAGGAAATGATTATGGCACAAAGTGGATTAACCCCTTTTACCTATTTGCCATTTAGCCTCTTTTGGTATTTACCCGCATATATTTTAAATATTGATTTGCGTTTTTTTGAGATGCTTGTTTCATCTTTTGTGCCAGTTTTGATACTTATCTACGGAAGGATTTTAAAAACTATGAAAATATTACCTTTGTTTGCTGTTGTGTCTTTAACGCCATTTTTAATCGATTTATCAGCTGATGGAAGTAATGATAATAGTACAATATTTATTTTACTTTTATCAATAATACTATTTATTTACTCGGTTAATAATAAAAGCCGTTTTTATGCTATTCTAAGCGCAATAATCTTAGGGTTTGCAGCATCTTTCAAGCACCACGTATTTTTTTACCTGCTATTTTTTATTCCATACATTTACCAGAATAAAAACCTTTTGCCAATTTCAAACAAGCGCTACATTTTTCATTTTTTATTGACCATTATTATTGTTTCAGGACCTTTTATTTTATTTGCGCCTCAAGGATTTTTTCGTAGTATTTCTTTTATAGAATTGACAAACTGGCATACAATATGGGGATGGAATATATGGGTTTTTCTAAAAGACACGTTACATATTACTTTTTCAACAGAGCAAATGTGGGGAGTTAGAACCATAGGTAGTCTTGCTACAGTATTTTTTTTATTTCGATATTTTAGATTTGATTCATTTAATAAAGTTTTTGTAGCCTCAGGAGTAATTATGTTTATTTATCTAGTACTAAGCCAATGGACAACTCACGCGTATTTTACCTTTCTTATTCCTCTTCTTGGTCTAAGTGCATTTAACTTAAAGCATAAGTGAATCTTTAATTAAAACCTGTCTTCTAGAAATAATCTCCATCTCTTCGGTTTTATTGTATGCTCAGAAATTACTTTCTGAAGTGTTTTGAATTTTAGATCTAAATTCCTTTGGGGGCAGTTGTTTATAGAATAAAGCAACAATACAAGAGTTGTTGTATAATAAGGAAATGAATATTGCAATGGATATTTCTCCTATAAATAATACAACAGACATCCAGCAAAGGGTAAGGGGAACAGGGTTTTACATAGAAAACTTAAAAAGCTCTCTATTAAATTATTTTCCAAATAATAAGAACATTTTTATTACTCGAGGAGTAAAATTACCCAAAAATATTGATATAGTATATTATCCATATCTTGAACCACTTTTTCTAACACTATCTATAATGCCATCTTTATATGAAGATTTTGGATTGTGTCATAGTTATAACGATTCGGGATCGGTATAGATACGATTATGTGGGAATTTTTTATATGAAAATACTTGTTACAGGAGGAGCAGGATATATTGGAAGTTTTATGACTAAGCGACTTCTTGATCTAGATAATAAGGTTGTTGTTTTTGACAGTTTGGAGAGAGGATATAAAAAAGCTATTGACGACAGGGCAAAATTTGTAAGTGGCGATATTAAAGATGAAGCAACTCTTGAGAATTTATTTCAAGATGAAATAATTGATGCTGTAATGCATTTTGCTGGTTACATTTCCGTTGAAGAATCAACAAAAGATCCGCAGAAATATTATGAGAATAACGTAACAGGAACAAAAAATCTTGTCGAAACAATGATTGGAAAAGGAAATATAGATAAACTAATTTTTTCATCATCAGCCGCGGTTTACGGTAATCCTATTAAAATACCAATTCCTGAGGATCACCCGAAAAATCCAACTAGTCCTTATGGAGAAAACAAGCTTGAAGTTGAGAAAATGTTAAGTTATTTTCAAAATAATGTAGGGCTAAGTTTCGTAAGTCTAAGATATTTTAATGCGGGAGGGGCTTCTTTCGATGGTAAATTAGGAGAATTGCATAATCCTGAAACACATATTATTCCATTGGCAATAGATGCAGCTATAAATGACACTGAATTTAATTTATATGGATCTAATTATAATACTTACGATGGGTCTTGCATAAGAGATTATATACATGTCATAGATCTTATTGAGGGCCATATTTTGGCTCTTGATAAAATTAATCGAGATAAGGGGGGATTTTATTATAATATTGGGACAGGAATAGGTTATTCGAATAAAGAAGTAATAGAAATGGTCGAAAAAGTTTCAGGAAAAACGCTAAAGGTTAAAGTAAAAAGTAGGAGAAGTGGTGACGCAGAAGCTCTAATAGCTGACGCAAAAAAGATTCAGAAGGAGATTGGATTTGAACCTCGATATTCTGATCTTGAAACTATTGTTGCAACTGCATTTGAATGGCACACAAAAAATTCAAAATTCAAAATTCAAAATTCAAAATGATAAGATGTTTTTGGGTACTGATGCCCACATTGTTCCTCTTAATATTTTTCAGTAACATCAGCCTTGCAGAATCAAACTACGTGCTTCCGTATCCATCAGGTATGCCAGGAAGTAAGTTATATACAATAAAACTTATTTGGGAAAAAATATCCAAGTTTTGGTATTTTGGTGATTTAGGGCAGTTTAAATATAATCTGAAGTACTCAGATAAATATTTAGTTGAGGCAAAAACTCTCTTTGAATACAGACAGTATTTGCTTGGAATCAGTGCTCTTAAAAAATCAGATTCTTATTTTCTTAAAACTATACATTATATAAAGGCCGATCAAAAAAAAGATATTTCCCATAATAAATTATTTCTTAAAGAAGCGGAGATAAAACACAGAGAAGTTCTTAGAAGTTTAGAAGAAATTCCAAAAACATTTAATTGGGAACCCGAGAAAAGCTCATCCATATTTCTTGATTTAGCTAAATCAATTGATAGTGCTATTAATATTAGAAAAAGAGTATTGTGAAAAAATTTTTAATTGTTTTTTATTTTGTTTTTCTAATTTTTGTGGCTATTTGTTCTTATTTATTTATAGATCCTAATTTTAGTTACCTACAAAATATTTATTCTGGTTTCTCATATAAGCATAGATTGGAGACAACAATAATTTACATTTTAACTGTTTTTTTAAGTTTTTTATTTTATTTTTTATTTCTTAAATATATTAAGAACAATTACTTTAGCTCTAAAAAATTCGGATTAATTATCTTAATAACCGCTTTAATATTATTATTTTCATATCCTGCAATGCTTTCATATGATATTTTTAATTATATAGCTACCTCAAAGGTTTTATTTTTTTATCAGGAAAATCCATATATTATTATGCCGATTGAATTTGTTGGAGATCCTTTACTTTCTTTTACTCATGCAGCAAATAAAATCGCGTTGTACGGACCAAGTTGGATTTTAATGTCTGGGATTCCATTTTTGTTTGGTTTTAGTAATTTTATACTTATTCTTTTCAATTTTAAATTACTTATTTCCTTATTTTATATTGGCACCATTTTTCTTATTTGGAAAATGACAAATAGATTAGTATCCATTGGACTATTTGCATTTAATCCTCTTGTAGTCTTAGAAACTTTAGTTAGTGGCCATAATGACATAGTAATGATTTTTTTTGCACTATTATCTTTCATTTTACTAATGAAAAATAAAATTAAATTATCAGTTTTATTTTTTTTATTGTCAGTTTTTATAAAATATGCAACTATTGTTCTTTTGCCTATTTTTGTTTATGTATTTTTTAAAAAATTGAAGAATGAATCTATTAATTGGGGAAAAGTATATTTTTATTCGGCATTAGCAATGTTTTTTGGATTTCTAATGTCTCCACTTAGAGAGGAAATATATCCTTGGTATGCAATATGGTTTTTGTCATTTTCATTTCTTATCCCACAAAGAAAGTTTTTATTAGCTATATCCATATCGCTTAGTCTTGGACTACTTCTTAGATATATACCTTTCATGCTAACGGGGATATATGACGATAAGACTTCTATTATAAAAACAATATTAACATTTATTTTTCCACTTGGAGTAGTATTTTTCTATCTTTTCAAAGAAAAGTTATGGTTAAAAATATTTACCCGATAATTATTGTTATTATTTTCGCTATCGTTTCTGGATTACCACTACTTCACAAAGGTTTGCCTCCGACTCATGATGGAGAATATCATATAGTAAGATTTTATCAATTCAACAAAACTTTTTTGGATGGTAATTTATATCCTCGTTGGGCACCCGATTTGAATAATGGATTTGGAGTTCCTCTTTTTAATTATGTTTATCCATTACCCAATTATATAGCTACTTTTTTTAGATTTTTTAATTTAAGTTTTATAGATATATTTAAATTAGAAATGTTTTTATCATTAATTATAGGAGCAGTATTTTGTTATTTGTGGACAAAAAACTTTTGGGGTGTAAATGGAGGAATTGTTTCTTCAGTATTTTATACATATTCGCCGTATCATTTTTTAGATATTTATATTAGAGGTTCAGTAGGGGAAGCTTGGTCATTAGCACTTTTTCCAGCGTTTTTATGGTCAATAGCTAATTTTATAAGAGAAAGAAAATATTCTTTTTTTATATTATCATCTATATTTTTGGCCTTAATTATATTCTCCCACAACATATTAGCTCTCATGTTTTTCATTTTTGCCCTATCATATGTTGTATACCTGATTAGTAAAGAACAAAATAAAAAATACCTAATACTTAATGCTTTATACTTAATACTTTTAGGTCTTGGTTTGTCAACTGTTTTTTGGTTGCCTGCGATACTGGAGAGAGATTACGTAAGAGGTCTTGAAATATTTGATGTTTCAAGGCATTTTCCAGATTTTTATCAACTTATTATTCCTTCTTGGGGTTCTGGGTTTTCTGGAGAAAATATTTCAAATCAAATGTCATTCCAGATAGGGATAGCAAATTTATTAGTGGTAATTATGTGTTTAATGTTAGTCATTGTGAAAATCGGGAGAACCAATCTCGCTGACTTGAGGCTGCATATATTCTTGGGGTCGCTTGGGATGAAACAGATGGGCATACTTATCTTTTTTTTGGCTTGGTTTTTCTTTATTTTATTTCTGATGCTTAAGAGTTCTGCACCAATCTGGCAGTCAGTTATTTTTATGAACTATTTTCAATTTCCTTGGAGATTTTTAAGTCTTGAGATACTTATTTCTTCGTTTTTAAGCGGAGGAGTTATTTATTTTTGGAAAAGTAAGTTGTTGGGGATAGTATTGATTTTGACTTCTTTCTTTTTTGGGATAGGATATACAAACCCAGCTTATTATCATTATAGAGATGATAATTATTACATTAGCCGATCTAACTTTATTCACGGAACCAATAGTCCTGGAAATGTTTTTAACACTGTTATTTTTGATACCAAACTTAAAAGTCAAAACTCAAAAATTGAGTTTTTAAAAGGAGAGGGCAAAATAAAAAGCCATACAATCAAGAGTACTTATTATAGGTTTGAAGTAGAAGCAGCTGAGCAATCATTGATGCAAGTAAACACAGCCTATTTTCCTAATTGGGTAGTATATGTGAATAACAAAGAAACAAAAGCTCAAGCAACCAAAAATGGACTTTTTACCTTCAAAATACAAAAAGGACTAAATTTAGTTGAGATTAAATTCAATGACACATTTGTAAGGAAGGTAAGTACTTATATCACTTTATTTTCCTTAGGCATCCTTATCGTCTTCTTATACAAAATAAATCCAGCACCTTTTTTTCGTGGAATATTGATCCCGCACCGAATAGGTGCGGGATTGACTCACGCGAAAAAATAACGATGCTAACCCACGCATCAAGTTGCGGGGTTTTAAAAGGTGCAGGATAAATTCTCGTCTATTCAACGATACTTATAATAACAAGACACAAAGCTTAGTTTTTTGATAGAATAAAATTTGTGAATATCGCGATTGATGTTTCTCCTATTCAAAGTGAAAACCTTCTTGCTCACAGAGTTAGGGGTACAGGTTTTTATATTAAAAATTTAAAAAAGTTCCTTTTGCAATATTATCCCGAAAATAAGTATACTTTTTTTACTCGAGAACAAAAAATACCCGAAAATACCGACATAGTTCATTATCCTTATTTTGAACCGTTTTTTTTAACTCTACCTTTCTTAAAAAAACATAAAACAATTGTAACAGTTCATGACTTAACTCCTTTAGTTTTTAAAAAATATTTTCCATCGGGAATCAGGGGAAAAATTAAATGGAATTTACAGAAAATGTCATTAAATTCAGCAAAAGCAATTATAACAGATTCGCAGTCCTCAAAAAAAGATATTATTAATTTTACAGATATTAAGGATGAAAAGACACATGTTGTTTACCTTGCCGCTTCAGAAGAATTTAAAAAAAATAAAATTTCAAATGTCAAAGATCAAATTTTTAGAAAAAAATACAATTTACCGAATAAGTTTGCATTATATGTTGGAGATGTAACATGGAATAAAAACTTACCAAGATTAATTGAGGCAATAAAAAAGATTGATATTCCATTGGTAATGGTGGGACATGCTTTAGATGAAAAAGATATAGAAATAAAAAATCCCTGGAATCAGGATCTCGCAAAAGTGAGGACGTTAACAGCAAATGACAAAAATATTTTTATATTAGGCTTTATCCCTCAAGAAGATTTGGTAACTTTATATAACATAGCAACGGTTTTTACAATGCCAAGCCTATATGAAGGTTTTGGTTTGCCAATTTTAGAAGCAATGAGTTGTGGGTGCCCAGTTGTTACTACAAAAAAAGGATCGCTAGCTGAGGTTGCGGGAGACGCGGCATATTTTGTTGATGCATATGATGTTGACAGTATTGCCAGTGGAATTAAGAAAGTATTCTTAGGCGAGTCTGTTCAAGGGTCTCTTTATAAGAAAGGTTTAATTAGGGCAAGAAAGTTCAATTGGAAAAAAACAATAGATGATACTATACTAGTGTATAGAAAAGTTGCAGGGAAATAATGCAGGAAAGAATATTATTATTTAGCAAGAGGATTTTTAAGCAGGAATTGTTGACAGGAAGTATCTATATTTTTATAGGTTCTGTTATCTCCAATATATTTAATTTGCTTTTCAACTTATTTATGAGCAGAAATTTACTTCCAGAAGATTACGGAGTCTTAATTAGCGCAATTTCATTAATTACTCTTGTTGGAATTCCCGTTGGAGCATTAACTCCAATGATAGTTAATTTTGCCGGAGCCCATTTCGCCAAAAAGGATTATAGTTCTGTTAAAACATTCTCTTTAAAAATTATTAAAGCACTTCTAATTGTAAGCATTATTACATTATTTTATTTTATGTTTTTTGCAGACCAGATAGGACGTTTTTTAAAGATTGATAGAAATATAATTGTAATAATAGGAATAACTATTGGCTTTGCCTATATTGGAGTTGTAAGTGGAGGACTTTTACAAGCAAAATTAGCATTCAAATTTATATCTTTTGTAAATGTTATTTCTTTATTTTCCAAACTATTAGTTGGTGTTATTTTGTTTTTTTTGGGTTTTGGTGTAAAAGGAGCAATTTGGGCAGTTTTTATTTCAGTTATATTGCCAATTATCTTTGGGTTTTTTTATCTGAGATTTGTTTTTCTAACAAAATCTATAAATTTGTATAAGTTTAGTTTTAATAGTATTCTTCCTTATGGAGTTCCCTCAGCCATTACTCTCTTAGGCATTACATCTCTGATTTCAACAGATATTTTGCTAGTAAAGCATTATTTTGACCCAGTACAAGCGGGTATTTATTCTGGACTTTCTTTAGTCGGAAAGGTTATCTTCTTCTTTACAGCTCCTATAGGAAGTGTAATGTTTCCTCTTATTATTAAAAAGCATGCAAAAAAAGAAAATTATAACAATACTTTCAAAATGGCGATTGTTATGGTATTTGTTCCTTCTGTTTTTATTTCTATATTTTATTTTTTGTATCCAAGATTTGCCATAATTTTTTTCATAAAGAACGAGGCATATTTATCCGCCTCTAGTTTGCTAGGATTATTTGGAGTATTCATAGCAATATACTCTTTAATTTCGCTTTTTGTGTATTATTTTTTGTCAATAAAAAAAACCAATATCTATATTTCTGTTTTATTGGCAGCTATTGCTCAGGTTTTTCTTATAATCTTATACCATGATTCACTTTTTATAGTAGTGTCTATTTGTGTAATAGTCTCTTTGATTCTTCTTACTTTCCTATTATTTTATTATTTAAGAGAATATGTAAACTATAAGAGAATTAATAAGCAGATGGTTATAATAGGGAAGCCTGGAGAAATTGGATGTTAACATATATGGTATTACGATTTAATATTTGTTAATATTGATTTATTTATGAAATATATTACTCTTGCAAATAAAGATGATGTGGAGTTAGTTAGAGGTGTATTGTTACATCCTCTTAAAATTAATATAGATAAAACAGGAGTTTTGGTTGAAACATTAAGAAAAGATTGGAAAGATATCTATGGCCATAAACGCGGGTTTGCTATGCAGTATTATTCTGTTACAAATAGTGGAATTGCAAGAGATGAAAATGTTTGGCATTATCATCCACATGGTCAAGAGGATAGGTTTTTAGTTGTTCAAGGCGCAATAGTTGTTGCAATAGCCGATAATCGAGCAGATTCCAATACTTTTGGAAAATTGAATCTTTTCCACATGGAAGCAACTAAAGACCCCTATGTCTTATTGGTTCCAAAAAAAACCTTACATGGGTTTTTAGTTGTTTCTAAAATACCCGCAATACTTTTGAACTTTCCAACTTCTCTATACAGCCCAAAAGAAGAGGGCCGTATTCCTCACAGCAAAATTCAAGTAAAGTTAGAAGATGGACAATTATTCTCTTGGGATAAAGTAAGAAAAGTTTTTCAGATTTATAACCTCTAAACTATATTTTTAATAAGTCTTTCTCTTATAATTATGAGCAATTTGATTCACACGTTAATTAAAAACCATTTCGTCTCAGGAAGTTTGGTAGTTTTTATCGGTACTTTTATAGGAAATATTTTTAATTTTTTATTTAATTTTTTTATGACAAGGAATCTTTCAGTTTCTGATTATGGAATTTTGGCAAGTCTTGTTTCTATTGTTCTTCTTTTTACTCTCGCATTTGAATCTATTATTCCGACCATTATACATTTTTCAAGCCAATATTTTGCTCGAAGTGAGATAAAAAAAGTAGCTGCTTTTTTTTGGAAACTAAATAAATTGATTATTTTTTTTGGTTTCGTAATTATAGGAATTTTTATAATTTTCGGAGTCAACATAAGTCATTTTTTTAAAATAGAGAATAATTTTTTGATATTTCTTGTTGGTTTAATAATATTTGTAATTTCCCTTAGCTCCTTAAATAGAGGAATTCTTGCTGGTAAACTATCCTTTGGTTACATTTCTTTTTTTCAATTTTTTTCTTCATTTTTAAAATTTTTGGTTGGTATGATTTTAATATTTCTAGGCTTGGGAGTAACAGGTGGAATATTGGCATTTCTTATAGGTTATTTATCTTCTTATCTATTCACTTTTTTTCCTTTAAGATCTATTCTTCGAAGTGAGAAAGAAAAAGTAGTGGGCATCAAAGAGATTCTAAAGTATGCTGCGCCATCAGGAATTGCAATGTTAGGACTGACATTTTTCATAACTACAGATATAATACTTGTAAAGCATTTTTTTACAGAAACTGAAGCTGGGATATATGCGGGCATGTCTCTTCTTGGGCGAATTATTTATTTTTTTTCAGCTCCGATAGTTACAGTTTTGTTCCCATTGGTAGCTCAGCTACACACGCGTCGACAGCGTCATAGTCATTTTTTTTATTTATCACTTTTTTTAGTATTAACATCTTCAGTCGCAATTACTATTTTTTATTATTTTTTCCCAGAATTTAGTATAAAGGTCCTCTTAAAACAGGAAGAATATTTAGTTATTAAATCTACTCTTTGGATATTTGGCATTTTTATGATTTTATATTCGCTTTTATCGCTTGTAACGAATTATTATTTATCAATTAAAAAAACAAAAGTTTTTATCCCAGTATTAGTTGGAGCAATTTCTCAAGGGGTATTAGTTTATTTTTATCATAGTACTTTTCAGTTGGTGGTTATTATTTCTATTGTAACTACGGCTATTCCATTGCTATGTCTTTTAGTATATTATTGGAGGGTACATCATGAAGTCGTTGGCTAAAAGAAATACGCTAGTTTCTATTATAGTCCCGTCTTTTAAAAATGAAAGTGTGATTGAAGAAAGCATCGATCGTTTAAGAAAAACTATGGATAGAACTAATTATAAATATGAAATTATAGTCGTTGTAGATGGTATGGTAGATAAAACTTTCGAAAACGCAAAAAAGCTTAGATCTTCCAAAATTAAGGTTTTTGGATATGAACATAATCATGGTAAAGGTTATGCTGTTACATATGGAATGTTGAAGGCAAAAGGAGATGTAATAGGATTTATTGATGCAGGTATGGATATTCACCCATCGGCAATTTTTATGCTTTTTGACTTTATGAAGCTATACAATGCAGATATTGTTGTAGGAAGCAAACTCCATCCAGATTCTATAGTGAGTTATCCGCTGATGCGAAAAATTCTTTCATGGGGATATAGAACTTTTACTCACTTATTGTTTGGTTTTAATATTAAAGACACACAGGTTGGACTTAAATTATTTAAAAGAGAAGTTGTGAGACATGTTTTTCCTAATATTTTAGTAAAACAGTTTGCGTTTGACGTAGAGGTTTTGGCTGTTTCGTATGCTTATGGATATACAAAAATCTATGAGGCACCTATAAAACTTACATTTAAAGACAATAGCAGCATCACGTCTAGAAGTTTTTGGAAAATTATATTACTTATGCTTTGGGACACCGTAAAAATATTTTATAGATTAAAAATTCTTCATTATTATAATAAAGGTAAAAGAAAACAGCGGTTTGATCCAAAGCTTGATTTTAAAAATAACATTGTGTAGTTATGAAAATTTTAATTACTGGAGGAGCAGGGTTCATTGGAATAAATTCAAGTTCTTATTTTCTAAAGAAAGGGTATGATGTAGTTATACTGGATAATTTCTCAAGAAAAGGATCAAAGTCAAATGTTGAGTGGTTAAGAAGTCTAAAGTGGGGAAATGCAGTAAAGGTAATTGAGGGTGATATTCGCGATATCACAGCGCTGAAATCATACATTGAGGATATAGATGTTGTTATAAATTTGGCTGGTCAAGTAGCGGTTACATCATCCGTAGTAGATCCTTGGGGTGATTTTGAGAACAACGCGCTAGGTACATTTAATGTTCTTGAAGCGGCACGCTTATCTAAAAAGAATCCAATCGTTATCTATAGTTCAACTAATAAAGTCTATGGCGATCTTGACCATATAGGAATAATAGAGGAAGAAACACGATATTCTTTTAAAAATCATCCGAATGGAATTGACGAATCTGAAAACCTCGATTTTCATTCTCCCTATGGATGTAGTAAGGGAGCGGGTGATCAGTACACAAGAGATTATTACAGAATTTATAATTTACCAACTGTTGTTTTTAGACAGTCGTGTATTTATGGACCAAGGCAGTTTGGAGTTGAAGATCAAGGCTGGGTTGCGTGGTTTATTATAGCTGTGCTTCTTAAAAAAGAGATCACTATTTATGGGAATGGTAAGCAAGTGAGAGATTTATTATATGTCGATGATCTAATTCGTGCCTACGAGCTGGCAATAGAAAACATCGATACTGCAAAGGGAAAAATTTATAATATTGGCGGAGGCCCAAACAATTCATTGTCTGTTTGGTATGAGCTTAAACCAATATTAGAAAAATTATATAACAGAAAGATTCATGCATCCTTCGCTCCAATTCGTTCTGGTGATCAGCCAGTATTCATAGCAAACCTTGAAAAGGTGAGCAGAGAGCTTAATTGGAGGCCTACGATTGGAGTACAAGAGGGAGTAGAACGTTTGTTTAGATGGGTCAGGGAAAATGAAGGCCTGTTTGTTTAAATGGATATTCTAATTCTAAATTGGAAGGACGTAAAAAATCCAGAAGTAGGTGGAGCAGAAATCATAGCGTTTGAATTCGCTAGACGTTTAGTAAAAGACGGTCATAATGTCGTTTTTTTTTGTAGGACATTTCAAGGCTGTCTTCCTGAGGAAGAAATTGACGGTGTAAAAATTATTCGTCGGGGTAATAAGTTCACTGTCTACCTCCACGCGTTTTTTTATTATTTACAATTAAAAAAGAAGCCAGATAGGGTTATAGATATGGTAAATACTATTATCTGGCAAACTCCCTTGTATGTTGATTATGGAAGAAGGGTTGTATATGTTAACCAGCTTGCCAAAGAAGTATTTTTTTATGAATTCCCCTGGCCGTTATCCACAATTGCTTATTTTTTAGAAAGATTTGAATATCTTCCTTATCTTAGAACAAAATTTCTCTGCTACTCAAAAAGCACAAAAGAGGATTTGATTTCATTTGGGATATCTTCTCATCTCATACGTGTCTTTCCATTGGGATTAGATCACAATCGATATAAGAAGGAAGGGAAAAAGACTAAGGATCCTTTATTTATCTTTGTTGCAAGGTTGGTAAAAATGAAACGAGCAGATCTTTGCATAGAAGCAATTAGCCAACTTAGAAAAGAATTTCCAAAAGTTAAGCTTGCGATTATTGGTAACGGACCTGAGGAAATTAAACTTAAAATGTTAGTAAGGCAAAAGAAACTAGAAAATTATATAGAGTTTGTAGATAAAAATAATTTTTTTATAGACAAAAATATACATGATATAAAGGTGTATTATATGCAGAAAGCCTGGGCATTGTTATTGCCATCTGTAAAAGAAGGATGGGGAATGGTTGTAACAGAAGCTGCTGCTTGTGGCACGCCTGCAATAGTTTCAAACGTTACTGGACTACGGGATTCTGTTTTACATAATAAAACAGGCATAATTTTATCAAAAGATCCAACTTGTCAAGAATTAAGTAAGGCAATGTTGAGAATTATTGAGGAAAGAGGCTTAAGAGAAAAATTAGGAAAAGGTGCAATTGCATGGAGTAAAAAATTTTCCTGGGAAAGTTCATACGAGGCATTCAAAAAATTGTTATAATAGATAACTTTTATGACCCAGAAAAAAAAATCAAGTAATTTACCACTTATATCTATCGTTATTGCTACATATCGTTGTGAACGAACAATCGAGAAATGCTTACAGTCCATATGCAAACAATCATACCCAAACATAGAAATTATAGTAGTTAATAGTATTAACTATATTTTTTCAGAAAAAGAAAAATATGAGAAAATAATCAAAAAGTATGCGAGATATTTTGTAGATGGACCTGAAAGAAGTAGGCAACGCAATAGAGGTATTAGTGAAGCAAAGGGTGAATACATATTGATTCTAGATCAGGATATGTATTTGACCCCAAAAGTTGTCGAAGAATGCTATAGAGAAATACATAACAACATTGCATTGGTAATTCCAGAAATTTCTATTGGTACAGGGTTTTGGACTAAATGTGTAGCACTTGAGCGCTATGTTAGCATATATCTTGAAGATGGTATGAACGAATGTTGCAGGTTTTTTAGAAAAAAAGATGCTTTGCGTATTGGTGGATTTGATAGAACAATTGTTGGAGTTGAGGATTCTGATTTTCATTATAGAATGAATAAGATTGGCAAGATAAGAAAAATAAAAGAACATCTTTATCATGATGAGGGTAAAACTAGTTTTTTTGGAAGAATTGAAAAAAAGTATTACTATAGCCAAGCATTCAAGAAATATCTTAAGCGATATCCAGATATAGCCGTTGCCCAGTTTTTTCCTATTAAAACGGCTTATATAAAACATTTTGATTTATTGTTGAGACATCCGCTTTTAACAGCAGGACTTATATTACTACGATCTGGAGAAGTTTTTGGTGGATTTCTTGGTATGATAATTAATACAAACAAAAAGCCTATTTAAAAAGGTAAAAACTTCTTTTGGGTGGGACAATATATGATGGTAAGAATACTGGGTTTTCTGAGCGTAGTAAAAGAAAAATAGCTATATCAAAAATGATAAACTGCTAAAATAATAAAGGAGAAATAAATGTCATTTTGGGAACAAAGAGTAGTATTCGTAACAGGTGCTAGTGGTTTTGTTGGATCACATCTTGTTAATCAATTGATTTCAAAACACTCAAGGGTAGTAACTTTATCTAAAAAGAAACTAAAATCTTCAACTAATGTAATAAATGAGAGTGGGGTGGTTGAGGATTTTGATAGATTGCATGCTATTATGAAAAGATATAAAGTCAATACTGTTTTTCACTTAGCTGCTCAGCCAATAGTTGAAGTCGGTCAAGATAATCCTATTAAAACCTTCGAGGTAAATATTAAAGGTACATGGAATGTATTAGAGTCTGCAAGAGAGAATAAAATACAAAAAGTTATTATTGCGTCTTCTGCTCATGTGTATGGGGATAATCCAAAAGTTCCGTTCAAAGAAAAATATTTTCCTCAACCATCAAGACCATACGAAACTTCAAAGGCTTGCGCAGATTTACTAGCACAATCTTTCGCCGATAGCTATAATTTATCAGTTGCAATTCCCAGATTTGTTAATATTTATGGACCGGGAGACCTAAATTTTTCACGTTTAATCCCAAGAATTGTCAAGAGTATCTTACAGGACAAGAAGCCAGAAATATGGGATATAGGTACAATACGTGACTTTCTTTATATTGATGATGCTATTAATGCGTATCTTATAATTGCCCAAAAAAAGTTAGAAAATAAAAAAAGACTTAGGATTTTTAATATTGGTACTGGAAAGCAGATTAAAATTTATGATTTAGTGCAGAAAATAATTCAAATAATGGGAAAAGAAATAACAGTTAAAATGGAGCAGTTGCCTGAAGAAAGATTGAATGAAGTAAAAAAACAATATGTGTCAATTGCAAAAGCAAAAAGAGAATTAGGATGGTATCCAAAAGTAACTTTAGATAGTGGCCTTTCAAAAACTATTGCCTGGTATCAAGCAAATTCCCATCTTTTTATATGAGCAAACACATCCTCATAATAGCAATAGGCTTTTTGCCAAATATAGGAGGTTTAGAAACCCACTTGAAAGATTTAATTGATGAGTTAATTAAAAAAGATTGGAGAGTTAAAGTTCTTACATATCAGCCCCTTAATACTCCAGTTTTAGGTAGGTGGATAGAAAAAAGTAAAAATGTAGTTGTTTTTCGGTTACCTGTTCTAAGAGGAATATTTTATAAATTATACAAAAAACCAATGCTTGAATTTTTATTCTTAGAACCTTTACTTTTTTTTGTAACTCCGCTAGTGTTACTAGTTTATCCGAAAATTAATGTGATAAACGCTCAAGGTCTAATTGCAGGATTTTCAGCAAGTTTCTGGACAAAAATTTTTAGAAAACGTTACGTAGTTTCCGCTCAGTCTGTGTATCATTTTCCAAAAAGGGGGTTATATAGACAAGTTTGTAGATGGATTTTTGAATCAGCTAGTAAAATTATTGCTATTTCTTATCAGTCCAAACAAGATATAGAGAGTCTGGGAATAAATTCCAATAAAATTCAGCTTTATACTAATTGGGAAGATAGCACTTTTTTCAAACCTGTTGATAAAAAAAAAGCAAAAAAAGAAATAGGACTTAGCAATACATTTATTGTCTCTTTTTTTGGTAGACTGATTGAAGAAAAAGGTATAAAAGTGTTTATTAGTGCCATTAAATTACTAGATAGAAAAATCACCTTTCTTATATATGGAGAGGGTCCTCTAGTTGATTACGTAAAAAAAGCCGTCCAAGAATATCCAAATGTTATTTATAAAGGAACAATTATCCCTAATCTTTTACCTCTTCATTATAGCGCTGCTGATATAGTGATTGTGCCTACCTTAAATGAGGAGGGTTTTGGAAGAGTTGCTGCGGGAGCATTATTTTGCAAAACACCAGTGATTGCCTCAAATAGAGGAGCCTTACCGATGATTGTGACTGATTCTGTTGGAAAGATTATAGAGCCTACAGATCGAGATATTGCAAAAGCTGTTAATTTCTTTTTTCATAATCGTAATGTTTTAAAAACATTTTCTCGAAATGCTAGAAAATACGCCGTAAATAAATTTAGCGAAAAAAACGCAGAACCTATTATTAATAGTTATATGTAACAAAAAAAGGTTACTCACATGCAATGCTACACACAAATTAAGATTTCTGCTACAATTATTCAATTAAAGGAATCAGATATGGTAAATGAAGAAAAACTTGAGTTACTTCTTGCAAATACAGGCGACATGTGTCTTAAGAGACGAGCTAAACTCCTTATAAGAGAACTAGATCCTGAAAAAAATGATAAAATTTTGGACGCAGGTTGCGGCGATGGATTTTATTTGTACCTTCTTTCACGATTAGGAGATTTTCATCTAACTGGTATTGATAGTGATGAAAAAGCAATTACGAATGCCAAAAAGCAAGTCGGTTCTAAAAGTGTTCGCTATATAGTAGGTGATATATATAAAATGCCTTTTAAGAATGGTCAATTCAATAAAGTAATTTGTAGTGAAGTGCTCGAACATTTACCGGATGAAAGAAAAGGTATGATGGAGATCAAAAGAGTACTTGCCAAGAATGGCACAATGTATGTTACTGTTCCCCATTGGAACTACCCTTTCTTTTGGGATCCTGTTAATTACATTATGCAACGTTTGTTTAAAACGCATGTTAAATCTGGTTTCTGGGCTGGTATATGGAATTTTCATGAAAGGTTATACGGTGTGCCGGAACTTCGTAAATTAATAAAAGATTCCGGCTTTTCTATAGATCGCCTTGAGTGTCTATCGCACTTCGCTTTACCTTTTAATCATCATATTGCCAATATTGGTTTTCGTCTTCGTACATCAAAGAATGTTCCGCAAAAAATCCGCGCCACATTAAGCAAATTTAAAGGCGATAAGAAAACATTGTTTTCGCTTCTCTTGCATATTATCAACTGGCTAGATAAACGAAACAATAGAAAATTCTCAGAAAAAGAATCAACAGTTGGAATCTTTTTGAAAGCAAGAAAAGTGTAATTCAAGCACATGAACAAAATGTATTATAAAAATATTTTTATGTATTCTAGTAACCAGTCGACGGCTACGACAGATGCAGAAGAATATTTTATAAAGCATACCGAAAAGCTTGTTGTTTTCATTTTGGATTACAGGCAGAACTATGATAAGAATGCAATACGTCTTTATAAGAATGGAAGACTAGTAAAAGTAGAAAAAATAATACTTTCAAAAAACATTTTTCTTCATTATTTTTTGTGGTATGTTAATTATTTACGTTCACTTCTCAAGTATTTCTCTAAAAACGAAAAAGTAATTGTTATTTCTTGGCATCCAATTTCTTTTTTTGGAATGTCTTTACAAAAAAAGATTAGAAATATAGATTTTCTTTTTCTTGATGGAGATTTTTTCCCCCCCGTGAATATTTCACTTATATTATTTGAAGCTCTTAAGAGACATTATAACAAAAAAGTAAAATACGCCTTCTATTCGGGAGATTTAATAAATGAAAAAATGAACGGTAAGATCTTAAATACTCCTTATAGAAAAACTATACTGTGGGGAGTTAAGCCAAGAAATATTAAAAGAAAATTTGATACTAAAAATCTTACGATTTTATTTGTAGGTGTCATGAAAGGCTCTCAAGGCGTAGAGTTTTTATTTAATTTCTTAAAGAAACATAAGAATTACAAACTTAAACTAATTGGAGTATGTGTTGGAGATGCATATAAAAAGTATAGTAAGAAGATAGAAGAATATAAGATAGAGAATCAAGTTTATTTCCCAAACCGATTTTTTTCTGACAAAGAGCTTGAGGAAGAATCTAAAACATGTCAAGTAGGTGTTGCTCTATATGATATTACGCCAACAAATGGTACCTATTATACCGATCCAGGCAAAGTTAAAACCTATGCTTCGCTAGGTTTACCAATTATTATGTCTAATATGTCCGCAATAGCCCCATATCTAAAACGATTTAATTGCGGCATACTTGTAAATAACGATGAAATTGAGTTTGAGAAAGCACTTTTAGATATGAAAAAAAACTATACAAAGTATCTTGCGGGATTAAAAAAATTTAACGACTATTTTTATTACGAAACTCACTATCGGGAGATATTCCGTATTCTAGAATAAAATGATTAAAATTAATAGGGAAGTACCAGTAACAATAATACTCCCAATGAGAAACGCCGCAACAACTGTTTTGTTTTCGTTGCATAGCATACATATGCAAACTTATCCCATAAAAGAAGTTATCGTTATTGATAATGCATCTTCTGATAACTCTATAGAAATTGTTAGAAATTTTGAAAAAAAATCAAAAATACCCATCCGTATTATTTCACGCAATAAAAACTTTGGTCTTGGCGCAAGTTTTAATTTAGGAGTGGAAACTGCAAAATCATCGCTTGTAGTTTTAATGCATTCAGATTGTACTTTGCCAACGGCAGATGAATTATATAAGTTAACAAGGCCAATTATAGAAAATAACGATATTATTGCAGCATATCCAACAATTGTTTTACTAGAAAGTGTCTGGCTAACATACAGTTTCTGGGAAAAATGTTATTTCGCTCGTCAGGTAGGAAGTGCAGTTGCTGGTCTTACTACAAAATTTGATTGCATAAGAAAAAAGAAATATCAACAGATAGGAGGCATTGATGTAAAAAATTTTGGTTTTGGAGGCTTCGATGCAGACTTACACCAAAGCCTTGGTAAAATAGGAAAAGTAATGAAAAGTGAAGCAGTAATTACACATCTGCATTATTTGGGAAAAGGTTTTTCATTACGTAAATTACTTGATAAACAAAGAATGGATTCGAGGACTAATGGAAGATGCATTCGGATGAGAGGTGTGTCACTCCTTAAAGATGGCCTTTTTTTATTGGTAAGACCTGTTATATCAATTTTTCCTTTTATACCGTACTTGCATACTGTTGGTTTACTATTGCTTATTATGTATTCATTTTTGTATACAAGAAAAATGTTTATTACTAAATCTTCACTACAAGATCCTAGAATAATTATTTTACCCTTTTTAAATGTTTTTCTTCTTTATTACGAAACTTTTTGGACTATAGAATCTTTCTTATTTGGAAAGAATAAGATAGAATAACAAAGCAATGGAAGAAAAAGGACTATCTCACATTCTTAGTTTTTTTCGAGACATTTTTTTTGAAAGCGTCGCGAACACTCTTGTTTCAAAACGTTTTGTACTCATAAGATATAATAACAAAAAAAGTATATCAACGTTTGATCTGATTACAAGAATTAAAAAAGAACGGGAAACTTGGGTTACGTATAATGAAGCGTATTCAATAGCAATGCTTGTTAAAAATACTCAAAAAATTCCTGGGGATGTTGCAGAAGTGGGCGTATTTAAAGGAGGAACCGCAAAAATTATATCCCAATTTAAAGGGAAGAAAAATCTCTATTTATTTGACACCTTTGATGGATTACCAGATACAACAGAGTATGATGATCCCGAATTCTACAAAGGTAGATTTAATCTCTTATTTGAAGAAGTAAAAGTATATTTGAAGAGCGAAAAAAGGGTCTATTTCTATAAAGGAATATTTCCTCAAACAGCTGCCCCTATTGAAAATAAACGATTCTCATTTGTACATCTGGATGTTGATTTATACAAAAGTACACTTGACTCTCTTAAGTTCTTTTATCCCCGAATGAGTAAAGGAGGAATAATTCTCTCTCATGATTATATGACAATAGGAGGTGTAAGCAAGGCATTTGATGAATTTTTTAAAGACAAACCAGAAACGATTGTTGAACTATCAGGATCACAGTGCCTTATCATAAAGGTATAAACTGATCGATCCGTAAATACCAATAGTCTGTTTTAAATTGAATTACTTGATATGAATTATTATTCACGTATAGAGAATTAACATTTCTCATAAAATGTAGAATAGAAAGTATGGAAAAAGTTCTCATCACAGGTATTACCGGTTTTGTTGGCTCTCACATGGCCGATTATGTTTTGAGTAAAGGTGTTAAGGTGTATGGATTAAAACGATGGAATTTATCCAGGCTTCGAAATGTTGCACATATACTTTCTAAGATAGAATTCCTTGATTGCGATTTAACAGATCCAATAGGAATAGGAAGTATTATTGAAAAAATAAAACCGACAAAAATTTTTCACTTTGCTGCAGAAAGTGGACTTGGTCCATCATGGACTCACCCAAGTCACTATATGGATGTAAATTATAAAGGAACTCTCAACCTTTTGGAAGCAGTAAGAATTGCAAATAAAACTGCAAAAATACTTATTGCAAGTAGTGTAGCAATGTATGGTGATATTCCCAAAGAATATTTACCCATGAAAGAAGAGACCCCACTTAATCCTTTAAATCCGTATGCAGTGTCAAAAATAGCACAAGATTATATTGGTTATGTCTATCACAAAACATATGGTCTTCATGTTGTTCGTACGCGGGCTTTTAATATAGAAGGACCAAGACGAGATTACATATTCGGTCTTCCATGGTATGCTTACCAGATTGCTCGAATCGAAAAAGGATTACAAAAACCAATTTTACAAAGTGGGTATGTATCGGCAAAACGTAATTTCATCCATGTAAAAGATATAGTTGAGGCGTATTGGTTGGCTTTAGAACACTGCAAGCCAGAAGCTTACTTGGTCGGTTCTGATAAAAGGGAAAACATTGGTACATTTGATGATGCAATAAAAAGTCTGATTAAGAAATCTGTATTTAAAGGGAAAATAAAACATAAGATAATGGAGAAATTTATTCGCGCTACAAATGAAGCTGTTGTTATAGGAGATTCAAGCAAATTTTACGAAGCAACTGGTTGGACACAAAAGCTATCTTTTGAAAATATTATTGACGATGTTTTGGTATATTGGCGAAATTTTGTTGAAAAAGGCCTTTATTAAAAATGAAAAATACTTTTCTTGTTACTGGTGCAACTGGATTCATTGGAGCTAATTTGATTAGAGAGTTAATAAAACAGGGCCAAAAGACACATGTAATTGTTAGAGACAAAAAATTAAATTGGAGATTGCATGATGTCTATGACAAAATACATATTTACGAATGTGATATTCAAGATAAAAAATTGCATACAATAGTTAAAAAAATATCACCAGACTATATCTTTCATTTAGCCAGATACGGAAACTTACCGGAAGAAGATGACATATATAAAATGATAGATATTAATCTAAAAGGGACAATAAATCTACTTGATGCTGTTAAGGAAAATCCATTTAAGTTATTTATTAACACAAGTAGCGGAGATGAATATGGAGTTAAAGAAACGCCTATGCGAGAGACGGATCTACTAAAACCTGTAAATAATAATGGTGTTATAAAATCAGTAATTACTCTCTATTGTCAGAAAGAGGCTATAAGAAATAAATTACCCATAATCAATTTCCGCTTATTTACTCCCTATGGATATTTTGAAGGAAAAAATCGCCTTATTCCATCTGTGGTTTTAAGTGCTTTAGAAGGAAATCCAATTAGAGTTTCTAACCCAGTTTTTGTTCGCGATTTTATCTTTATAGATGACGTTATAGATGCATATCTGCATGCTGTAGAGTTAAAACATGAATATGGAGAGATATACAACATTGGAAGTGGTAAGCAACACTCAGTGGGGGAAATAGTACAAATGATACAAAAAATTACAAAAAGTAAATCTAATGTACAATGGGGAACTGTGGCAAAGCAAGCCAGATATATTGAGCCTTCACGTTGGGAAGCAGATGTTTCAAAAATGAAAATGGTTCTTAAATGGAAACAAAGAAATACAATAGAGGAAGGTCTTACAAAAACAATAGATTGGTTTAAAAAAAATAAAAATTTATACCAAGTTACTACTCAAAATGCTAATCAACAAGCTTAGGATATACTTTGATTTTGTTAATGAAAAGAATTGACTCATGCCGTATTTGTAAAACTAGAAAGATTAAGGAGTTTTTGGACTTAGGTCATCAGCCATACGCAAATTCCCTCTTAAAAAGTCCAAACGATAAAGAGAATTTTTATCCTTTGTCATTAAGCTATTGTGAAAATTGTAGTTTGGTACAACTAAACCATACTCCAAATCCCAAGGATCTATTTTCAAATTATGTCTGGGTTACAGGCACCTCAAGCACGGCAAGAATTCATGCCAAAGTATTTTATAAAGAGATAATATATCGATTAAAAAACAATAAAAAAGGTTATATTTTGGAGGTAGCAAGTAACGATGGAACATTTCTTCTTCCCTTTATAAAAAACGGTTATACAGTGTTAGGAGTTGACCCAGCAAAAAATATTGTAGAAAAAGCAATCGCTGCTGGTGTACCAACAAGGTGCGAATTTTTTGGCGTATCATCTGCAAGAAGAATACTAAAGGATATGGGACCTGCAAGAGTAATATTTGCAAGAAACGTGCTTCCTCATGTGGAAGATACTCATAGTTTTATTAAAGGAATGCATATGGTACTTGCAAATGATGGCATGTTGGTAATTGAGATACATTACGCAAAAAAGATATACCAAGAGCTTCATTACGACTCTATCTATCATGAACATTTATGTTACTTTACTATTAAGAGTTTAGAAGAGTTATTACATAGATACGGTCTTTTTATCGAAGATATTACAACAAGCCCGATAAGTGGAGGATCCTTAGTAATTTATATTAGAAAAACAAAGCTTAAAGAAACATCAATAGTTGAAGAATACAGAAAAGCTGAAAAAAAGATTATGTTAAATACTTTCAATGCTTGGGAGAATTTTACAAAAAGAGTTAAAATGCACAAAGAAAAGTTACTTGCAATTTTGTATGAAAATAAAAATAAAGTTATTGTTGGTTATGGCGCCTCAGCCAGAAGTTCAACGCTTCTTAATTATTGTGGTATAAATACAAAATATATTAGAGTAATTGCTGACCAGAATCCTTTAAAGCAAGGATTATTTACAGCTGGTACTCATATTCCAATCGAAAGCCCAGATAAAGTAATGAAAAGAAATCCACATCTTGTTGTAATCTTGGCGTGGAATTTTAAAAATGAGATTATGAAAACTCTTAATGATAAATATAAATACAAAGGTACGTTCATTTTGCCTTTACCAAATAATCCTAAGGTTCTTTAATTTCACATGACAATTAAGCAAGCAGTTATTTTAGCTGGCGGTCTGGGTACTCGAATGAGGCCTCTAACAAATACTATGCCTAAGCCTATGATTCCAATTCATGGCAAGCCTTTTCTAGCATATCTTCTCGAGCTTTTGAAAAAAAATGGAATTGAGGAAGTCATTATTTTAGTTGGATATCTGCATGAACAGATTGAAGAATATTTCGGTAAAGGGGAAAAGTTTGGTTTAAAAATTACATATTCGTATGACCCGGTAGAGGCAGATACCGGAACTCGCCTGAGAAATGCATCACGACTTTTTGCTAAGCATTTTCTTCTCTTATATGGAGATAATTATTGGCCGCTTAGGCTTAACGATCTAGAATCATTTTATAAAGAAAAACGTACGCTTGGTCTTATAACCGTTTATCGTAATTTAGATAATTACACGAAAAATAATATATACGTAAATTCAGAAGGGCTTGTTGAAGTATACGATAAAAAAAGAGAAGCAAAAAATCTCAATGGTGTGGATATAGGATTTTTTATTTTGAAAAAAAGTGTCATAGATTTTTTGCTCCAAGAGAATTGCTCGTTTGAAACTACTGTATTGCCTAAGCTTATTTCCCAAAAACAACTAGCTGGATTTTTAACATATCACAAGTATTATAGCTTGAGTAATTTAGAAAGGATACCAGTCATTGAAGAATTTTTTAAAAAGAAAAAAATTATCTTTCTTGACCGCGATGGAACAATCAATGAAAAACCACCAAAAGCACAATATGTTAGAAAATGGGAAGAATTTCATTTTTTACCAAAAGCAAAAGAAGCATTAAAACTCTTAAAGGTAAAAGGATATATGGTTTTTATTATTACAAATCAACCAGGTATAGCAAGAAAAATGCTACAGGAAGATGAGTTGAGAAATATTCATACTAATATGCTTAATGAAATTAAAAAAAATGGTGGTGAAATAGCAGATATTTTTATCTGTAGACACGGATGGGATGAAGGCTGTTTTTGCCGAAAGCCAAATCCTGGTTTATTTTTTTTAGCCGCAGCAAAGCATCATATAAATTTATTTAATAGTTATTGCATTGGAGATGACGAGCGTGATATGATAGCAGGTAAAAGTGCTGGTTGTAAGACATTTTTGGTCACAATAAATAAAAGCCTTTATGATATAGCGTGTAGGTATTTATGATAATTTCGCGAACACCGCTTCGAATTAGTTTTGTGGGAGGTGGGAGTGATATTGCGAGTTTTTATAAAAAGCATATTGGTGCTGTTGTTGCGACAGCGATTAATAAATATGTCTACATAGCAGTTAATAATCAATTTGATGGCAGAATTATCATTAATTATTCAAAAACAGAAATTGTTCGTAGAGTATCAGATATTGAAAATAATCTTGTAAGAGAAGCACTAAAGCTAACCGGGATAAAAGGAGGAATTCACATTACTTCAATTGCGGATATTCCATCCGAAGGTACGGGAATGGGATCTTCAAGTTCTTATGTTGTGGGTCTTTTGAATGCACTTTATGCATTTCAAGGTAAACATGTAAATGCTGAGAAGTTGGCAAAAGAAGCATGTAAAATTGAAATAGATATATTAAATAAGCCTATTGGCAAACAAGATCAGTATGCAGCTGCTTATGGGGGTTTTCAGTATATGCAATTTAATCCAAATGAGACTGTATATGTGGACCCTATTATATGTAAAATAGAAACAAAAAGAATTTTAGAGAAGAGATTACTCCTCTTTTATACTGGTATTACAAGATCTGCAAATCCGATTTTGGCAAAACAGACAAGAAATTTGGCTTCCCAGAAAAAGAAACGTAAATTAATGAGTAGAATGGTAGGAATCACTAAGGAAATGCAAAAAGCACTTAATAAAAACAACCTTGATTCGTTTGGTGAGATGCTGCATGAAAATTGGTTATTGAAAATGCAAATGGCGGAAGGAATATCTAATTCAACAATAGATAAATGGTATACAATTGCTCGAAAAAATGGAGCAATTGGAGGAAAACTTTTAGGCGCAGGAGGTGGAGGATTTTTGCTCTTTTATGCGCCTGAGGAAAAGCATGCAAAAATTATTAATTCTCTTCCAGAACTTGTTTATCAAGAACTTTTATTTGAACAACAAGGGAGTAAAATTATTTTTATAGATTAAGGTGAAAACAAAGATAATACACAAAATGCCAGATCCTAAAAATTTTATCAATGAGTATCTTATGGAGCTTAAAAAATGCTTGGACTCGCTCGATACGACCAAAATTGAAATAATTATAGATTTATTAGTCGCAGCATATAAAAAAGACAGGAAAGTTTTTATTATTGGAAATGGTGGATCAGCATCCACAGCTTCACATATGGCCTGCGACTTAGGAAAAGGTACATTGCAGCGAATTTACGATAATACAGAAAGACGATTTCGTGTTATTTCCCTAACCGATAATGTTGCTATTATGACTGCTTTTGCAAACGACCTAAGTTTTGATGACATTTTTGTACAACAGCTTCGTAATTTAGTTGAAACAGATGATATTGTTATTGCTCTATCTGGAAGCGGCAATAGCCCAAATGTAGTAAAAGCGATAGAATATGCGAAAGAATGTGGTGCAATAACTATTGGGATTTTAGGTTTTAAAACTGGAGGAAAATTAGGGGGTTTAGTTAACCATTCAATTATTATCAACAGCAATCATTATGGTCCTATCGAGGATATACAATTGGTGCTTAATCACATGATTGCTGCTTGGATCGCAAAAATTAAAAACATTTACGATGAAAGTCCTCATAGTGTTAACGAAAATAAAGCTGTACCTTTCACCATACGGTAGCGTAAAAAAACAGAATGAAAGAAATCATCTCCTTATACGATAATTTTCTTATCTATCATCCCAATTATTTTTTTTCTAGCCTTTTTTTTCTAATTACATTTTTATTTATTTTTTTTGTTGCAACAATTAGTCAATTACCAATTAAAAAAAGTAGGAAAAAATTTTCAAAGGTTAAGTTAAATCTTTTATCTATAAAAACATTTACCTTTAATGCTCCTTATGCCATAGGATTTGTTATTAGTGACAAGGTTAACAAATTATCCAAATTATATATCAGTAATATTAATAGACTTTCAAAGCCATACATCAATAAAATTAACAAACTGGCAATATATTTAGACTTGAAAGCAAAAAGAGAAATAAAAAAAATAGCAAAAGCAATATTGATCGATGAATAATCTTTTTACCAATTATTTTAATGGAAGTGGAATTTTAAGAATAGCTTGGGTACTGTGGATTATGTGTTTCTTATTATTTGTTATGTTTAGTGTTATAAGTACTGCGAAAAATGCAATCCTAAAAATGAATACGGTTGACTATATTCAATCTTCAGTAGGATTGCTTCCAGATAATAGGCTTTATAAGCTTAAAGTCTTAAGAAACAAAATAGCTGAGAAGATTATCATTGACCAAGTTAAAAAGATTGAGTTTAATTTGCTAATGGCTGATAAGACGATAATTGCGAGTAGACTACTAATGGAAAAAGGAAAGAATGATTTAGCTGCAGAAACTGCCTTAAAAGGGGAAAACTATTATAGTATGCTTGTTCAAGCCTACAATAACGCATTAATAAGACAAAATAAAATTCCAGACTGGCTGGATAAAAAAATAACACAATCGGCCGTTATGCATCAAAAAATTTTTGTGGATCTTGAAAAAAAATCAGATGAAAAAAACAAAAAAACTTTTCAAGTTGTAACTCAATTTTCCAAAATTAATTACGACTTTATTGTAGGCTTACGTAATACTAAAAATGTTAAAAAACAATGAAAATAATAGTTACAGGAGGAGCAGGTTTTATTGGTTCGCATGTCGTAGAACATTTGTGTAACAATAGTCATGCTGTTACTGTTATAGATGATTTGAGGTTTGGATATGAAAGCTTTGTTGATAAACGAGCTAAACTTTTAAAAATTCCGCTTGAAAAAGTGCATACTATTGAGAAAGAATTTGAAGATGTTTCCGTTGTTATTCATCTTGCCGCCTCAAGTATAATTGAATTTTCCTACCAAGAGCCAATTAAATATTTTGAAAATAATGTTCTTAATGGAATGAGACTCCTTGAAGTGATGAGAAAAAAAGGAGTAAAAAAAATAATCTATTCCTCAACATCATCTGTTTATGGGCAGCCAAAAAAGACACCTATTAAAGAAGATGACCCAACTGTTCCTTTAAATGCCTATGCAGCATCAAAATTAGCCTTTGAACAGGTTTTAACTGCATATTACCATTCATACGGTATTCAAACCATTACATTTCGTCCTTTTAATGTGTATGGTCCACGGGACGAACAAAAGCCACGTACTAGAGCAATTCCAATGTGGATTGAGGCCATTTTGGATAATAAGCCTGTTTCCTGGTATTGGCAAGGGAAACAAATAAGAGATTATGTATATGTTGCGGATGTAGCTAAGGCTCATCAGGCTGTTCTAAATCTTGAAGGAATCCATAGTTTTAATATTGGTTCGGGTAAGAAAGTGCAAATGAA
Source organism: uncultured Gammaproteobacteria bacterium (assembly GCA_964372855.1). GTDB lineage: Bacteria > Patescibacteriota > Microgenomatia > Levybacterales > UBA12049 > JACOXT01. Next base: position 26,126 of record CAYJRY010000001.1, on the reverse strand, counting down.
GGATATTTTATACATACTTCAAAAAATAGCAGGAAAGAAGTTTGAACTTATCGATCTAGGTGAACGAAAAGGTGACCCATTAAAATCTTATGCTGATATAACAAAAATTAAAAAAGTAACAGGTTGGTCACCTAAAACCTCTTTAAAGGAAGGGATTAAGCTGACTTATGCGTACTTTCAAGAAGCACGAAAGACAGCGACCCCTAAGGCATGATCTCTTCTTATGATAAAAAAACCTTTCTTTTCAATTGCTATTCCTACCTATAATAGAGCAAATGATTTGCAATTTGCCTTATTTTGTATTCTAAGGCAGACTTTTTTAGATTATGAAATAGTTATTTCAGATAATTGTTCCACAGATCACACAAAAACTGTTATTGATAAATTGCACAACAAAAAAATACGTTATTACAAAACCAGAAGAAATATCGAAATAGACCAAAACCAAAAGAATGCCGTAATTCATTCAAAAGGAGAGTATATCCTCATCCATGCAGATGACGATTTTCTTCTTTACAGTAATGCCCTCATGGAAATTTACCAAAAAATAATAAAAAGTAAATTAGGATATTATCGTATTAATTATGTTTGTCTCGCATTAGACAGAAAACACATATTTGCATTTAAAATAAAAAAAACTTTTACACAAAATTCACATTTAGAGCCTAATTTGGATAATAGTAAAGTACTATCGTTTATCCTTAACACACATCACCATTTTATTACAGGTATAGTTATTAAAAACTCTATTCCAAGACATATACAAGTGGTTAATACAGATCCATCGCCATTTATTAATTATATATTTTATGCTGCCAAAAAATATGGCGCTTGTTTTATTTCGAAACCCTATCTAGTTGCATATTGGTCGCGAAGAATTATTAAAAAAAATGAAGAACACCATTTATTTAACATTAAAAATGGAAAATTGAAGTCGGAGAATTATTTTAAAGCGGTCAAGAAAAAATTAAACATTATGGAGTATAATTCCTTTTTACATAATGAGCTTATGAATATTTATGTGCTTCTTTTCCCAGCGATAAAAATGAATGTTGGTAATAAAATATTATTAGATATTGCTGCTAGAGTTCGTATTCTTGATGAAACAATGGTAAAAAGTATTACATATTGGATATACTTAAGTATTGCATTAATTTTTCCAAGAATGTTTTTAAAAATTTTCAGAGATTTATTTTTAAGCGTTTATATAAGAACCTCAAAAGTAAAAAACGAACGGGAAGTTATTAATAACTTACTTATGTTGGAAAAAGAATATATTCAGTTAAATAGGATGCAAGGTAGTATTTTTAAAATTACGTAATTTATGAAGATCTCTTTACCAATTAATAAAATCCTGCAAAAAGAAATTGATCCTGCATTTAGAAGACGAGCAAAGGAGGTGATTAAAAATCTTGATATTAAAAATGGCGATAAAATTCTAGAAGTCGGTTGTGGGAGAGGATTTTACGCAAACATAATCGGGATGTATTTCCCTAAGACTTCTTATACCGGTATTGATATAAATGAAAAGCATTTACAGGTAGCAAAAGTTTTTGCTCAAGCACCAAACGTACATTTTCAAAAAGCTAACGCAATAAAACTTTCATTTGCTGATAAAGTTTTTGATAAAATTATTTGCTCCGAGGTTCTTGAGCATATCAAAAATGACAGAAAAGTACTTTCTGAGTTATACCGAGTATTGAAACCCCAGGGAATAGCAGTAATTACTGTTCCCAATAAAAACTACCCATTTCTTTGGGATCCAATCAATTGGGTTCTTGAGCGGTTTTTTCATACCCATATTCCTTCTCATATTTTGTGGCTTGCTGGTATCTGGGCTTATCATGTAAGATTGTACGACGAAGATGAACTAATAGAAAAAGTTAAGAAAACGGGATTTAAAATAAACAACATTACAAGGACAACACATTTTTGTTTCCCTTTTGCACATTTTGTTCTAGGACTTGGAAAGAATATTGTGGATAAAGGGTTTTTCACTTCTTTTGATAGATTCGACAATTCCAGCAAAGATTCATTTCTCTTTAAATTTGTTTTAAAAATATTCTATTTGTTTGATAAATATAACAACACAAAAACTATAAAAAAAGGCAACTCTTTCGTAAATATAATTATAAAGGTAAAGATGTGAAAGTATTTTTATCCAATCGAACTATCTTTCCTCTTACAATCCATAAAATTTCCGACCAGCCATAACCAAAAAACATTGCTAGACAAATAACAGGATGCAAAAACCATGCCCAATCTCTTATTTTTATAAAGCCTCGCATAGCTTCAAGGGTTGGAATTATAATGGTTATTGAAAAGAAAATAAATTTCATAAGATTAAAAAGATCCTTTTTTGATCTCCAGGTAAAAACATAATATATTCTCTTGTAACGCTTATTATCATAAACTTTCTTTAGCCATAACTTCCCTTTTACCATACCGAAAATATTGGGATTAGCTATATGAATGAGATCATTTTTTACAACTCCAACTGTATCATATCCAAGGTTTAGCAGTTTTACAAACGCGTCAGGATGAATATACTCTTGAGGATTAATATTTACTTTATTCATTGCACTTCTTAAAAATAAAGTTCCATTATCTCCCAAGACAGGCAAATTATCTCTTTTGAAACGAACAATAAAATAATTTCCTCTTTCTTCTAATATTTCTCCTTTGTCATACAGTTTATCGACTATTGAGATCTTCTCATTTTTATTTAAATAGTAGACTGTCGGTTCAGGAGCCCCAAAGAGTGCAGAGTATCTTGTTGTGGCCGGGAGACTTTTCTTGTAACCATAGTAAGCGCTATATGTGCAAAATACTCTTTTGTCAGACAAAAAAGGTTCTACCATTCGAATCAACCAATCACGAGAGGTGAGAATATTGTCTGCCTCAAGTATGAGAACAAGTTCGTTTTTCGCTTTCATTATTCCAATTGCAATACGCATTTCTGCTTGCTGAAGAAGATCTTTTCGCACAAAAACCTTACAACCATATTTTTTTGCCAGTTCCATTGAGCCATTTGTTGAACCTCCATCCATAACGATATGCTCAATTAATTTTTTGGGGTAATGTTGGTTCGCAATGGACTTAAGCCCCTCACGAAAAAAAGTTAACTCGCTATTAAATAGACAAGTGACAATTGAAATTGTTGGTAAATTCTTCATGGCTGCGCTAGATGACTAAATAGAATAATGATGACTAAGAAACCTTTATAAATGTTGGAAAAATTCATAAAAAGACAATGCAACACATTAAGCATTGTATCAGAAATTACAGGATACAAACCAGTAATCTAGTAACCAGTCGCGAAATCGACGCATACTTCTATGAAGCTACGGATAATTGGTAATTACAGCTCTTCCATGATATACTCATTACTATGCAAAGAGTCCCATACGCACTTTCTGTTTATGATGATGAAGAAATTCAAGCTGTGGTTGCGGTTCTTAAAGAGCATAGAACCAATATGGGAATTGAAACTCAAATCTTTGAAAAAGGTATCGCTAAACTTTTTGGCAAAAAATATGGGGTTATGGTTAATTCCGGATCATCAGCAAACTTCCTTGCAATTGAACTTTTAAATCTTCCCAGGGGTTCTGAAGTAATTACTCCTCTTTTGACTTTTTCAACAACAGTTGCGCCGCTTGTTCAGCATGGACTTATTCCTGTCTTTGCGGATGTAGAGGCCGGAACCTATGTTATAAATGTCAATAAAGTGGAAGAACTCATTACGAAAAAAACAAAAGTTCTTATGATTCCACTACTTCTTGGAAATATTCCCGACATGGAAAAATTAAAAAAAATTGCTCAAAAACATAATCTCATTTTTATCGAAGACTCTTGCGATACACTTGGGGCACAGGTTAATGGAAAACCGACAGGAACATATTCCGACATCTCAACAACAAGTTTTTTTGGTTCACATATAATAACCGCCGGAGGAAATGGAGGAATGATCTTGATTAATAGAAAAGAATGGAGAGATAGAGCAAAAGTTTTAAGAGGATGGGGAAGAAGTTCGTCTATTTTTGATGAATCTGAAGATATTAATAAGCGATTTAAAATAAAAGTCGGAAATATACCTTATGATGCTAAATATATATTTAACGAAATCGGCTATAACTTTCTTCCAAATGAAATGTGCTCTGCGTTTGGAAATATCCAACTTAAAAAACTTCCGGAATTCAGAAAAATCAGAGAAAAAAACTTCACAGAACTCAAAAAATTCTTTAAAAAGTATGAAAAGTTTTTTATTCTTCCCGAACAAAATAAGTATAGTAGGACTCAATGGCTCGCTTTTCCATTAACGATTAGAAAATCCTCTCCTTTTTCAAGATTAGAAATAATGACCTTTCTTGAAAAAAACAATATACAAACACGTCCGATATTTACTGGGAATATTTTAAGACAACCAGGTTTTAACAAGATTCCTCATAGGACAAATAACCCAGGATATCCAATCACAGATGATATTATGGAAAGAGGTTTTGTAATCGGTTGTCACCATGGTCTTGAAAAGAAAAACCTTGACAGACTGAAAGATGTATTTACATCTTTTCTTAAGAAAGCCTCTTCTTAACAAACCACTTTTTTGACGTTGGTATATTATCCGATTGGCATTTATACAGTATCAATGAATAATTTTTCACTTGAGCCTTTCCAAAATAGTATTAACTATATGTTCGACAGTAAGTCCATTTGCTGTCCTCATATATTCCTGACTTCCTATTACTTTGGTAAAACGATCTGGAACACCTATTCTTTTAAAAATCGCATTTGCTCTATTTTCGGAAAGAACCTCCGCAACAGCACTGCCTAATCCGCCAACAACACTATGTTCCTCAATAGTAAAAATTGCCTTTGTCTTATTTACAGATTCAAAAATAACATTTGTGTCTAGTGGCTTTATGGAAATCATGCTAACAAGATGTGTTGATATATTTTTGTCCTTTAATTTTTGGGCAACTTCCCACGCCCTATAAACCATTGTTGAAGTTGCAATGATTGCAATATCTGACCCTTTCTCAATAACAATTCCCTTTCCAATAGAAAAAGATGGTGTGTTTTTATGAATTACCATCTCTCCTGCTTTTCCCAATCTTAGATAGACAGGCCCTTCGTAGCGCAATGTTTCCTTTGTTGCTGCAATCACTTCTTGAGGATCACCAGGACACAGAATTACCATGTTTGGTAATGTCCGCAATATTCCTATATCTTCCAAGGCATGATGTGTGTGCCCATAAGGCCCATAAGAAAATCCAGCGCCAACACCAACAACTTTAACATTAAGGTTTTGATAACAGATATCGTTTCTTATTTGCTCAAAATTCCTCATTGTCGTAAAAGGAACAATAGAATAAATAATTGGAATCTTTCCTTCCATTGCTAATCCAGCAGCAACACCCGCCATATTCTGCTCTGCGACACCCATATTGAGGAATTGCATGGGTAATTCTTCGATATATTTTTCAAATACAGAAAAACCAAGATCGCCTGTTAAGAGCATAATCCTTTTATCAAGCTTTGCATGTTCTATTAATGTGTTGACAAAAGCAATTCTCATATATTGTCTAGGTTTTTTATTGCTTCATTTGCTTCCTCATCTGTTGGTGATTTGTATTGAGAGGAAACTTGATTTACATGAGCGGGTACACCTCCTAAGCCTTTAATGGTATGGGCAATAATTACAGAGGGCTTTTTGTGAGTAAAAGGGATAGTTTTAAAAGTTGTTATAATCTCATCAAAACTGTGACCATTAATTTCTTTAACATCCCAGCCAAAACTTTTCCATTTGTCTGTAAAAGGCTCAAGTTCTAGCACGTCTTTTGTAAACCCGAAGCCTTGTAGTTTGTTATAATCGACAATAGTAACAAGGTTATCTAACTTATGGTGTGATGCAAAAAGCGCTGCTTCCCATGTTGATCCTTCATCGCATTCTCCATCAGACAAAACTGCAAAAACTCGAAATTTTTTATTATCAAGTTTTCCGGCATATGCGATCCCTGCTGCCATAGACAATCCATGTCCTAAAGCACCGGCAGAAGCCTCAACGCCAGGAACGCAATGACGAGTCGCGTGTCCAGGTAAAAGACCTCCATCCATTTCGTACCCTTGTAAAATACTTTTATCAAAAAACCCACGCTTAGAGAGTACTGCATACAATACCTTGGCATCGTGGGCTTTGCTAAAAATGAGACGGTCTCTTTTTTGATTTTGAGAGTCTTTGGGAAATACATGCATGATCTCAAAGTAGAGGGCCACCATAATTTCAACACACGATAATGCGCCTCCAGTATGAGCGCTTTTGGCGCGATTTGCCATTAACAAAATATTTTTTCTTATTTCCTTTGCAATTTTAGTGAATCGTGAATTACCTTTCATTTATCTTTATCTGACAATTCCACACGGATATAAACTTTTTTCCCATGATCCAGATAATATGCAAAAAAACGATTTTTATATGAACGAGATCTGATAGTATTAATTAAATCACGTCCTGTATAGTTTTTATCTAGATCGATTTTATCTAATTTTTCTAAATCTTTTGCAAAATGAAATGTTGGTTTATCACGTAAGGTAGATTGAGGAGTAATGGCATTTTTGCCCTTCTTTATAAGCGGCCATTGTTCTTTAAAAAGTTTTACAATCTCAACAAGCGTTTTATTATATAATGTTTCAGCTGTATCATAAACTTCTATCTGAACAATTTTCCTTGCAATGATATCTCCGGTATCAATGTTGGAATCCATGTAATGAAGAGTAACGCCTGCAGGTGTTCCTTCAATTATTGGCCAGACATTTGGGTTGACTCCGCGATTGTATGGTAAGTAACCCGGGTGAAGGTTTATGCAACCTTTTGGTGGAATGTTAATAATTTCGGGTTTGAGAATTGTAACCCAAAATGCACCAATAATAATATCTGGTGCAAGTTTTTTTATCTTTCTAATAACAGTTGGATTTCGTAAGGTTGATCCGTCAAAAATTAATCTTTTAGGAAGGTTTACAATTTTAGTTATTTCATCAGTAAATTTTTGTTTTTCCAAAGGTGCAATACCTAAAGCGACAATATTTTCTTTTCTTTTCGTAAGATATTTTGCAACTTCTAAACCTACCCAGTTATTTGCTAAGAGAAAAATTTTCATTTAATTTGTTAAAAGAATTAAGTGTAATTACTATTTAAGAATCTTATTTATCATTTGACAGACATAATCCACCTGTTTTTCAGTAAGTGTAACGCCACTGGGAAGATTTATGCCATTAAGACCAACTCGGTAGGCTATTTTATTATTTGTTTTTGTTTTGTACATTGGAAGCATTGAGAATGGGAAAAAGAAAGGTCTTGTATCAATCATTCTTTTTTTTAATTCATTCATAAGCTGGTCTCTAGTAAGAGAAAATTTTTTGTTAAGCACAATTGAACTCATCCAATAATTATTTCTTACTCCTTCTTTTTCTACATTCATGGAAATGCCATCAATTTTTTCTAACTTTTTTTTGTACCAGCTAAAAATCAGTCGTTTCCTACCAACCATTTCTTCTATGCGTTCAACTTGTGCTAAACCGAGTGCTGCAGCTACATTTGGAAGCCGGTATTTATAGCCAACAATTGTGTGCCAAAAAGCTCCTTTTGATCTGTCTCTTCCTAAATCAGCGATGTATGAAGCCTTTTCAAAAAGCGCAGTATTGTTAGTAACAAGCATTCCTCCTTCTCCAACGACGGCAAGCTTTGCTCCTTGAAAACTAAATGCTGCCATATCACCTAAACTTCCTGTTTTTTTGCCTTTGTAGATTGTTCCAAGAGAAGGGCATGCATCTTCCAAAACATACAATTCATGTTCTTTTGCGATTTTGTTTATTTCATCCATACTTGCTGGATGACCGTACAAATGCACGGGCATAACTGCCTTTGTTTTTTTTGTAATTGCCTTTCTAAAACTTTTAGGATCAATACACCAAGTATCTCTTTCGACATCAACAAAAATTGGCTTAGCACCAACGTAGGTTATAACATTTGCTGATGCAACT
>CAYJRY010000001.1:0-18079 GCA_964372855.1 uncultured Gammaproteobacteria bacterium | reverse complement strand
ATCGTCCTCTTCAATACTCATTGCTAGAAGAGATAAATGCAAAGCTCCTGTCCCACTTGATGTTGCCATGGCATGTTTTACACCTACATATGATGCCACTGCTTTTTCAAATTTTTCAACATAGTCATTAAAGTGAAAATTCCACCCATTTTTAACTGCATCAGTTACATAGGAAATCTCTTTTTTTGTAATTGAAGGACCAGCAGTTAAAATAATTTTTTTAGGCTTATACATAGTTAGCTTTTATTTGAAAGTGTTTTTCTATACCATTTTAAAATGTTTGCTAATGTATTTTCGATAGTATACTTCGATTGCCAACCCAGATTTCGAACCTTTGAGTCATCAAGGTGTTGAAAAGGAATTTCATTGCGTGCTAGATTTAATATTTTATGGGGAATCTTTATCTCTAAAACTGTCTCCGCTTTTTTAATTAGATCAACAACGGAAAAAGTATCTTTCGATGAAAAATTATACGCCTCACCTTCTATGTCGCCTTTGTAAGTTAATAATAAGATATATCCGCTTGCGACATCTTTAACATATACGTAATCGCGGATATGCTTCCCATCGCTTCTAATTTCAAGGATTTTTTTCCTGATTACTGCCTCACAGATACCAGGAATAATCCTATCAAAATGTAAATCGCCTTCGCCATATGCATTTCCAAATCTGGTAATAACAATAGGCAGATTATAAGTTTTAAAATATGTTTGAGCTATAAGATCAGCGCTTGATTTAGAAACATCATACGGATGGTCACCAGCAAGGGGGGCGTCTTCAGTATATGTATTTTTTGTTTTTCCATAGGCCTTATCGGAAGAAGCAAACACTATTCTTTTAACTCCTACCAGCGTTCTGCATGCCTCAAAAATATTGATTGAACCCAAAATATTTGTCTCAAATGTTTCCATTGGATTGTCAAAAGCAGTAGTTACAATCGTTTGTGCAGCTAAATGAATAACATGTGAGGGTTTATATTTTTTAAATAGATCAAATACTTTCTTTTTATTTCGAATATCAACTTGCACAAACGTTACTTTTTTTTGAAGCGAATGTTGTAAGAAAATTGATTTTGGAGCAATTTTTTTGTCTACAACAATGATATTATTTTCTTTTTTAATAAGTTCTACTACAATGTTGCCTCCAATAAATCCTGCTCCTCCAGTAATAATAATCTTCATACTTTCCATACTTTCCAAGGAGCATCTTGTTTCCAAAGCTTATTTAACTCCTCCATGTCTCTGTATGTATCCATTGCGTACCAGAATCTTTTATGTCTATAAAGTGACAACTGCTTATTCTCTGTTAGTCGTATCAAAGCGGGGTGCTCCATCTCGCCTTTCCGAAAGTAAGAAAACGCATCTTTTCTAAAAACCATAAATCCTCCATTTACCCATTGCGAAAGAACTGGTTTCTCAACAAATTTTGTTACTTTATTGGTTCTCTCTGTAATTTTTACTAATCCATAGGATGTCCGAGGATGAACTCCGGTTATGGTTCCTATTGTTTTTTGTTTTTTATGGAAAGCAACTAACTCCGCAATGTTAATATCTGATACGCCATCACCATAGGTAAACATAAATTCATTATCGTCAATATAGTCTTTTACTCGCAATATTCTTTCTCCTGGCAAAGTTTCCAAACCTGTATCAACAAATTTTATATTAAAGCCATCGCTGTTATGAAAAAAATTTCTTATGTGACTACCTTTATAGCCTAAAGCGACAATAAAATCGGAGAAACCATAATAAGCATAAATTTTCATAATATGCCACAAGATAGGTTTCCCCCCAATAGTTATCATTGGTTTAGGAAGCCACTCTGTTTTTTCTTTAAGTCTATATCCTCTTCCTCCGCATAATATTATTGTTTTCATGTATTTATTATACAGTAAGTTGCTGGCTTCATAAAGAATATATTCTATTTAATCTTTTGTGCAAGAATAGCAATACCTAATCCGTTATAATTTCTATATATTTTGTCTAAGGATGCAATTACATATAACAAAGGAAAGAGCATACCTGCAACGATAAAACTCTTAGAAAGAGATATATGATTAATTTCCCATGCAAGTTTTCCAAAGAAACCAAAAGTTTCCTGCACGGTTATAATTTTAAATCCGATTTTATCAAGTATACTTTTTAAGCTTTTTTTATCAAGTCCCTTATGTTTATGATCCTGATGATGCCACGCTCCTAGATATTTAAAAATACGCTTCTGATTCGATTGTGGAACATGCAGATACACATATCCGTTCTTTTGTAAAAGTAAATAAAAGTTTCTAAGAACTTTTTTATAATTATGAATATGCTCAAGTACATCTATACATACAATAAGGTCAAAAGAAGATTTTTTTGGTACTTTTCTCAAATCAAAATACATAAAGGTAACATTTTTTATGTCTAGTTGGTTAGCAAGTATGCTGGAAGATTTCAGTTTGTTTTTATCAATATCTCCTCCTGTAATGCTTGAGTGGGGATAGTTTTTTGCAAGCCAGAAAGTGTGTGCCCCAATACCACTTCCAGCATCAAAGATTTTTTTTAAATTTGCTTTCAAGTACGATGACAAAATATTTTTAAAGTAAATACTACGAATCTGAAAACCAATTTCAGGTATTCCAAATAATGATATATATGCCTTTTGTATTGTAGAAAGAAAATAATTTTCTTTCTCATGCATTTTTTTATATGCATCACCCATTTGTTCTAATGATTGTTTTAAGATATAGGTTTGATTACTAAATTCTTTTCCAAACATTACTTTTTTCCTTGTGTTTTCTTTAGAATTTTTAAACCTTCGATTGCAGAACGGGACCAATTAAAATCAGCTGCCCAGATCGTAGCACTTTTGCTTAAACTTTCGCGCATCCGATTATCTGTAAGTAAAATACAAATTTTATCAATAAATTCTTTTTCGTTTCCTACTAATAATCCGGTTTTTGCATCCTGTATTGATTCAATCAAACCAGGAACACGAAAGGATATGGCTGGTGTTCCATATAAGTTTGCTTCGATTACAGCAATACTCCATCCTTCCCCAATTGAGGGATTCACAAAAATCCATGATTTAGAAAGCAAAGATTTTTTTTCAGGTTCGCTAACTGGTCCAAGCAGTGCAATTTTTCTCCGTAGTGGACTTTTCATAACGAGGTTTGCAATGTGGGATGCTTCTGTACCCCAACCAGCAATAATTAAACGTACATTTGGAACTTTTTTTACTATCTCTGGTAATATTTTAATAAGTAAATCAACCCTTTTGTATTTTTTAATCCTTCCCAAATATAATATTGTTGGCTTTGAAAATTTTTTTGGTAATTTTTTTACGCTAGTGTATTCTACACCTGAATAAACAATAAAAATATTTTCTTTATGAAAACCTAGTTTCAGTAATTCTTGTTTTGTAGTTTCTGAAATTGCAATGATTGGTAGGTTTTTATAGAGTGTTGGGAATAAAAACCGCTCAATAAAGTATCCAACGTAGCTAAGTGGAAAAGGTAGTTCATAAAAGAATTGTTTACCATGGATGTGGTATACATAAATTACTTTTGGTTTTCGACAAAAAAAAGGTGTAAAAAATGGAATTCCATTTTCCACATCTATTACAATATCAGCTTCTTCTCTTAAACGTGTTATGTAATACCATGCTGCCCAAAAATAAAGGCTGTACCTTGTCCCCTTTCTATATATTTTCACCCCATTTATTATTTCAAACGAAGGAAGTTTTTTTTCGGTATCTTGTCCACAAAATAATGTAACATCATGACCGTTTTTTACCCAATGAGTGGCTTGTTCAAAGATATAAATCTCACCGCCACCTGCCCAACTATGTTTGAGATCCCGCCAATTGAAGATAAGAATTTTCATTTAGAATTTGATCAGTATATTATAGTTATAATTTCTTATCAACATCATGTATACTACAAAAGAAATGTGGGGAATAAATTTTAGTAACTTATGGGAACATAAGCCAGCTATAGTAATCTGCGTTATTCTTTTCATATTGCCCTTTTTTTGGTTTAAGCCTGGAGATGTGGACTTGGGAGGAGATACTAGTCGATTATATTTTTATGATCCTGTTAATTATCTTAAAAACTCAAATCTTTATGATGTTGTAAGCCTGGGAACAGGAGAGGTTGATTGGGAAGGAAATTATGATTATGCCTATATCCCATATTTAGTACTATTTATAGTATTAAAATCAATATTATTTTCCCCAACAACTTTAATAAATTTTTTTAATGGGATAAAGCTTGCTTGTGGATTCATAGTAATCTATTTAATTGTACGAGAATTTATTCTTGAGATATACAGTAATAGTAAAAGGGAAACGCTTAATAAAGCGGCAATATTATCTGGAGTCTTTTATATCGTTACACAAGGATCTATTAATTTAGCCTTAAGCTGGAAGACAGCTCTCACTACGCATAATCAATTTTTTATTTATCCTCTTGTTTTTTTCTTTTTATTTAAATCTTTCATTACGCATAAATATAGTTTTCTTTCAATTGCATTATTGATTAGTTTTATATTTTCTCCAAATTTTGGAGGTCTTGAATCTATGCCACCTTTTTTTGCATTTTGGTCTATATCAGCAATATTTTTAATTTTATATGTTAAGGTATTCGGTAAAAAACCAATTCCATGGAAAATAATATTTTTGGGAACAGTACTTTTTTTAGGTACTCATGCTTTTCATCTTCTTAATCAAGTAGTTAATTTATTTAATAGCGGAAGTTACACAAATGTTAGAGCTTTTGATAGTCATGCACAGGTAGAGCTTGGACGTAATATTTTTGGTGCTGTGCTTTCAAGTGGAATGGCCAGCCTAAGTCTTTTACTTCCTTCCCCAAACATATTTCTTCGGGGAATATCTTTTTTCTCTACACTGATTCTTCTTATCGGATTTGTTTTAAATAAAAAAAAAGAATTCTTATTCATTTCTATTTTCTTTTTTATAACTTTTTTTTTAGTAACAGCCAATATAACAAATGTCGGTGTCGAGTTTTATAAGATTTTATTCTCAATTCCTGGTTTTTCCATGTTTAGGCTATTTTATGTTAAATGGCTATATGTTTTTGTTTTCTTTTATGCTTTATTATTTGGGTTTTCAATATATAGCATTATCGAAAAATTAAAAGTAAATATTGGAGTTTATTTTTTCTTTTTTATTTTCATATTTTTAATTTTAGAAGGTATTCCGTTATTTTCTGGAGTTCCCGTAAAGAAAGCAATAATAGAAGGACCTAATATACCACAAACTTTCATAATGGACCCTGCGTACGAACAAACGCTTGAGTATATACGCAGACTTCCAGATGATGGGAAAATACTATCATTACCATTAATTGGTTTTCATTATCAATTTTTTTTCGGAAAAAATGAGGGAGCATATTTAGGGGCTAATTCAATAAGTCATTTGACGGGTAAATATAGTTTTACAGGAGAAAGACATTTTGGTGTTACCGGGCCAAATCCATACAATGCATTAGTTCAAAAATACGCAAAAGAAAGAAACTACGAAAATTTAACTCAATTATTTACCATTATGAATATTCGTTATATTTTATATAATGCTGATCCTAGAATATATAGAACGGGATTTTCAGAAACTCAATTTTTCATGCAAGAGTTTTTTCCTAAAACACAAGCTGGATATGATGATTTTATAAGACATTTTCCTATACATCAAATATATAAAAACGGAAATTATATTTTATATGAGTTTGATAAATCAGTTTATAATTCTACTATTTTTGTTCCCAAGGGAGTGTATGAGAGTAATGATGTTATCTATAATCAGAAGAATTTACATTCAATTTTTATCGATAAAAATACATGTGCAAGAAATGAATTTAAAGAAATTTGCAAAGGAAATTATATAGCTTCAAATAGCGATCTAAATTTTAGAATGATAAATCCAGCTCTTTATGAAGTAACATTTACTCAAAAAAAACCACAAGACAAGATACTTTTAGTTATGCAGCATACTTACAATAATGACTGGAAATTAGTAATCGACAAAAAAAATATATCAGAGGATTCACATATAATAGTAAATAAATACGCAAATGGATGGCTAATAGATAAGAGTGAAATTCCTAAGGAGAAAAAGTTTACCTTATTTATAAAACTTGATTCACAAAAATATTTTTGGTACGGGTGGGCAGTAACGTGTATTTCTTTAATTATTGTAATAGTTTTATTAGTATTTTCCAAAGTTTTAGAACAACGGCTAGCAAAAATAGATAAAAAAAATCTATAATTAAAAGGTTCTATCAGAGATATAAGTTATTGACATTTACTTACCGCTAAGATAAAGTAGCATATAATTTATGCCTAAAATTACGCAAAAGTATAGAGAACATATTCTAAGGCGCCTATCCGAAAGCGCAGAGGTAAAAAAAAGAGTAGCGGGGGAATGCATGGAGTCAATTTTAAAAGGAACGTATTTAATAATTGATACATTTAAGTTGGGTGGAAAAGTACTGCTTTGTGGTAATGGTGGCAGTGCTGCTGATTGCCAACACATGGCAGCCGAACTTGTAAATGCACTTAACAAAGATTTTTTTCGTCCAAGCCTTCCAGCAATTGCTCTTACTACCGATACCTCAGTGATTACATCTTTTGCAAATGACTTTGGTTTTGATGGAGGATTTGAACGCCAAGTTCAAGGTTTAGGTAAACCTAATGACTTATTGATTGGTATTTCAACAAGTGGTAATTCCAAAAATGTTATCAGGGCAATAATTTCGGCAAATGGTCTAAAAATGCGTACATTGGCTTTAACAGGTAATTCTGGCAAGCTAAGAGAAATAGCTAATGTTGCAATTTCTGTTCCAAGTAATAATACTCAATATATTCAAGAATCTCATATTGCTATTGAACACATAATATGTGAGATTGTAGAGAATCATCTCTTTGGTGCAAAAAAATTAAGATATGGTAATAAGTAGAACTCCTTTTCGGATTTCTTTTTTTGGCGGAGGAACTGATTATCCAGCGTGGTATAAAAAAAATGGTGGCTCTGTTTTAGCTACCTCGATTAATAAATATTGTTACCTTACTGTCAGATACTTGCCTCCATTTTTTGATCACAAATATAGAATTGCTTATTCTAAAATTGAAAGTTGCAAAACTATTGGAGAAATTACACATCCATCGGTACGGGAAATCTTACGTTTTTTTAAAGTGAAACAAGGTTTAGAGATACATCATGATGGAGATTTGCCAGCCCGTAGCGGACTAGGCTCAAGCTCTTCTTTTACAGTGGGATTAATACATGCCCTTTATGCATTGCGAGGTCATATGCCAAGTAAACATACATTAGCCAAAGAAGGTATTCATATGGAACGAGATGTTCTTAAAGAAACAGTTGGATCGCAAGATCAAGTACTAGCTGCATATGGTGGATTAAAGCATGTTACTTTTCAAAAAGATGGAGAAATCAAGGTTAGACCAGTCACACTTCCCTCAAAACGGATTAAGGAATTGGAAACCTACCTGATGCTTTTTTATACAGGTATGACTCGTACCGCCTCGGATATAGCTAAAACATTTGTTCCAGGTATTAAACAAAAAAAAGAACAGCTTAATGCTATGAATGAAATGGTTGTTCAGGCTTTAAACATCTTAAACAGCAAGCAGGACATAGGTGATTTCGGAAATCTTTTACATGAAGCTTGGAATCTTAAGCGTTCCTTAAGTTCTTCTATTTCGAATTCTTTTATCGATGATATATATCTGAGCGCTCGATCAAAAGGAGCAATTGGAGGCAAAATTATCGGCGCAGGAGGAGGAGGATTTCTCTTACTCTTTGTTCCTCCCTCTCGTCAAGCAAGAGTCAGAAGAGAGTTTAATAAACTTCTTTATGTACCTTTCAAATTCGAGCATGAAGGATCCCAAATTATTTTTTATGATCAGGAGGAAGATTATTCTTATTTCAAATGAGCAAAAAAAATAAAATTAAAAAAATACTTATAACAGGAATAAGTGGCTCAGGTGGGAGTTACTTAGCTGAATATGTAGTGAATAATCACCCAAAAGTGGAAGTACATGGAATTTCCCGCTGGCATTCCACAACGGTAGATAATTTAAGCAAAGTTTACAAAAAGGTTTGCGTGCATGAAGCAGATTTAATGGACATGGGTTCTATAACTGCGGTTTTACAAAAAGTAAAGCCTGATGTTGTTTTTCATTTAGCAGCTCATGCAAACGTCAGAACATCGTTTATAACCCCAATTGCAGTATTAAATAACAATATTATAGGCACGGCTAATCTTTTTGAGGCGATAAGACTGGGCGGTAACTTTCCTATTGTTCAACTTTGTTCTACATCAGAAGTCTATGGACAGGTAGATCCGAAATATGTACCAATCACAGAAGAAACCCCCCTGAGACCAGCAAGTCCCTATGCTGTGTCGAAAACAGCACAAGATTTATTAGGATGGAGTTATTTTATAAGTTATAAGATGCCAATTATTCGTACACGCATGTTTGCGTATTTAAATCCCCGGCGGTCTGATTTATTTGCTTCTGCTTTTGCAAAACAGGTAGCTTGGATTGAGGAAGGTCTGCAGGACAAATTGGTTCATGGAAATTTGGACTCTGTTCGCACTTTTGTAGATGTAAGAGATGCAATGAAAGCATATTGGGATGCAGTAGTTTACTGCGAACCTGGCGAGGTCTATAATATTGGAGGTACAACTACCATGACGGTAGGAGAGTTTTTAGAAAAATTAATTTCAATGGCTAAAGTTAAAATTCCGACCCAGCTTGATCCAACACTTCTTCGTCCAGCTGATGTTACACTTCAGATACCTTATGTTGAAAAATTTATGAAAAAAACTGGTTGGAAGCCTCGCTACTCCTTTGATGAGAGTATCTTTGAACTATTATCCTATTGGAGAGAGCAAGCAAAAAAGCAAAAATGATGAATGAAAAAATGTACCATTCATTGTATAGAATTAGACGCGTAGAAGAAGAGATCGCAAGAGTCTATCCTATGGACAAAATTAAAAGTCCAGTACACCTTTCGATTGGACAGGAGGCGGTATCGGTGGGGGTATGCCTTGCCTTAGATTCTAAAGATATAGTTTTTGGAACTTACCGTGGTCATGCACTCTACTTGGCAAAAGGCGGAAATTTAAAAAAAATGATCGCAGAACTCTACGGGAAAGCAACCGGTTGTGCAAAAGGAAAAGGAGGCTCAATGCATCTTATTGATGTATCTGCTGGTGTAATGGGGGGATCTGCAGTGGTAGCAACAACTATCCCACAAGCCGTTGGCTTCGCCTATGCTTTAAAAATTAAGAAAAGCACGTCAATAGTGGTAAGTTTTTTTGGAGATGGGGCAGTGGACGAAGGAGTTTTCTATGAAAGTATAAATTTTGCTGCACTTAAAAGTCTCCCTGTTATATTTGTATGTGAGAATAATTTTTATGCCATTCATACCCATCAAGCTAAAAGGCAGGCAAATCCAAAAATTTGGGAAAAGGTTAAAGCATTCGGAATACCTTCAGAGCGAATAGAAGGTAATGATATTTTCAAAATATACCAGCATATTGGTAATGCTGCTAAAGATTTACGATCTGGAAAAAAAGGTCCTTTTTTCTTTGAATGTACAACGTATCGCTTAAAGGAACACGTGGGTCCAAATGAAGATTTCCATTTGGGATATAGAACAAGAACTGAGGCAGAACCTTGGTTAAAAAACGATCCTCTTTACAAACTAGCCTTGCTAATTAAGCCAGAAAAACGTCAAAAAATTGAAAAGGAAGTTGAAGAAGAAATTGCTGAGGCATTTGTATATGCCGAAAAAAGTCCGTTCCCGAAAAGTTCTGAATTATTTACTGATGTTTTTAAAAATTAATATGAAGCGAAATCTCACTTTTATTGAAGCGATACGCGAAGCAAGCGATCAAGAAATGGCAAAAGACAAATCTGTTGTTGTTTTTGGTCTTGATGTCGATGATCCAAAAGCTATTCAAGGGACAACTCTCGGTTTGGTCCAAAAGTATGGACATGAACGCGTATTCGGGACCCCGCTTTCAGAGGACGCCATGACCGGTGTTGCAATAGGTATGGCACAAGCTGGGTTGCGGCCCATCCATATACATATTCGTATGGATTTTATGATGCTTGCGATGAATCAGATTATCAACATTGCCGCCAAAAGCCACTATATGTATGGAGGTCAAGTTCATATTCCGTTAGTTGTACGTTCGATGATAGGAAAAAGTTGGGGCCAAGGCGCACAACATTCCCAAAGCTTATACTCATTTTTTATGCATGTTCCGGGTTTAAAAGTAGTTGCACCCACCACCCCGTTCGACGCTAAAGGCTGTCTTACTCAAGCCCTAAGAGATAATAATCCTGTAATTTATATTGAACATAGAATTCTGCATTTTCAAAAAGGATATGTTCCTAAAAAGTCATATACAGTTCCTCCAGGTAAAGCAAGGATTACGGTAAAAGGTACAGATATAACTCTTGTTGGAATTTCTTATATGCAACTTGAATGCCAGAAAGCTGCGCGGTATCTTGAAAGTGTAGGGATCAAAGCAGAGGTAATAGACCCAATTTGGTTGTCTCCACTCGATATTAATACGATTGTTGCATCTGTAAATAAAACTGGTAGATTAATTGTTGTGGACAACGACTGGATAAGGTGCGGGGCAGGCAGTGAAATTATTTCTTCGGTTTTAGAAAAATTACAAGGAAAAAGAGAAATAAAAGTTCATCGTATGGGTTTTGCTCCTGTTACGTGTCCTCCGACTCCTCCACTTGAAAAAATTTATTACCCTGATGGAAGCGACATTGCCTCCGCTGCTTTTGATTTAGTGAATGGACGAAAAAATAAGTGGGTTCCATCGGAGCAAGTTGATTTGAAAGAAATTGAATTTAAAGGACCTTTTTAAATGAATTTAATTAGAAAGTTATGTTTTAATAAAGTTTGGCTATTCGTTAGTTTTTTACCTTGTAAGGAGGGCTTTCAAACGAGATGAAAAAATTAAACTGGAAACTCATGGAAGATAATATAACAAGGACAGATTTAGATGCTGTTGTAAAATTTTTAAAATCTAGTGACAATCTAATTCTCACACAAGGAAAAAATGTACGAAAATTTGAAGAGGAATGGTCTAGATGGCTAGGGGTTAAATATAGCGTATTGGTTAACTCGGGTGCATCAGCCAATCTCTTAAGCATTTTAGCAATTCGGGAAATGTATGGCTTAGGTGAGATAATAGTTCCTCCGTTAACTTGGGTATCTGATATCGCATCAGTTATTCAAAGCGGTTTCAAACCGGTATTTGTTGATATAAATCCAAGGACGCTTGGGATGGATAACGAGCAAGTTTTGAAAAAAATTAACCGCAATACTAAAGCTGTCTTCATGACGCATATCTTGGGATACAACGCTCTCACTCAAAAATTATTAGACACACTGCGCGCAAGGAAGATTTCTCTTATTGAAGATGCTTGTGAATCTCACGGAGCAACTTTCAAAGGCAGAAAGGTCGGCACATTTGGTCTTATATCGAATTTTTCTTTCTACTACGCGCATCATATGAGCACTATTGAAGGCGGAATGGTCTCGACAAATGATCCGGATATCTACGAAATTGTAAGAATGCTTCGCGCTCATGGAATGGTACGCGAGGCAGACTCCCAGTCGTTAAAACTTGCTTATCAAAAAAAATATCCGGATCTAAATCCAGATTTTATTTTTGCATACCCAGCATATAATATGCGTTCCAACGAAATAAGCGCTGTCATAGGAATATCTGGTCTTAAAAGACTTGATAAAAACAATAAAATTCGTTCAAGAAATTTAAAAATATTTTTATCAAACCTTGATCCTAACATATACCAAACAGACTTTGAGCTTGAGGGAAGCTGCAACTATGCTTTTGTACTGGTTATAAAAAAACCTAATCCGGCATTTGCAGAAAAAGTTATGAAGACGCTTAGATATTGGGGCGTTGAATTTCGAAGGGGTACCTCAGGCGGAGGAAATCAGTTGAGACAGCCTTATTTGCGCAAAATCGTTGGTGATCAAGAGTACAAAAAATATCCAAATGTTGACCACATACACTTTTATGGATTTTATATTGGTAACTATCCAACCTTAGAAGAAAAGAAAATTTATAAGTTGTGCGAGATCCTCAATAATCTAAAAAGTTCAAAATGAAAAAGACAAAAATATTAATTTGTGGGGCGAGTGGGTTCGTTGGTAGAAATATTGCAGAAAGACTGGCAAAAAGAAGCGATATGAAGGTATATGGCACTTATTTTGGAACGAAGCCTAATATAAAAGGAGTTTCATTGAGTCGTGTTGATTTAACAGAGGAAAATGAAGTTAATCAAATAATAAAGGGAAAGGATATTGTAATCCAGGGAGCAGCAGTCACCTCAGGATCAAAAGATATAGTCACAAAACCATACATTCACGTAACAGATAATGCCATTATGAATAGTTTAATTTTTAAATCATGCTTTGATAATAAAGTAAAACATGTCATTTTTTTCAGCTGCACAGTAATGTATCCGAGCAAAAATACTCCTGTTAAAGAACAAGATTTTAACTACGAAATTACGGATAAATATTTTGGTGTTGGGTGGACGAAAGTATATCTTGAGAAAATGTGCGAATTTTACTCAAGGATTTCCAATACAAAATACACTGCCATAAGACACTCAAATATTTATGGACCCTTTGATAAATACGATTTGGATAAATCTCATTTTCTTGGAGCAACAATTACTAAAGTGTTAAAATCTTCCGACGATAAAATTATTGTTTGGGGGAAGGGATCAGAAAAAAGAGATTTACTTTATGTTTCTGACTTAGTTGATTTTGTTGAAATTATTTTGATGAAGCAAAAAGCTCGATTTGAGTTAATCAATGTAGGCTTGGGTAAGTCTTTTTCTGTGAAAGAAGTTGTAGGCAAGATAATTGAGGCATCAGGTAAAAAAATGAAGCTTGAGTTTGATACCTCAAAACCTACAATTAAATTTAACTTAGCTGTTAATATTGATAAAGCAAAGAAAAAATATAACTTTAGACCTAAAACTTCTCTTGAAAAAGGAATTAGAAAAACAATTGAGTGGTATAAAGAGAATATTTTATGAGCTCTTTTTACAAGGGTAAAAAAATACTCGTCACAGGCGGGACTGGTTTAATAGGAAGACCTCTGGTTGAAATGCTTATTGAGAAAGGAGCCAAGGTGACAATTGTTTCTTTGGATGATCGATCACGTGCACATGCCAAAGCTGAATTTTTAAGGATGGATCTTACAGACATTAATAATTGTCTGAAAGTAACAAAAGGAATGGATTATGTATTCCATCTTGCCGGTATAAAAGGGTCTCCGAAAATGACATCCGAGCGCCCGGCAAGTTTCTTTGTTCCCACAATTCTTTTTAATACCAATATGATGGAGGCGGCTAGACGCTGTGGCGTCAAACGCTTTCTTTACACGAGTACCATTGGAGTATATGCCCCATCTAAAGTTTTTCATGAAGATTCGGTCTGGAAAACTTTTCCATCTGTTAATGACAAATTTGCCGGATGGGCAAAACGAATGGGAGAACTTCAAGCAGAAGCTTATAGAATAGAATACGGTTGGGATAAGATTTGTATCGTAAGACCAGCAAATGTCTACGGTCCCAACGACAATTTCGATCCTGAGAATGCCATGGTAATACCATCCCTAATCGCTCGCGCACTAGGCGGAGAAAATCCGCTTGTGGTCTGGGGGGATGGGACGCCGATTCGCGATTTTATCTATTGCCGGGATGTTGCCCGCGGAATGATATTGGCTTTGGAAAAAGGAATTAATGAACCAGTTAATTTAGGTAGTGGTCGTGGTGTGACAATAAAACAAATTGCAGAGACGATTGCCAAGTATGTTTCAAAAGGGCCGGTCAAAATTGTTTGGGATAAAAATAAGCCTACAGGTGATAAGAAAAGACTGATGGATACCACACGCGCAAAAAAATTTCTTGGATTTAAACCAAGCATCTCACTTGAGCAAGGAATAAAAGAGACCATAGAGTGGTACTTAAAAAACAAGGCCAATTTAAATAAGAGGTATAATGTTTTTAGACAGAAGTAGCAAAGCAGTTTTTTATAAAACTCCTGGCTAGCTCTTGTGTTGCGGCAGTAACGTAAAGAAGAGCTCTTTTTTGTCCCCAACTTAAGTATTTTTGGTTAGCAATACTTTTCTCATTTATATCAACCATTACTCCTCCTGCTTCTGTAATCAATCCATAAGCAATCATCTGTTCTAAGTTACGTTTTCTAGTTACTCCTACCTCCAGATCAGCCTTACCTGAGGCTACATCCGCATATGATATGGCTAAACTTACAATAGTATGGGTCTGAAAATTTTCTGTAAGATTTGTCAAATATTTCTTAGCTGTATCACTATATTTAGGTGTGAGCGCATAAATTTGAGCTGATTCATCAAAAATTGTTTTATCCGATGTATGGATTTGGGTTCTATTGCCGTCTGAGTCAACTAAGAAGCCTCCTTGTCCTCTCAGCCCAATCCATAACCTGTTAGTTGAATGTTCCATAAAACCTGAGAATAAATAATCTTTATATCTTGGATCTGCCCCAAACGCTATTCCTAGCATAGTTGCATATCTAAGCTTGTTCCTGCCTTCTCTATATTGGGACGTTCCGTCAATGCCATCAAGTATTCCTAGGAATTCAGGTTTTCCAGAAAGATCTGTAGTGCCATGCTCTTCGGAGACAACCCTGATTGGTAACCCAGATTTTCTTAGAGCTTCTAACACTGCTTTTTCTGTTTCAATATCAGCTTTTAAAGCTTGCTCGCCAAATTGATTAAGCGAGGGAACTACTGTTAGGCCATCTTCACCTAGCCGATCATGTACAGACTTAGCTGCTCTGAGTGCCAAAATTCCAATTTCTACAACTTGATCAGTTTTCTCTTTGGAGTATGTGCCAACAATAGATTCACCATTTTTAGCTTCTTTTGAGTTTCTCATATATCGTGGAAAATGTAATCTCTTAATTCTCGTATCCTATCATTTTTTAATCTTTCTTTCAAAGATAATGTTATAATATATTTCGTGAATTATTTAATTACAGGTTCCGGAAGTGGTTTAGGCAAGTATCTTCATGATCAATTAGGGGGAGTTTCTTTTAATAGAGATGGAATGAATGTTAAAGAAACAGATGTAATTATTCATTGCGCGTTTAATCAAACACGCGAGATTAATTCCAAAAATCTTTATCAATATCTTTTAGACAATGTATTTTTAACAAAAAAATTAGCCAACATTCCACATAAAAAATTTGTCTATATTTCATCAGTTGATGTGTATCCAAAAGATAATAGAAAACATTCTGAAAATGAAGTAATAGATATAAATCAAATATCCGGCATTTATGCAATAACCAAGATTATGTCAGAAAGCTTAATTCAAAATCTTTGTCAGAACTTTTTGATACTAAGATGTTCAGCGCTTCTTGGTAAAGACATCAGAGAGAATAGTTTGATAAAAATAATGAAAGAAAAAAATCCAAAACTCACTTTATCTTCCGAATCCGTATTTAATTTTATTTTACACAAAGATATATTAGAATTTGTAAAGATTGGTATTGATAAAAATTTGCAGGGAGTATATAATTTGTCATCGTCAAAAAATATTAGCCTTTTCCAAATATCAGAATTACTTGGTAATAAAGTTTGTTTTGGAAATTATATATACAATGCAGGAGATATAGATAATAAAAAGGCATCTCAAGTGCTTGTGTCCTTTAAAAAGACTTCATGGGAGGTTATAGGTGAATTCATAAGATCAATAACATGAAAGAAGATCAATTAACTAATCCAATTGAGAAGAAAAGAAGATTTTGGGTACGAGTGGGGCTTAGCGTTAGAGATGGGATAAGAATGCACCAAGCCACGGGGCAGTTGGCAAAAAATCCAGAAACGCTAAAACGCGATTGGGGCAATGTAACAGAGCATTGTTTGGTTGAAGTTGCTCGTGGGGATGTTTTAGGAAGATGGGTAGGGTTGCCCGATGATTTAATTTCTTATATAAAAATTGCAGCTGTGTTGCATGATTTCCATAAAAAGCAGGAAATTACTGTAACAAGACTTGCTAACGAGAATGGAACTTCACCTTTAACAGCAGTTAAATCTGAACAAAAAAAATCTGAAAATATGCTAAAAACAGCAGGTTTTAGCGAGTTGGTAATAAGACTTGCTAGCTCTCCTGGCGGATATGCACCTCAGTTAATTGAAACGAAAAGAATTTTGGACAAAGAGACTTTGTCAGATGAAGATTTGGCTTATTTAATAGTCCATTATGTTGATGACTGTTCAGTTGGTAGCGATTGGGTAAGACCAATTTATACAGATAGGCATGGTCGTTGGGCCAATATTATTGATTATCGCGCAGCAGAAAATAAAGCTAAACCAACTTATAGGAAGATTTCTGAAGAAATTGGAAAAGAATTAAATGGTTCAGATTTTGAAGGCATGAATAACCATGATGCAATGGCTGTGGTTAGTCATCAAATCGAACAAAGATTAGCTCAGAGAATTAAGGAAAAAACAGGAGAAATGGTTGATCCCC
Source organism: uncultured Gammaproteobacteria bacterium (assembly GCA_964372855.1). GTDB lineage: Bacteria > Patescibacteriota > Microgenomatia > Levybacterales > UBA12049 > JACOXT01. The sequence continues at coordinate 1,466 of CAYJRY010000001.1, read as the reverse complement.
TCTTAATCCCGCAGCTGGTTGATCAAAAGATAAGATGGGCAATTACGAATGCTAAATAATCTTAAAACTAATATTTCCACTAGAACTATAGCAATTGTAACTACTACTTTTTATCCTTTTTGGTATCCGGGGGTTCTTAAAAATAACTCTATAGAACAATTAAAGGTAGACAAGATTCGTGGTGATTTAGCAATAGAAATGCTAAATGAAGCAAAAAAGAAAAAATTTCAAATTGTCTTAATCGATGCAGGAAGTTCTAGTATTTTTATAAAAGAAATTACCAGAATTGGAATCAAAGTTATTCGTTCTAAAAACAAAAAACTTAGTCCTAGTCGGCAATATGGCTTTAATCTAGCAAGTAAAATGAAGGGAGTCAAGGTTATTTGCTGGTTAGAACCGGAAAAAATTGATATTATTAAAAATACTTTACCTCAAGCAGTTATACCCATATTAAACAACAAAGCAGATATTGTTGTTCCGAAAAGAGACAAGAAATCTTTTTCTACTTATCCATCTTTTCAGGCCAAAATTGAAGAGTCCGCAAACAAGAGATGGAATAGTAAGCTTAAAGAACATGAGTTAATTTCCAAAGATGAAGAAGAATTGGATATTTGGTTTGGGCCAAAGTTTTTCAAAAATGATCCAAAATTAATTAACATCTTTCAAAAAAGTTATCAATTTAAAGACAAAATTCAAAAAATGGATATTTGGTCCAATGCTATCATTTTCCCTATCATCACAGCAATGAGACTTGGTTATAAAGTAGTCAGTTTTAAAGTGCGATATCAACATCCAAAACTACAAACATTTGTCGAGAAAAATAGTGTTTTAATGAGGAGAAAAAGACAGATACAATATCAAAGTATCCTATCAACAACAGAATACTTCCTTAAAAATTTTCTTGACAAAAATTATAATTGAATTTATCCAACAATTGTCTCAATCATGTTTGCAGCTTGTTCAAGGTCATCAACGATAAAGTCAGGTTTAACCACATTTTGTTTCTCAACTTCAGCACCATAACCTGTACGTACCAAAAAAGTTTGTGAGCCCATATTTTGTCCCATCTCAATATCGATTGCTTTATCACCAATAACAAAACTTGCTTTAGGATCAAAATTATGGTCTTGCACAGCTTTCTCAATAAGACCAAGTTTAGGTTTACGGCAATTGCAATTATCTTCTGGAATGTGTGGGCAAATGTTAATACCATCGAGTGTAACACCATCTATAGCTAGTAAATCTATCTCCAGGTGTTTCGATAAATTCTTGTACGAAAAACCATTCTGGTTTAGGCATATCTTTTGAATGTACTCCTCTTGTTCTCCATGTTGCTTCGTCAAAGAACCGTTTAATTTGCTCTCTATCCAAATATAAAATCAGTTCTCCTAAAGATAACCCCCTAGCTTTTAATACTACACGCCCATTTCCATTACTTTGAGCAAGATATTCTGTAACTTCCATTG